>JAJACM010000025.1 GCA_022601545.1 Chlamydiia bacterium | reverse complement strand
CGATGGAAGAGACCCTCAATCAACTGGAAATCCTCTTTAGATGAAAAAAGACGCCTATCCCCTTGCTCAACTCGAACAAATCAAGCAAAAGCGACTCGAAGAGGCTGAGAAGGTTTTGGCCGAAAAAAAAGAGGCTCTTAAAAAAGAAGAAGAGGCGCTTGTTCAAGCAGAGAAAAAGCGGGATGAAGTTAAAGCGCATAAGCAAGAGAAGATCGATCAATACCTTGAGAGCCTGGATAAAGGGACCACTAGCGACAAAATTCTCGAGATGGAAACCTACATCAAAAAGGTGGTCGAAGAAAAGTTAGAAGCCGAGAATAAAAAGGTTGAAAAACAACAAGAAAAAGTCAAAGAAGCAGAAAAGGCTGTAGAAGAGGCTAGGAAGGACCACTTCAAAAAAAGCCAAGAGCTTGAAAAAATCGACATGCACAAAGACGAGTGGAAAAAAGAGCAGAAAAAGCACGAAGCAAGAGAATCGGAAAAAGAGACAGACGAGATTGGCAGCAGCATGCATGTCCGAAAAAAAGTGGCCCACCCCTTCCAAAAAAAGAGGGAAAAATAGATGTCTGAGTCACACCGCGTCAATAACCCCCAAGGGTTTAGGCCTCCAGAAGACCCCAAAAGAGAGGGACGGGTAGATAGTGACTCATTTAAGCGCATCATGAAAGTGGACGAGTCTGAAGAGGCGGAGAAAAGACGCAAACGCAACCGCCCCAAGCAAGAAGAAGAGGAAGAAGAGGAGTTTATCACAACCCCTACACCTCCCGCCCACGCCCACTTCTCCCACCTGATGAAAGACTCGAAAGAGACTGATTCGATCTTCGATGTGACTAAGACGGGAACAGCCCCCAAGATGACGTCCGAGGCCCCTGGGACCTTTCACGATATGATCTCAGAAGATCAGCGCCCTGTTGAAAATCAGCCCCCTCCTGAAGAAGAGTTTCACGAAGAAATCTCAACTCCCACCCTTAATGCTAGCGACCTAGAAGATAACTTCGCACCAAAGACACCCGAACCCAAAGCTACGCAAACCGAATCTCACACCGAACACGTAGAAAAAAAACCTGCTGCAAAAAAAGCAGCCAAAGCAAAAGAAAAAACCAAAACTGCCCCAGCCACCCATAAACCCCGCTCCCCCTACACCTCGAAAAAACCCCACCTCCTCAAATCTAAAGCTCCCCACGTGACAAAAAAAGCAGTCGACCAACAAGAAGTCCCCTTTGACGCTCCAGCCCAACCCGCTCCTCCCCAATCCACACATCCCATTCCCCCCACTGAAAAAGAGGCTGCAATCCAAGAAGCCCGCCCAACCCCTTCCTACCACAAGCCCCACCACGAAGATAAAGAAGAGCCTACTGCCCCCATTACCCCAACAGAGCACCCATTTGCTCCCACCGCTCACCCCGAACCCATTCAACAAGTGCAACCCTCATATACCCATCTCCATCCCCAAGTGTTTGATCTCTTTCAAAGGATGGTGGGGGTGATGATGGTCGAACAACATAAAGGGGTGAGCACTACGACAATCACTCTCAAAATGCCCGGCTCTGTTTTTAATGATTGTAAGGTGAAGATTGAGCATTTTGACACGGCCCCCCACCAATTTAATGTCCAACTCATTGGCTCAGCAGCAGCCAACAATACTTTCATGACCAATATGAAAACGTTGGAAACAGCCTTTCGACAAGGCAACTATGGATTCGAAGTCAACTTGCTCCGCCCCGTCCTTCCACAAACAGAAGCAAGTGCTAAGAAAAAAGGGGCAACCAAGCGGCGACGTCACCAAGCTCCTTCAACCGATACCGACAATAATCAGAGTAGCAACTAAATGCCAACTCGTTTATACTTTTCTGTATGAAACTTGAGAATATGCAATCAAATGAAAAGCCGGCAGTAAAACCAGAAACGAAAAAAACTATCCCCCCATTTAAAAAAGTTTTTAAAGAAAAACAACCCGATCAAGAGCCCAACATTCCCCCTCCTCCCTCGCCCATGCAACTGATCCAAGAGGTGAAGCAATTTGATTCCGCTCCGATCAAGCAAGTAGAAATCACTCAGTTACCGAAAGTGGTGCTCTCCCAAATTCGCTCCACCCAAGTCGATGGAATTACCCTCTCTTCTCTCACCCTCACACAACAAAAAACTGAGCTCGGCCAAATTCACATTCATATCGAACATTTCGACACTGCCCCCAACAGTTACAAAATTTCAATCGAGACTGACCATTTTGCCGCCAAGCCAATGGAAGCACTCACAGAGTCTCTCCAATCGTTTCTCACCTCACAACTCCCTAATACTCAACTCCTTTTTGCCCCACCTTCAATTGTGCCAATGGAAAGATCTCAACAAAAGGTCCAAACCCCTGTCAAAACAAGACGAAAAGGGGAAAAAATCGGTTGTGAAAACTCTGTTTCTCATATATCGTCCGGAAAGAAGGGGTGAATAAGGCCATGTTGTGTGAGCAAGAATTTCCATTTTGGATGAAAAGGATTGAGAAGGCAGTGATCGCCTCTCTCGACCTGCCCATGTGCGGACAAATCCCCAATGTGGATCTGGATCTCCTAAATGAAAAGCTACGCGAGGAGCTTCAGATTGATCCTGAAGTTTCTTTTCATTTAAGTATCAAAGAGATGGAGTGGAAGTCAAAAGAGCAATTGACCGATCTCCTTGCCCAAAACACAAACCAAACCCTTTTACAGTTTGATCCTGTTGGAGCCCCGCTTATTTTAGCGACAACAGATGGTCTCTTTGATGCCCTCTCTGCTCTTTTCCAAGCACCCGCCACCCCCTTCCTCGATCCCGATCTGCGGGCGGGCTTTAATGACTTTGCCCTCCTTCAGTTTTTGCGCATCTTCAACCAACTCAACATTTATGATGGGGCATCGGTCAATCTATCCGACTTATCCCCTCCCCTTGAAGAGAGCTATTGTCTCCAAATTGAATCTCAAATTGGGCAAACCACCCACTATGCCCATCTCATCATTGGCAAAAGTGGATTTCAGGCGATTAAAGACCATTTTGGACCAGCCACACTTTCCCTTCGCAACCTAAATGCCCCTGAGTCGCTCATGCTCGAGACAGCCCTCGTTGTTGGGTCGACCCAAATCAAGCCGGCCGAGTGGGATGGCATATCAGTGGGAGATCTCCTCCTCTGCGACCACCTCTCCTACTCCCCCTCTACGCAGAAAGGGTCTTGCAAGCTTTATCTAAACAACACGCCACTCTTCCACCTCAAAGGAAAGGAAGATGGGCTGAAGATACTCGATTATTTATACGATTATGAGGATACCCCTATGTCCCAACCTCCAGAATTCCCAGATGATGCCTTTTTAGATCCTTTAGAAGACCCCATCTTTTCCGACACTGATGAAGCAGCGCCTCCTCCTCCCCCATTAGAAGAGGAATCGCCGGAGCCAGAACTCCCCCCAACCGCTGAAGCGGTGGCACCGACACCTATTGAAGAGGATGCGATTGAAAAGGTCTCTCTTGCCAACGTGGATATGGATCTTCGAATCGAGATGGGTCGCGTGAACATTTCTCTAGATAAGTTGGGAAGACTTGCGCCCGGCTCGACACTTCCTCTCACCCAGCCATTTGGTCGCGATGTATTCGTCACATGCAATGGAAAGGCAGTGGCAAAAGGTGAAATCGTCGAGCTTGAAGAGACGATTGGTGTGCAAATTAAAGAGATTTACTAGGAGACACAATGTCTCAGCCAGATTTTTACAACGACCTCACTTGCCCCAACTACGGAAGGCTCGAAAAACCGCCTGGCCTTCCCGATATGATCGGCCCCTATAAAATTGATAGCCTCTTGTCGAGTGGAGGGATGAGCCTGCTCTACCTCGCCTCCCATCCCGATGATAACAAACTCATCGTGGTCAAGGTGCTCAGCCCTAATTGTATTGCCCACCAAGAGCTCAAGCAACAATTTTTGAAAGAGGCCAATATTATCCGCCTCACCGACCATCCCAACATTGTCAAACTCTATGGACAAGGGGAGTGGGAGCAAGGGCTCTATATTTCCATGGAGTTTATCCGCGGCATCTCCCTCAAACAGTTTATCATCAGCAAATCGTTTTCGATGCGCCGCTCGATCGACATTGTCCTCCAAGTTGCCTATGCCCTCCTCCACCTCCACACCCATGGGGTGATTCACCGGGACCTGAAACCTGAAAATATCCTCATCACTGAAAGTGGCGGCATTAAGGTGATTGACTTTGGGATCGCCCAACTCGCCTCTGATCAAAAAGGGGGACCACTTGAGCAAATGCAACGGCTCATTGGGACGCCAAGTTATATGAGCCCAGAGCAAAAAGTGAATCCTTCTAATCTCACCTACGCCTCTGACATCTATTCACTCGGCATTATTCTCTACGAGCTAATTACAGGAAAGCTCACTTATGGCTCCATTTCAGTCAATGCGATCCCCAAACATTTGCGCAAAATTGTCCAGCGTTGTCTCATGCCCAATCCACACGATCGATACACCGATATTGTCGATCTCATTCACGATCTTTCGGGTTATCTCAAACAAGGATTGTTTAATGAGGATCGGTCGAGTGAAGATGCGATGCTTGAAACATGGGAGGCGATCTCTTCCCACCAGCGCAATATGACTCTTCCCCGCATGCTTTCAACCCCCACTCTCGATATTGGCCTTTCCTACAATGAGCAAGAGGGCCCTCTTGGACTTTTTGCCGATACGATCAAGCTCAATGATGGCACCTTTTTTGTTATCTGCGCCCGCACCCATGACGACCGGCTAGAAGGATCGCTCGATGTTACCTTCCTCAAAGGGATGTTTACCTCTCTGATCGCCTGTCACGGTCCCATCACGAAAACAAACCCTCTGACTACGGCAAAAATTGCAGAAAAGCTCAATGAGATGCTTTGTGAAGAGCCCTCCAACCAACAATTTTCCTGCACTCTCCTCCATCTCGATCCGCTGGAAAATGCCTTCTCAATGGCTTCGCTTGGCTTTGATACAGTCTGGCAGAAAAAGCAACACCTCGATTCGGTCCGTTCGCAAAACACGCGCAATCCCCTCCTCGGTCACCGCGCCTCCATCGAAATTCAGACCACTAAAGATAATTGGAATCAGGGGGACATGCTCATTATCCACACCTACCAATCGCATACCCTTCCCCCCGAACAGACAGAAACGATTCACAACACCACCATTGATACCATCAGCCGCCACCTCAATTTCTCACCCAAGAGTCTCAGCGACCAGCTCCAAAAGAAGCTGGCCGGCACAAACATCCCTCAAATCCAAAATCCCCATCACTTGGTTCTCACGATCCAGAGGGTTGAGTAGTCTCTTTAGCAATGGTATTGGCAACTGCTTGAATCCCCTTATACAAGATTGTGAAAATGCCAACCGCATTTCCCTTCTTGAGGCTTCCCGCCATGAGTTGGGGCATGGATTCCAATGCCATATTTGCTTGCCAACGGGTGAGGAGAGTATTAAAGGGATGGCCCACATAACTCCCGGCAAAGCCAGAAATGTAGTAGGCGGTATACTCAACACCTTTATTATCTCCAAGCGCCCCTTTCATGATCTCGCTGATTCGATCGGCGCAAGCAATGCCGCCCACAAAGGCGGTTTCTTGGCCAACGATTGCCCCTGCTATCGGCGGCGTGAACCGCTTCAAGCTTTGAGTGATGGTCCATCCCATCGTGCCTCCATTGAACACGGCAACAAAGGGTGATGAACAAAGCCCCACAACAGCAGAGCTTGCTAAATCGGTATGCATCCCCTCTTGCCAACCCATTTGTCCCATTCGCCCTTTGACAATGTGTTGAAAAATCATCTGCGCGCCGATCAGCCCACCGACGGTGGGAAGCGTCTTACACCCTTGCGTGATTCCCTCGCGCCAAGTCACCTTGACTGTTTTAGCGCCAAGTTGCATATTGCTCTTTTCCATTAACTGTTTAAAGGGAAGTATGACTGCAAGCCCAGCTGCAAGCAGGGGCATGGCATACTCCATTGGGCCCTGTTTTACCTCATTCATTGTCTACCTCCAGAAAAAAGGGATATCCACTATACACCATTACCCGAATTTTTCTCCAGAAATGTTATCGAAAAAAAAATTGCATTATACACCAAATTTCTTTACGATTTGATATTTACCTGTACTGGCGTCAAGGGTGCTATGCGTAAATTAAATTGTCTGAAACAGATATTCAAGCAAGGGGCTTTAATTGCCCTGTCATTTGGGGCTTTTCTTGCAAGTTCCTTACCCGCATACGCAAAAGAGGCCAAAGAGACAAAAGCGCCTGTTTCCTTCTTAGAGAGAACAGAGCAGGTACGAAGTGAAGAAAAAGACTACACCATTAACTTCGATAATGTCTCGATTCAGGAATTTTTAAAGTTTATCTCGCGCATTGCTGATGTCAACTTCATCTTCAACCAAGAAGATCTCGACTTCAATGTGACCATTATCTCTGAAGAGCCCACCGATGTCTCCAATGTAATGTCAGCACTCATCCAAGTGTTGCGCATGCACGACCTCTCTTTGCTCGAAGACAATCGCAACTTGGTGATTCATAAGAATGATGGGGTGAGGCAAATCCCCACTGTGGTCTCTGATGAGCTCCCCTTCCAAGGGAAGCGACTCCCCCCACTTGTGACAAAGGTGTTCCGCATTGTCAACACCAACCCCTCGCGGATTGCAGCACTGATTGCTCCCATGTTGTCAACCGAAGCTTTGGTTGAGGTGTCGACAGATACTCGTCAGATCATAGTTACCGATATTACCTCCAATGTCGAAAGAGTTGCCGAGCTTTTGCTGAGTCTCGACGTCCCCCAAACCCCTTTTGAGGTGAAGGCCTTCCAGGTGAAAAATGGCAATCCCGAAGCGCTCATTGCAGTTGCTGATAAGATTGTCAAGCCCATGTCTTCAAGCGATGAGCCGGTCATGCTGGTTGCTAAACCCATGTCTAACACGGTATTTATCGTCTCAACTCCCTACCTTATCGAGCGAACAGAAGCTATCCTTGAAGAGCTTGATCGCTCCTCTACCTTCTTCGACAAGGGGCAAAACCTATCGACTGACAACATTCTCATCTACAAGCTCAACTACAAAACCCCTGAGAATATCGAGCGCTCACTCCACGAAATCCTCCAGGGGGCCGAACAACAAGGGTTCAACTCCAATGAGCTGATGCATGTCATTGGTAACATGCGGGTGATTAAGTCGGCTCACGCCATTATGTTTGTTGGCCCGCCGGCCACACTCAATGCGGTCCGCCAGTTGCTCACAGGTCTTGATGTGACCAATAAGCCAGCGGCTGATTTGGAGAATTCGAGTTTCTATCTCTACGAACCTACTTATATTCCCCTTGCAGAACTAGAGGTGACACTCTCCCATATCAAGAAGAACTTCAAGGAGAATGGGCTTGCTGACCCTTCGCTCATTGAAACAATTGATCGGATGCAGATCTTGCATGGACTCAACGCCGTTCTCTTTACAGGGGACCAGAAGTCGATCTCGGAGCTTAAAACCCTTCTTGGTTCCATCGAGCAATCGTATGATTCGGATCAGAGACGGTTTGGCCCCTCTGATTTCATGGTCTACAAGCTCAAAGATGCCACACCATCGCAAATCAAAGAGTCACTCGATCAACTTGCTGCCCAACTTGAAAAGTCGGGACAGAAAGATAGTGGCCTTGTTAAAACAATCGACACCCTGAAATATATCCCCGAGTCCAACTCGATCATCTTTATTGGTCACCAGAAGACCCTTGACCAGCTCAAGACCATCTTGCCAACAATTGATAGCGAGAAGGGAGCGGGCACCTTCCCCATTGTGATCAAGTATGCTGATTACAATGTGGTGGAACAGGCGCTTACCTCTTTTGCGAGCACCTTGTCGAAGGACAATCCAGCTGTGGAAATGATCAAGCATATGAAGTGGATCCCCTCCTCTCATGTCCTCTTCTTCCACGGCCCCTCCTCGAGCATGAAACAAATTGCGCAGGTGATTGAGCTCACCGATACGCCTGAAAATGCAGCTGCTAATGCCCGCTCCTATCGTGTGGTCAAGATTGACAACACCTCCGGCAAGGTGATATTGGAGAACTTGCGCAATACAGCCTCCCATCTGGAAAGCACTAACACTGCGGACAAGACCCTCCTCAAAACACTCAAGACTGCGCAATACCACTCAACTTCCAACTCGATCTTACTCACTGGAACAAAAGATAGCATTGCTGAAGCAGTCGACTTGATCCACACCTTTGACACACCAAGACACACCCCAGGCGAGCAAGCAAGAGTGTTTGTCTATCAACTGCACTACCTCTCCTTTGATGAACTAAAAGCAGCCCTGCAAGGGATTACAGAGCATGCGCTGCAAACCACTCCGTCCCTTCGCGACTCAGATTTGATCCTCACCATCGAATCAATGCGGGCCATACCCGATTCGAATTCGGTCCAATTTGTCGGCTCACAAGAATCAATTAAGGAGGTTCAAACCTTCTTAAAGACACTCGATTCGAGTGAGAATGTCAAGTCGCGAGCCAAATCTGGCTCCTCGTTCTTTATCTACAAGGCAAAGAACATGTCCGCAGAGACGCTTCTCACCCATTTGAAGAGTGCTGTTGGCGAAGTGATCCACTCTGGAAAGAGCTCTGACAAGGATCTAGTGACAACGCTCAAAACCGCGCGGGTGGTTCGGGAAAATAATTCGATTATCTTCAATGGGCATAAAAAAGAGCTCGATGAGATTGCAATGCTTCTCGATCGACTCGATAGTGGAACAGGGACCCACTCGGCGACCCGTCCAACGCCTGAGTCTTATGAGCTCTACCAGCCTACCAATGTCTCCGGCCCCCAACTCATCACCATGGTGCAAAACTTCGAGCACCATCTTGTTTCGACTGGGGTGCATAATCAGGAGTTGGCTCAAGTTGTCGACCACCTCACCTTCCTCCCCGACACTGGAAGCATCCTCATCACAGGAAGCCCACAGGGGATTCATGAGGTAAGAGACCTTCTTGCACGATTCGATATTGCTGGCCATGGGCGGGGAAATGAGATTCCCGATATTGAGACCATTGACGATGTGAGCTTCATGCAGTACAAGCTCCAATACCACCAAGGTGGGGAGATTGTCAGCGCGTTGAAGCAGATTGGGAAAGAAATTGGCCAATCGGGGAGCAAGAAAGATCGAGCCCTACTTGATGCGATTTCATCCATTGAATGGCTCCAGGTGACCAATTCGCTATTGATGAGTGGATTGCCTAAGACATTGATCAAGCTGCAAGAGCTGATTAAGAGCATTGACCAGCCATTGCGGCAGGTGTTTATCGAGGTGTTGGTCATTGAGACCACCGTCTCCAACTTCTTGGATTTTGGTCTCCAATGGGGTGGAACGGGCAAATACCGGGATAAGTTGGCGGGAAGTTATGGAAACTTTGGAACGCCACAGGCAAGAACCGATTCGAGTTCTGGCGATGATACGACCCAGACCTTCCCAAATAACCTGGCCCTTATCAATGGAGAGCGCTCTCCAACCGGTAACAATGTTCCCTTCTTCAATTCGGGATCACTGGGTGTCATTGGAGACATCATTACCCACAAAGGGCAAACCTACTTAACCCTTGCCTCGCTGATTAAAGCGGTGCAAAATGATGGGGATATTACTGTTGCTCTGAGCCAAAAGGTGATTGCGCAGGATAACCGGAATACGAAGGTATTTAGCGGGGACAACATCCCCTTTACTGGATCGCTGGTGACCACTTCTGGGTTGAGCCAGACCACCAATGCTAACCTTGAATACCGCAATGTGGGGATTACGCTTAGCCTAACCCCCTATATTGGCCATTCAGACATCATTACCCTCGATATTGAAGAGGAGATTTCAGAACAACTCGATCAGGGAAGTGGCGATGACACCACCTCCTCCACTACTGTGAATGGAATCCGCACCTCTAAGACCAATATGCAAACAAGGGTGCATGTTCCAGATAAGCACTTTGTTATCCTGAGTGGAATGATCCGTAACTCAACCACGCGCACCGTGACTAAGATTCCATGCTTGGGAGGGCTTCCTGCCATTGGCGCTGCCTTTAGCGATTCAACCCGATTGGCTGAAAAGAAAAATATTGTTATCTTCGTAAAACCGGAAATTGTTGATCCACATACCGATACATACTATAATATCACCAATAACCAAGAGGATCTCCTCCGCTCACAAGCCAATGAGCAATATTTTGATGAGGCACTCGATATTGTAAAAACACCGGAAAACGAGTTTGATGATGAATTTGACGACGAAGATGAAAACTTTGAGGACTACCTTAACTAGACTCCTTCCCCTTGCGCTAGTCCTTGCCCTTACTTCCTGCGACCAGACTGCTGAATCGATTGAGCCCCAACTCAGCTATACAATTCAAGACAACTATTTGAAGCGCCTTGAGTCCCCTTTCACAGACCTCTCTCCCCTAGAGCGGGAATCTGAATGGGGCAAAGAATACCACATCGCCCTCACCTTTGCCAAACGGCTCGATCTCTACCGATCCATCTCAACCTTTGAGCGGGCAAAGATCCTCATTCCCCATGCCCTCCAAGAGCGTCTATGGGAAATCGACTACTACATCGCCCTCTGCTACTACATTTCTAAAAAGTATGACGATCTCGTCGACCACTTTGAACATTCTGAGCTCCGCTATATCACTCAAGAATTTCCCGCCTACCACGATCTTTTGGTCATGCTCAATGAGGCATACCTTAAAAACGAAGAGCCCGATAAGGCAGCAAGCGTGATGGAAATGCTCCACCACACCTATCCGCAGACGGGAGAAAAGATTGCCCTTTCCACCGAATTGCGAGCAGCCGATATTCCAAGCTTGAAAAAGCGAGAGACGCCAGAGGTTTCCACCCTCCTCTCCTCGTACGAGATCAACAAGAAATCGATTCGCACCGCCAAAGTGCTCAATGGAGTGCTCCCTGGAGCGGGCTATCTATACTTGGGACAGAAGCAAACAGCGCTTACAGCCTTCTTGCTCAACACCACATTTGTCTATGCAGCCTACGAGTTTTTCCATCGGGGATATCCCGCCGCTGGGGCCATTTTTGCAAGCTTTGAAGCGGGGTGGTATATTGGAGGCATCTATGGTGTTGGCGAATCAGCAAAGCTTTATAATGAGCGAGTCTATGAAGAGACCACCTATCCCTACATGCAACAAAACCGACTCTTTCCCATCTTGAGGATCACCCATGGTTTCTAAGCTCCTCCTCATCTGCCTTCTCTTCCCCACACTCCTCTCTGCCAAGGCGGGCTATTATGACCCGTGGGGAAAAGACACCCACCTCCTTCCCAAGAAAAAAGAGAAAATCCCCATCACTCCCCCTAAGCGAAACACAATTATGGGAAATCTCTCTGAGAGAATTATTTCCTTCCACCAAAATGTTCTCTCAACAGTTGATGGCCCCCGTAGCCACTTCCGCCCCACAAGCTCCCTTTACATGCAACATGCCATCCGGCGCTATGGCTTTTTAAAGGGATACATCATGGGATGTGACCGCCTCCTACGCGAAAACTCCGATGAGTGGGTCTACCGCAAAGTAGTGGTCAATGGCTACGAGTACAAGTGGGATCCCACTTTTTAACTAGCAAAAATAGATCCCCATATACTACCCAAAATTCCTTTCTTTGGAATCTTAGTACAAATATCGGGTTCATTCAGGCCAGCCAAGCAGTTTGTTTGGGTGATCTGCTCTTCTGGTCGAATTCCATTTAGGAATCCCACCAAATCTTGACAGTTTTGAGCAAGAGACTCCCTTCCAATATTGATCAGATCTGGAATGGCAGAATAGTTAAAGGTATCTTTGCCAGCCGTATCAAAAACCGGTTGTACACGCAAATAGTGTGAAAACGATTGCGGAGTTGACTCAGCGAGCATTTTGATATTTTGAGAGGCCTGAGAAGAGACCGCATTTTGAAGCATTGAAATCAGCTTCCCCTTCGTCAGCCATTGGAAAAATCCCCAACTTTGCGTATTGCCCGTATCATTAATCATCGATGTCCCCGTTCCAAGAGAAAGCATTGAAACTGGAGCCCCCGGATACATTTTTTGCGCAGCTAAAAAGGCAATCACTTCTGGGTTATTGGCACTCAATCCCCCATCAACCCCTTTAATTTTAAGAGGCTTATTTGTTGTGGGATCATTACCAAGACTCGTAGCACAAGTTGAATCAAAATAGGGAACCGCATCAGATGTTGCATTCACAGCATCCTTCAAATTAAAATCTAAAGCCGAGCTTGCCTTTGCTTTCTCATTTGAAAAGAGAAATGGGAGATCGGTATATAAATCCACAGTGGTTAAAAGGATTGTCTTTTCAATCTCTGAGAGCTTCACATTTCCAAAGGCATTTGCCAAAACTTCGAGTTTATCCGCATTTTTAAACTTGGGACGAAACAATCCTGTCTTATGGTTATCCGCAAATAAAGTCTTACTCAAGTTGCAGTATAGATTGAGCACATCTTCCGCTGTATATTTCGGATTGCCATTTGAATCTTTTACGTTCAATGCGGCAACAATAATCCCCCCAGTCGAAGTCCCAATAAACATATCAAAAAGGTCCTGAATCGGCTTACCCGTCAATTGCTCAATCGCAATGAGATACTGCAAGGTAAGCACACCACGTACACCTCCCCCATCAATACTCAAAATCTTCACAGATTCTCCAACAAGCGCATTGCTTCTATTGGGGAGTCCCTCATACATTTTAAAAAGTGAATTCATTTCAGCCATATTGTTTCCTATTCTATTATTTTACCTGGTTAAAACCAGCGTAGGATTCTTTGCCACATGCTTGGTCTGTGAATCGTCTTGCAAACCTCAGGTTCTCTCAGGTTTTTTATGCAGTTTTTGTCTTGAATTTTTTCACCTTCGGGCACCAATTTCTCGACAAACTTAATTATTTTATCGCTATCTTTAGCCACCGATTCTTGCCCAATCTTAATTAGGTCTGGAATCACATAGTAATCAAATGAATACCGCTTTTCACCGGTGAATGTTACATCCAAGCGCAGGTAGTCAGAAATGACGTCTGGTCGTAAGTAGGCGAGTAGCCCAACTGTTTGTTCAGTGGCAGACGAAGAAGCATCCCCAAATAGATCAATAAGGTGTCCTTTTTCTAGCCATTGGCGCTCGCCCCAATGATTCGTATCTACAGTTTCATTATAGTGTGGCTGTCCAGTACCCAGAGATAGCATGGATATCGGTTTACCCGAATGCAAAATCTGACCAATCACCATCCCTATCGCCTCGGGATTTTGAGCAGCATACCCTCCATCGGTCGTTTTAAAGCGGAAATAATCATTTGTAACAGGATTTTTTCCAATGCTTTGGATGAACCCAGCTGGAAAATAGGGAATTGCATCTGAGGACGCATTTATAGCATCTGCAAGATAGAAGTCAAGATCGGGAGATGTTTTTGCACGCACACTTGAGAAAAGAAATGGTTTATTCGTATTGAGATCAACAGTCACGATAAAGAGTGATTTCTCAATTTCTGAAAGCTTGATCTTTCCTGCATACTTTTCAAGCACTGCCCGTTTTTTCTTTTCGCTAAAAATTGGGCGAAAGAATGGAAACTTCTTGGGATGTGCAAATAGCTCTTTTGTCAACTCACAATAGAGTTCCAGTGCCTTACGCGCGGTATACTTGGGCTTCCCATTTTCTTTAATAGATAGCATGCCGGCAATGATCGCCCCTGTTGAGGTCCCAATAAAAATATCAAACAACTCTTGTATGGGTTTACCGGTGATTGTCTCAATAGCAATTAGATACTGAAGTGTAATAGCACCTCGTACCCCGCCACCATCCAAGCTTAATATCCGAACCTTACTTGGATCAACTAGCAACTCGTCGGCTTTTTCTAGGGGGGCCAGCCCTGCAAACAATCCAGTATTTATTTTACTCACTTTTTAACCCAATAAATAATATAATTAATTTTTACTAATTATGAATTTACGAGTAATTATTATGAATAGCTTATTTAGAAGGTAGAAACTCAGGGCGGCGTTTAACAGTTCGCTTCTTGAGTTTAAATTGGATAGGAACTCCCTTGAAGGGGTAGAGCTTCCTGAATTGATTCATCAAATAACGCCGATAACTCTCCACCATGAGCTGAGGGTTATTGACAAACAGGACAAATTGTGGAGGCGCGGTGCTCACCTGTGAAGAGAAGAAGACCTTGAGCCGCTTACCCACCAACATTGGAGGATGACGTCTTTGCATCGCATCTTCAATTAATCGGTTGAGCTCACCTGTCCCAATCCGTTCATGATAAGAAGTATACACTTGTTTGAACGCGTCAAAGAGCTTTGGCACATTACGCCCCTGCTTTGCAGACCCAATCACCATCTCACAGTGATTCAAAAAGGACAACTCAGCCCGAGCAGCCTTAATGTAATGCTCCATCCGGGTCTCGTGCACCAAGTCCCACTTGTTGAAGAAGATGACACACCCTTTTCCCTTCTCAACGATCATATCGGCAATCGACTTTTCCTGCGTTGTAAACCCATCGAGCGAATCAATGATCAGAAGGCAAATGTCTGCCCTTTCAATCGCCCGCTCAGTCCGGATGGCTGCAAACTTATCCACCGACTCCTTCTCACTCGACTTGCGACGAATTCCCGCCGTGTCGATGAGTGTAAATAACTCATCCCCCACTTCGATCTTCACATCAATGCTATCGCGCGTGGTCCCTGGAATATCACTTACCACACTCCGATCTTCTTGCAAAATGTGATTCAAAAGGGTCGACTTACCCACATTGGCCCGTCCTACAATCGCCACCCGAATCCCCGGATTCTCGTCCTCAATCAAAAATGGCGCATCCTCCACCATCTTCTCGAGCAAATCGGCAATCCCCATTCCGTGTACAGCCGAAACCCCAAATACATCCGGAACCCCCAACCGGAGAAAGTCAAATACCAACCCCTCCCTCTCATCAGTATCAATCTTATTGACCGCCAAATAGACCGGCTTACCCACCTTACGCAAGCGCCTGACCACCATCTCATCCTCTTTGGTCACCCCACACACCCCATCAGCGACAAACAAAATCAGATCGGCCTCACCCACAGCAATCTCCACCTGGCGATTGATCTCCTCGTGGAACAAAATTGTCTCATCCACATCGATCCCACCCGTATCGATAAACTCCACACTCCGGCCATACACCTCAGTCTGCCCATAGTTCCGATCCCGAGTCACCCCCTCATAGTCCTCAACAATCGCCTGTCTCCGGCCACAAATCCGATTAAAAAGCGCCGACTTGCCCACATTGGGCCGACCAACAATTGCCACACGTAACATGACCAGTACCTATCCCTAGAATTTCTACGCCAATAGCATACCCCATCGCCCGAATAAATCCCACCCCCAAATAAACATTTACCCCCCCCACCAAAGACGCGACCATTCCCCAACCACCACTACTACTAAAATGAACCCACCACTACTGAAAAAATGTAAGCAAATTCAAAAAAATATTAGTGGGGAATCTGAGGCGGGTACTCCTATGCGGATTTTGTGCCGCCCGCGGCGGTTGCAAAAGCCAGCAGGAGACCCCCTCAGACGAGTTCGGCTTTTTCGGCTCTGTCGAGACATCTCCCCCTTTAGTCGTATAGGGTGAATACCCTGAAGGGGGAGATGT
>JAJACM010000024.1 GCA_022601545.1 Chlamydiia bacterium | reverse complement strand
TCTACATATCTGCCATAGCGGAGGAGCCATCCACGTGAAAAACGCACTAGAAGCCGCACCCCAATACATACGTGACCGCATCATCGTCGTTGCCATCGCCCCCGGCGCCATCGTTCCAAGAGAAATTTGCCATAATTCATATAACTATGTAAGTAAAAATAGAGATCTTGTCCCTTTGTCAGATGTGGAAGGAATGAGGAAGTATGGAAATCAGCTCATACATCTAGACCCCCATCCAGACGCTAAGCGATGGGATCATGACTTTAGAAGTCCCACTTTTGCAGGGGTTTTAAAAATTCGGATAGAAGAGTTTAAAGAGGAAAATGGAGGTTAAATTGAAGTACGCATTATTTGTTGGATTATTCTTTATTGGCATTTCCCCATCGATTTCGTATAGTGGGGGAAGATCAGATGTTTCGAAGAGAGAAAGTGCTGTAGATAAAGTACTTTTAAAAGCAGCCAAAACAATTGAAAAGGAAATTGGGATCGATTGTATAGGAACCGGGGGAGGAACAATGCACGGTGTAGAGATGTTGTCACTGAGTTTTCAACAGAATGGAGAGTTAGACATACCAAGTGCGAGGGTGAAAATTGTAAAGGCAGGAGAGATCTTTTTAGAGGAAATTAATTCCTGTAAAGAACTAAGAAAATATTTAATACCTTGTCCCTTTACGCCAAAAAACATTGAAATCTGCATACTTGTATTTGATGTTAATCGCAATAATTTACCTTTTGATAAATTGCAGTGTGTATCTACGAACAAGGGGACTGTAAAATACAGGGTTGACTCTCCGGATAGAAATACATTTTGTGTGGTTGAAAAAGAAACCTACGAGGAGGCAAGAGAAAAGATATTAATTCAACCTGAGGTAATTGTGGAAAGTAAGTAGAATACATATGTAATTATGCAAGTTGTGCTACTTCAGCCTCTTTAATTCCATGTTCAAACCCACCTAAAAGATACCACCCACACAGAAACCCTCCAATGGACCCCCAGCGGAAAAATCGCTACCCATACCGCCCAAAACATCACCCAACACTACATCTACACCCCCCGAGGCCAACTCCAACAAGCAGGCCCCCACACCTCCCTCTACGACCCCCATACACCCCATCAAGAAATCGGCCTCCGCACCCCTAACCACACCTACTGGAAACTCCACGGCCCCATCAGCCTCGACGCCATCACTGATGAAACCGGCGACACCGTCACCCTCCACTACAACACCCTCCATCATCTCACCACCGTCCTCACCGACCATCACACCCACACCCCCCAGCCACCACCACCCTACGGACCCCAAATACCCACAACACCCACCGACCTCCTCACCTACGCCCTCTCCCTCACCTGGCACTCCACCACACCCGACCCCACAGGTCTCATTCCCCTTGGCCACCGCTACTACAACCCCACCACAGGCCACTTCATCACCCCCGATCCCATCCGCCACCCCCACACCCTCGACCTCTACACCTACGCCTCCGGCGACCCCATCAACCTCCACGACCCCTCCGGCCTCTACGTCAACGAAATCTACAAACCCCTCGAACCAGCCTCTGGCGTCACCATTGGCCCCCGCACAAGCCGACAGATACAAGAGATTAATTGGAGAAACGCTCACAACCTCAGCGTGTTTGAAGAAGTTCTCTCGGATACATCCGATTATGTATTTCAAGACGCCTTAAACAGTATGGCCTCAGGAAATACCTTTTCGATGTTCACCAATGGAATCTGTAACACATATACAATGGCAAATGGCCATCTAGATCAGCTCGTAAAGTATGGAGGTGGAGATAATTGCGCACTCGTGTATAATGAAACTGCTTGGCTTTTCGCAGATGTTCAAGAGTGTTTACGAAACCGCCGAGGTTACATCAGCAAACCGGCAGCACAGATGTTAATCTTATGGGACTTATTTACTAGGGTGCACAAAGACCCCTCAGTAAAACTTCTATTTATCTGCCATAGCGGAGGAGCCATTCACGTGAAAAACGCGCTAGAAGCCGCCCCCCAACACATACGGGACCGCATCATCGTAGTCGCTATTGCCCCCGGCGCTATCGTTCCAAGAGAAATTTGCCATAATTCATATAACTATGTAAGTAAAAATAGAGATCTTGTCCCTTTGTCAGATGTGGAAGGAATGAGGAAGTATGGAAATCAGCTCATACATCTAGACCCCCACCCAGACGCTAAGCGATGGGATCATGACTTTAGAAGTCCCACTTTTGCAGGGGTTTTACAAAAGCATATAGCCAAGTTTAAAGCAGAGAATGGAGGTTAATTTGAAGTACGCATTATTTATTGGGTTATTCTTTTTTGGAGTTTTCCCTTCGATTTCGTATGGGGATAGAGGATCAGATGTCTCAAAAAGAGAAAGGATCGTAGATAAAGTGCTTCTAAAAGCAGCCAAAACAATTGAAAGGGAAATTGGTATCAATTGTATAGGAACTGGGGGAGGGACAATGCACGGTGTAGAGATGTTGGCATTGAGTTTCCAGCAAAGGGGGGAGCTAGATGTAGTAAGTGCAAGGAAGAAAGTTGTTCAGGCGGGAGAAATCTTTTTAGAGGAAATAAATTCCTGTAAGGACCTTCAAAAGTATTTAAAACCTTGCCCATTTACAGAGCAAAATATCGAAATATTCGTATTCATAGTTGATGTTGATCGAAACAATTTGCCCTATGATAAATTGCAGTGTGCATCTTTGATCAAAGGAATGCTAGAATACGAGAATCACTCACCGGATAGAAATAGGCTTTGCATGGTAGAAAAAGAGACCTACGAAGAGGCAAGAAAAAAGGTGCAATCCCAGCCTGAAGTGATTGTGGAAAGTAAGTAGAATGCATATGTGATTATGCAAGTAGTGCTGCTTCAGCATTTTCATCCCCAACGAAGCCGAAACCTCCAAAGCCTACCGCACCTTTGATGAAGATAACCGCCTCATCTCAGAAACCATCCACCTCCATACCACCACCCAATTACAATCCCACCACAGGCCACTTCATCACCCCCGATCCCATCCGCCATCCCCACACCCTCGACCTCTACACCTACGCCTCCGGCGACCCCATCAACCTCCACGACCCCTCCAACCAGTTTTTGGCGCCAATATTGGTTCCCGTTCAAGCCAGCAGATACAGGCTGGGAATTGGAGAAGAGCGTACAATCTTAGTGTGTTTAAAGAGATGCTCTCTGATACATCCGATTATGCATTTCAAGACTTCTTAAAAGCTACAGGCTGGGGAAAGGCCTTATTGGGGGAGGCTGAGGTGGGTGGTTATGAGCTGGGGGTGGGGGACGGGAGTCCCCCGGGTGGGGTTAGGCGAGGCGGGCGGGGTCGATGGAGAGGGTGGGGTTCTCGCGGCTGAGGACGCCGATTTTTACTCCGCGGCCGCCGATTTGGGGGAGGTGGGTGAGGAAGTCGTCAAGGGCTTGCTCGGGATCGCTGGCGTCTGCGTCCACTTGGTCGACGCAAATGAGCGCTTGGGCGGGGGTCTCTTGTGGCTTGAGGCAGACGCGCTCGCCTACACGGTAGGTCCAGAGCCAGGAGAGGATGCCTTGTTCATCTGCTAGGACGAGATGGTGGGGATCTACGATGTGCTCGGTTGGGTCGCCCATGGCGGTGAAGCGCTCGCCTTCTTGGCCGTAACGGAGGGTGAGTCGCTCGTGGAGATTGGCAAAGTCCATGACGCCTATGGGGACTTCATGGTCGATGGATGTGCAGTTGACTAGGTCGACGATATTGGAGATTTTGCCGAGGTTTGCTTTTGCTGGCTTGGCTTGGCCTTGTGAGTCTATGACTTTTTGGGCTTCTCTTGCGACTCGCTCAAAGAGGGGCTCAAGTGTGCAGCGCTTATCTGGGCCAGCTAGGAAGGTGACGAAGAGTTCGCGCCAAGCTGTCATGACTCTTGAGATCATGACGTCGTTGGGGTTTGGGTAGCGGTCGATGAATCTGGCTATTGTTTGCTGCTTGTGGCCACTGAGCCAGTTTTGTTCTGCTTTGGCTTTGGGACTTTTTTGGACGATGATCTCTACAAGGGCTACTGCGACTTTGGCTCCTGGAAGGTTTGTGAAGACCTCTTCGTGGATGCCGTAGGTGATTGCGCCTCGTGCGGCGCCGATTGCTGCTGCCATATTTTACCTCCTAGTATGTATTTTTATTTATTGGGTTTATCGTCATATGATATGTAGGTTTTTGAGGATTTCATAGAGGACGATGAAGGCTGCCACGCTAAAGAGCGAGGCGAGCATGGGCTTGCCACCAGGTAGGATGGGGCGAAAGTCGGGGTGGGCAGGTTTTGTATACCGCTGTTTCCAGCCAAGGATGCTGGGGATGATCCCAAAGATGACCATAGCTGCGACTCCGCCTGCGAGTTCGAGGGCTTTGAAGAAGACTCCGGGGATGAGCTGTGAGCAGGCGAATGTGGGTAGAAAGAGCATGGCGCAGAGGAGGAGTCTTTTTTGTGGGGTTTTTTCAAATCCCAACCACTCTGCGAGGAAGTCTATGATACTGAGCCCTTGTCCCAAGACTGAGGTGATGATGGCAAAGAAGGCCATGTATGTCGCGCTATATTGGATGAGGGGGGATTGGATGAGGCGTGCTAAGGGCTGGGTAACTATCTCACCTTTGGCGAAGCTGTCGGTAATGCTGATGGGGCCATTGAGGGGGATAATGCCATGGAGATTGGTGACCCACAGGACATAGATGAAAAAGAGTGCAATTCCCGCATAGATAAAGGCCCTGGAGGCTTTTTGCCGATCTTGTTGGAGGTAGTTGCTGATAAAGGGGACGAGGTTGTGATACCCAAATGAGGTGATGACAAAGGGGATGATAAACAGTCCCAGGCTCCAGTTGGAGTGGGAGAGGTTTTCCATCTGTATTTTTTCGATCCCTGTCACGCCGAGGAATAGGTAGGTGGCAATGAAGCCCCCCATGAAGATGCGGTTGAGGTGGTCGACGACGAAGGGGCCAAAGAAAATGACTGCTCCTGAGAGGGTGGCAAGGGTTAGGGCCCCGCTCCATTGGGGAAAGGGGGTTGCAAATCTACTTTGTAGTGCAGCGTGCGTGAGCTCTCCACCTTTTGCGAGGTAGGCGGTGGTCAGTGAGTAGAAGAGGAATAGGAAGGAGAGTAGGACTGCCATGCGCCCCCATTGGTTGAGGAACTGCTTTGCCAGGGAGATAAAGCTTGCTTCTTCTATCAAAAGGGATGACTCGAGGATGAGGAGGGCTGTGAGGGTCATATATAAACCGCACCCGAGGAAGGCTGTGATGGTGGGGAGGGCTCCGGCGTGTCCTGTGAGGATGGGCAGAGGGAGTATGCCCACCCCGATGGAGCTTCCGCAGAGGAGAAAGACGCTACCGAGCAATCCCCCTTTTTTGGTGAGGAGGTTTGTAAATAGGTTTTTGCTTTTAATTCCTGTTACAGGTGCGTTACTCATATGGATCCTAATTCCAAGTTCAATTCGTGATTGACAGGCTTTCTTCTTTTGAAAGGTTTTTGTAGCCTCTTTTTAACGACGATAAGTCCTGCAACAAGGTAGTCGAGTACGAAAATGCTAAAGAGTTTTCGATAGCGTTTTTGTTTGTTTAAAATCCGGACAACCATGTCATAGGGGATTTCTGTTTGGGCTACCATGTGATATTCTGACTTCCACAAATCTTTGTTGAATTTACTCAGGAATTTGTTGACAAATCGTCGTGAATCGTTGAGTGGGGAGGTGCAACCTTCTTGTAGATAGTGGAAGTGTTTTGTGCAGAGGGCTGAAAGTGCGCTTGTCGATGCTTTTTGAGCGATTTCGTATTCGTTGATGGCATCAGAGATGTATTCGCACTTCTCGAGACTTGCAACCAGTTGGCGACAGTCTTGAAGAGCGGAGTTCATCCCTTGTCCATAGAAGGGGAAGACGGCATGAGCGGCATCGCCAACGAGGACGACATTTCCTTCAACTGTCCACTGAGAGATATTCACAGTCACAAGTCCGCTGATTTTTGATTCTTCGAAGGTGGTGCGGACCCTTTCTCCTAGGCGGTACAAGTGGGGGAAGTCGTTTAGAAATCGCTGCTCCATCTCGTGGTTTGCCCGTTTGCTCTTCACATCGGAAGGGTCTGAAATTCGGGTGCAGTAGATGCTCGAGAAGCTGTGGTCTTGGTTTGGAATGGCGACGACTAGCCCTCCTTTTTTGGGGAAGACATGGAGGGAGTTTGGGTCCATTCGGAGTGCTTTTCCATCTTGTGGTGAGATCACAAATTTTTTATAGAACCAATCAAAATAGCTAATTTTGAAGTCCATGATTTCACCGAGTAGCATGTAGCTTCTCACTTTTGAGTAGGCGCCATCTGCTCCGATGAGGAGTGAGTATTCAATTTCAGTTTCTTCATATGTCGTGGTGTCGCGCAATTTCAGGGTTGAAAGCGCTTTGTTCACCTCAACGAGTTCTTGGTTGAAGACAATATCGGCTTTTGCATTTGCTCGCGCTTTTTCATATAGGAGATTGACAAGGGTTGTCCGGGGGATTGAGTAGAGCATGTCATCTTTTTCCTCACCGTAACTTTGCTCGGAAATTTCCGATTTGCAGACACACGCGGCTGGGTGGTGGATGATTCGCGATTTTAAGGAGACTGAGGCATCAATCACTTCCTTTTCGACTCCAATGGAGCGTAGGGACTTCATCCCTCTTTCGGTGATTGTGAGGTTGAAGGATCGGACATCTTCTTCATCATTGGGGGTATATGGAGATCTTTTTTCAAAGACGATCACCTTTTTACCAAAATGCCGCATCAAGATCGACAACGTTAATCCGCTAATACCCGCTCCAATGATCACGATTGGTTTTTCATTTTGGGCGACATTCATAGTTTTACCTCCAAAAAGATTTAGATGAGGACAATCGGTGCGAAAAAAGGACGCACCGGGGCGAAAAAATTAATATATACCTCTGAGATTGAGCCTGCCAATTAAATATTAGAGACGAATATAAAGAATTCTTGATATTAACGCAAGGGATTTAGTCTAAAAGTTTTGGGTTAAAAAAGTGGTAGAGCAATTGAGATGAGTCCTGAGAGGCCAAGAACAATTAACAGAGCTCCCATGATAAGGGTAAATTGACGCTGGTACTTTTGGAGGAGAGGGAGGAGCTTATGGTGGGTAAGGAGGATGGAGAGGAGGGAAAACCAGGTGAGGCAGATGAGGGGGATTGAGGCGGCAAAGGCAAATTTCATTTTGAGGGTATCCATTGACTGCGCAAAAAGGGAGAAGAGGCTTAGGAGGAAGACCGTTGCTTTGGGGTTGAGCAGGTTGGTCAAAAATCCTGCTGTAAAGGCATTTCTTGTTTGTGATTGGGTGGATGCATTCTCTTCTTGCGTGGATTTAAACATGGATAGGCCTAGGTAGCAAAGGTAGAGCCCACCGAGCCCCTTGATGATGGAGAGGAATTTGGGGTTGGCTTGGAGGAAGATGGCCACCCCAGAGACGCAGTAGAGGACATGAATCATTAGGGCAAGGGTAATGCCCAACGTTGCTGAGAGGGCGGCTTTTCGGGTGCCCATCAGCCCATAGCGGGTGACGACGGCAAAATCTGGGCCTGGGCTCATGGCCCCAAGTATATTGAGAAAAATAAATGAGAGTAGTGCTGCCATATGCCTCATCCTATTCAAGCTTGCACAAGTCTATCACATTGGGGATTTATTGTGGGATTGACTTGTGGGATGGGGTGGGGTATTCTTGGGGAAGTGAGGTGAGAAATGGGCGGATTTTGGGATCCGAGATTGCTCCGGCGGATCGATTTTAAGGTGTTGCCGATTATTTTGGTTTTGATGGCGGTGAGTGTGATGGTGATCTCATCGAGTACCCTTGGCCACCACAGTTTTTCCACTGAGTTTTTCTTAACTCCATTGGCAAAGAATCAGATTCGGGCTTTTGGGGTGGGGTTGATTGCCTTTTTCTTCTTTGCGTGTATGGATTATCGGCGGCTGCGTGAGTGGACGTGGATTATCTATTTGGTGATTTTGGTGATGTTAGTGGGGCTTTACTTTACGGCTCCTATCCACAATGTGCGCAGGTGGTATCGGTTTTGGTTTTTGCCGATGGATATTCAGCCGAGTGAGTATGCGAAGTTGGTGGTGGTGATTGCGCTGGCTTGGTTTTTGGAGCGGCGAGAGTCAAAGATTGGGCAGATGAGTACGTTTTGGCAGGCGAGTCTCATTGTCTTTATTCCGTTTGCTTTGATTTTGAAGCAGCCCGATTTGGGGACTGCTTTGGTGCTGGTGCCCACTACGCTTGTGATGTATTATTTGGTGGGGGTGAATCGGAAGGCGGTCATTTTTCTGACTGTGGTGGGGGCGCTTGTTTTTGGTTTTGTCTTGTCGATTTATTTGGGGATATTGTCGCATGAGGAGATGCGGGGGGTGGTGACCCATTTTCTCAAAGATTATCAGTATGAGCGGCTCAACCCCAATACGTATCACCAGCGGGCAGGGCAGACTGCGATTGCTCTGGGGCGCTATTTTGGGAGTGGGTTTTGTAAGAGTGATTTTATGGGGCGGGGGTGGCTGCCATATGCGTTTACCGATTCTGTATTTCCTGCGTTTACTGAAGAGTTTGGGATGGTGGGGGCATTTTTTCTCCTCAGCATTTATTTTGGTTTAATTTATTTCGGCTTCCATGTTACTGGTGTAGCTAAGGATCACTTTGGGCGATTGCTCTCAGCGGGCATAACGGTTTTTATTGCTGTGCACGTGGTGATCAATGTGGGCATGATGTGTGGTTTTCTTCCCATTACGGGGGTGCCACTGGTGCTGGTCTCCTACGGCGGGTCATCGGTTCTTGTGACGATGATTGCTTTGGGGATTTTACAAAGTATCTATGCGGGAAGGTTTAGATTTTAATGTACGATCAGTTGTTCATCTTTCAACCAGGTCGCTGGGAAGGTGAAGGCCTTTTGCGGATGCCCAATGCTTGCTTGGAGGCATCACTTGAGGTGCCTTTTCTTGTCTTTTGGGAAGTTTTCGAATTTGATTCTGAAAGCTACCTCTACGAGGCTACTCAAGAGATTCGGATGGATGCCCATTCAGAGTCGATCATCAACCACTTTGTCTTTTCAGAGATTGAAGAGGGACGCTTTGATGTGGAGATGGTGAGTGAGGCGTGGGGGACCATTGAGGGAACCGGCTTTGTCGATTCCCAATTCATTGGCTGGGAGTTTCAGGGGACCAATGTTGGCATCGAAGGGTTTGAGTGTTATCAGATGAAGGGCAATGCCATTCACTCCTTCAAAGGGGAATATGGCGCCGGCACTGAGATGCGCACCCAAATCGAGGGAACCATCACTAAGCGCCTGGGCGCCCGCCGCAAGAAATCTACTCCAGCAAGCTAGTCTTCCTTGTTTCAAATCGGGGTTTGATGCATGATATGTGGACATATGAAGAGTCGATGGTTTGGTCATATCTTTTTGATGGGGGTGTTGTTCGGGTCTCTTGCTGGATGCACTTGGCGACGGACGGAGGTGATGACGACTGAGTCGTATTCAAGTATCACGACGGGAACGCCGATTAAGAAGGTGGAAGAGACGTATGGCCCGCCAATTGCCATCTATTCGTGTGGGGAGAATATGGTCTATGAATATACCGAGCGGATTCAGATGGGCGATTCTGTCGTTCAGGCAAGGCGCTATTTTCTAACAGTTGATCAATCTGGTCGCATCATTAAGAAGGAGATGGTCTATCGCAATCCCGCTCCTTACAATCAGATCTTTAAGGAAAACTACAGCCAAACGAACTAAGTGCGGTATTAGGCTAGAGCACTGTTGGATGAGCGGAGTTACAACTCGATAGGGATGTTGAGCTTGATGCTTTTGGTGCCCTCTGGGAGTTTTACGCTTGGAGTAATTGATACCATAATAGGGGAGTTGGGTTCAGTAGAGACATGGATTAATCGGATAGATTTCCCTGATATTTTCTCGCCAGAGGGGAGGATGATTTCTCCTTTGTATGGGGAAATGTTATTCTTTAGGTTGGCAAATAGATTTTTTCCATAATCACCAAAAATTGTTTTTGTGTTGCCTTCGATCGAAATAGTGTTATCGTGTTCTTTGCTTGAGAGTTTTCCTTGAACGGCGGTTGACTCTTCGAAATCGCTATGTGGGTAAACACGGTCAATATTGATTTTGAGTTTAATCGCATTTTTCATGGTATTTTCCTATAAATTTTGTCTATTTATAACTCAATTCTAGCATAGAGGTATTTCCAACACTTGGGCTCCCGCAGTAAGAACTTCTTCAAAGGGTCTCTTAGCTGTGATAATGCACAGGGTATATCTTCTCTTGTCTAGACACACTATCATGCATGAACACAATTTAATAGATAAACTAGAGCGCTTCCCAAGTGTAACCTATGCTTGCCTCTCCATCTTGTAACGTAGAATCTTGAATTTCACTTGGGAGATTATTCGTTGCAATACGAAATAGGGAGTTATCTGCTGTAGGAGCTATTCCTATAGCCATTGCTTCTTGTGTAGTATTATTCAGACGCCATTTAACAGGAACTGAGCCCTGACCTATTAGCAAAAAATTTGGGTATAGAAACGATTTTGCCGAAATACGATGGTTTGGATCATCTTGCTTATAGGCATAGCTTTTCGTTTCATCTACTTCCCCAATTATAATGCTGGTACAGATTGGTTGCTTTTCATCCCAGCAACTTGAAACAACTGGTTGATATGAGATGTTTTTCAGTATTAATTGTACATTGTATGTATTCATAATTAAATATTTTTTAATTTTATTGTAGCATGGGTGAATTTTCGTATTTGGGAGATCCTGATAAATATGCTGCCGGAATAGAGAAGAGATTCCAAACCTCTGAAGGAACATTCAAGTATCTAGCTGACAATGAACACTCAAAATTTTAAAGGGGTTAGAAAGAAAAGAGTTCTTTATAAGCTGGATTTAATCATTTGTATATTGTTCTAGCTCAATTGGGGTTGATTGTACAGGCGAGGTCATACTGAATAGGAAATATGTGGGGACCCTGTGTTGCCCTCGGTAAATATCATCGATACAGGGGGCTAAGGATTTGGTCGAAGTGCTTACTGACTATTTCAGCTAATAGAAGTTCTCTTTTGGGGCTCACTGACTCATAGGGTTTGGGTACGTGTTCAGTGGAGATCGCTTGGGAAGTATGTAATTCTTTGGATTATAAACATTGGTGGCGGATGGAAATATCGAAGAGGAGAGTTGGCTGAGACTGATTTTAGCCATATGCATTCAAAATAACTATTCTGTAGTAGAGAAGGGGAGGTGGGCGAGGGGGGAAGCCTCGCCCACGGGGATGAGCTGGATTAGCTCATCTTGATCATGACGTCTACGCCGGCGGGAACGGTGAGGTTCCGGAGAGAATCGACGACCGCTTGGGCGGGGTCTGTGATGTAGATAGCCCGCTTGTGGGTGCGTGTTTCGAACTGCTCACGTGACTTTTTGTCGACGTGGGGTGAGCGGAGTACGGTCACGCGGTCGATTTGTGTGGGTAGAGGGACTGGTCCGGCAACGACGGCACCTGATCGCTTGGCTGTTTCAATGATACTTGAAACCGATCGGTCGAGGAGCGCGTGGTCGTAAGACTGCAGTCTGATCTGGATCTTTTTCTTAGCTTTTTTACTCATTACGTGTTTCCTTTTTGGCAAATGTTGCCGTCACTGTTATGTTTTACAAAGTTTTTCTACTTTTGACTTGGGGGCCGGAGCAAAGTGACTTGGCTCCATGGAGTAAGTCGCTCGACCAGAAGAGATGGAACGGAGGGTGGTTGAGTATCCGAACATCTCATCAAGTGGGATGTCTGCGAATAGGTCAACTGTGACTCCTTTCACTTCTTGCTTCTGGATTTGTCCCCGTCTGCGGTTTGCATCTCCAATCACATCCCCAAGATTTGTTTCTGGGGTTGTGATGACACACTTCATAATTGGCTCGAGGAGGATTGGGGCGCCTTGTTTACACGCATCCCGGATAGCCATCGATCCACAGATCTTAAAGGCCATTTCATTCGAGTCAACATCGTGGTAAGAACCGAAGACGATGCGCACTTTGACATCGACTGATTGGTAGCCGGCGACCACTCCATTGGAGAGTCCCTCTTCGATTCCTTTGATGACCGCTGGGATGTATTCTTTTGGAATGACACCACCAACAATTTTGTTTTCAATTTCGATCCCTTTACCTGCCTCGTTTGGCTCAACTTCGAGCTCAACGTGGGCGTATTGTCCACGACCACCAGACTGTTTAACGTACTTAGTGACGCTTTTCGCTGGCTTGGTAATGGTTTCTTTATAAGAAACTTGTGGAGCTCCAACGTCCGCTTCAACTTTAAACTCACGCATCATTCGATCGCGCAAGATGTCGAGGTGGAGCTCTCCCATTCCGGCAATAATGGTTTGCCCTGTCTCTTCGTTTGTTGAGACGCGGAATGTGGGATCTTCTTCTGAAAGGGCGCCGAGAGCAACAGAGAGTTTTTCTCGATCTCCTTTCGATTTTGGCTCAATGGCCATGGAGATCACTGGATCGGGGAATTCCATCTTCTCGAGGAGGAGAGGAGTATCTTGATCACAGAGGGTATCTCCTGTTTTTGAGTTTTTCAAGCCGATAATGGCGCAGATGTCTCCTGTGTAGAACTCATCTTTGTCCACTCGGTCATTTGAGTGCATTTCGAGCAATCTGGAGACCCGCTCTTTCTTCCCGTTTGTTGTGTTCAGGAGGGTAGATCCTTTCTTGAGGGTCCCTGAGTAGATACGGGCAAAGGTGAGTCGGCCCACGTATGGGTCTGTCATCACTTTAAAGGCGAGGACGGCGAGCTTTCCATCGTCTTTGGGCTCAATTTCCATTGGCTCTTCAGTCTTATAGTCGATTCCACTCACCACTCCACGATCGAGGGGGGATGGCATCCACTTGCAGACAGCTTCGAGGAGGGGTTGCACCCCTTTGTTCTTAAAGGCTGTTCCGCAAAGGACCGCTTGGAATAGGTTGTCACAAATTCCCTTACGGATGACGGCATGGATCTCATCTTCTGTGAGTGAATCTGGATCTTCAAGCACTTTGTTCATGAAATCTTCGTTCTCTTCGTCGATAGTTGCGAGCTCTTCGAGCATAATGGATCGCATTTCGTCGCACTTGTCTTTAAGGTCGGCTGGGATCTCTTCGACTGAGTAGTCAGCACCCATGGTCTCGTCGTTGAAGACGTAGGCTTTCATGGAGACGAGGTCAACCATTCCCTTAAATTCACCTTCGCTTCCGATTGGCCATTGGACGGCAATTGGGCGGGCGCCGAGTTTTTCAACGAGGCTCTTAATACACATTTCGAAGTCGGCTCCGACTCGGTCCATCTTGTTGACGAAGACGATTCGGGGGACGTTGTATTTGTTTGCTTGACGCCAGACAGTTTCGGATTGCGGTTGGACTCCATCCACAGCAGATAGGACGGTGACAGATCCATCGAGAACGCGCAATGAGCGCTCCACTTCAACGGTGAAGTCTACGTGTCCCGGTGTGTCGATGATGTTGATTTTGATGTCGCCCCAGAAGACGGTGGTCGCCGCTGAGGTGATTGTAATACCACGCTCTTGCTCTTGCTCCATCCAGTCCATGGTCGCAGCCCCTTCGTGCACTTCTCCAATGCGGTGGAGGCGGCCGGAGTAAAATAGGATACGCTCGGTGACAGTTGTCTTACCCGCGTCGATGTGGGCCATAATTCCTATATTACGGACATTCTGTAGTTTTTCTTTGTCGGATCTTGCCATTTATGTTCCCTTGATCTGTCTAAATGTGTTGTGAATAATTACCATCTAAAGTGTGCGAATGCTTTGTTTGCTTCTGCCATTTTGTGGACATCTTCCCGTTTTTTGATGGTGGTCCCTTGTTGGTTGAAGCAGTCGTATAGCTCGGTTGCAAGCGCTGAGCACATGTCTCGGCCTGTCTTCTTACGTGAGAAGGTGACGATCCATGCAAGGGCCATTGCAAGTCTGCGGTTAGGTGCGACTTCAACGGGAACCTGGTAGGTGGATCCCCCTACGCGGCGTGATTTGACTTCGAGTTTGGGTTTTGCGTTTTCAAGCGCTTGGTCAAAAGCTTCAATGACGTCGCCGTCTATTTTTGCAAGCTCTGCAAATTTGTCGATGGCATCATATACGATTCGCGTGGCAAGGGATTTCTTTCCACTTTGCATCACTTTGCGGATCAAGCGTGTGACGTTTTCGCTGTTGTACTTTTCTTCGATAGCTATTTCGCGTTTTGTCGCGCTGCGTCTTCTTGACATACCTTGTTATTCCTCTTACGGTTTTAATCCTACGGTAGGCAGGTTCGGTTATTTCGGCTTCTTAGCACCATACTTTGAACGGCGCTGTTTCCGGTCTGAAACACCTGCTGTATCCAATGTTCCTCTAATAATGTGATATCGCACTCCTGGAAGATCTTTTACCCTTCCTCCGCGGATCAATACAATACTGTGCTCTTGTAGATTGTGTCCTTCACCGGGGATATAAGCTGTCACTTCCATGCCGTTTGATAGTCGCACCCTTGCCACTTTTCGAAGGGCTGAGTTTGGCTTTTTCGGGGTCACTGTTTTCACCTGAAGGCAAACTCCCCGTCTCTGTGGGCAGCTTTTCAAGCCTGGTGTTTTACATTTCTTTTTGGCCCGTGTTCTTGGGTTTCGAATAAGTTGGTTGATTGTGGGCATATAGCCTTCTCTCTATTTCAAATAATTTCTGATTTAACTTTTTCTGGTTCCTTTTCAGGTGTCAGGCCAGGCGTCGGGCCATGATCATAAATCAAAGCAAAACACACACCTAGCGATTTCAAGCAGTGTAGCATGAGGAGTATGATTATTGCAAATCTTTTTACACCCTTGCGAATTTAGGAGAGAGAAAAGATTTTTTTCACTCGATGTCTCACCATTTTCAATCGGGAAACTGGCTCATTTGAGAAGACTAATCGGAGATATTTATCCCCACTTGGCCCCCAACCACTCATGGGAGTGGCGGCAATCTTGCACTCGGTAAACATTTTGTTTGAGAGCGCCTCTCCACTGATCCCCAGCTTTGAAGCATCGACCAATACCGACCAACCGCCATGCGGAAGGGTGACAGGAAGCCCAGCAAGTTGATCGATTAGTATATTGCGCCTCTTCTCCCAAGTTTCCAGCGCTTGGGTAAGCCCACTATCTATGAGTTGGAGGCCACAGGCGACTCCTGCCATACTAATCCCTGTTTGACACACCACGTTTGATATGCTGACCAGTCCAATTGGGTCGATCACCTCTTTCGGTCCCACAACCCAACCCACACGCCATCCGATCATCCGCAATTCTTTTGATGCAGCCCCTACTGTGATGGTCCGATCAGCTAGGGCGGGGAGGGTGGCTGGGTGGATCACTTGTCTCTTGTCATATAAAATTTTTTCCATGGCAGCGTCATAGAGGAGGTAGCAGTCGGCTTTTACAGCCGCTTTCCCAACAGCCTCCCACTCCTCACGGGTGAAAATGTGCCCGGTTGGCATGCCGGGACTTATGCAAATGAGGCGGGTCTTTGGCGAAACAGCTCGGCTGAGCGCTTCTTGATCGAGTCGCCATCCACGATCGGTTGGGAGAAGGGGGACAAAAACAGGGGTGGCTCCTGCGAGGTGGATCCGATTGATGATGCCTGCATAGGTGGGGTCTGTCACAATCACTTCGTCGCCTGGCTCAACGAGCGCAAGAAAGCAGTTTAGAATGCCCGACATTCCTCCTGCTGTAATGATGCACTCTGATTGCCAGTCATACTCTCTTTCTGCCACCTGATTTACCCTTTTAGCCGCTGCCTTGCGAAGGGCATCTTGCCCAACAAATGGGAGGTAGCTGTTGTGCATATCTTCTCCAATCGCTTGACGAGTCACTTCGATTGCCTCGGGGGGTGGAGGGAGGTCGGTGTCGAGATTTTCAAGGCGGAGGATGTCGGGGTCTTTTGCATGGTCTGCTAGAGCCCCCATTTTATCCACACCGATTCCGGGAATGTGAGCAAGTCTTGATACTTTATGAAATTTCGGCATATACTTCTCCTTTGGTGTGACAAACAATATAGTGGTGTGGCACGATTTAGTCAATACGTATAAGTTAGACAAAAAGGAAAAACATGAGAGAATTCGACCAGTTATTAAAGGTGTACGAGCCTCTACTCGAAGCGATCACTCAGCTCTTCCACCCCTTTGTAGAAGTGGCAGTGCACGATTTGGAAAAGGGAAAAATCGTGGCGATCTATCACAACATTTCTCAGCGGAAGGTGGGCGATGCATCCCCCCTTCACGAGTTGGAGGTGAATACGGGCGAGTTTCCAGACATATTCCCCCCTTATTATAAGGAGAACTGGGATGGTAGCCCGCTGAAGTGCTCGTCGATTACGATGAGGGACAAAGAGGGGGCGCCCATCGGGGTGATTTGCATCAACACCGATGTGAGCACGTTTAAAAGACTCGAGACGTTTCTCAAAACCCAAGCCGATGCGCTCAACCCCGTGGAGATCTATAGTAGTGGGAGTGAGAAGCAGATTGAAGGGGCGATTGAGGAGTATTTAAGAGGCGAATCTCTGGCGCGTGATCACCTCACGCGCGATCAGAAGCGAGAGCTCGTTCGCCACCTCTATGATAAAGGGGTGTTTAACTTCAAGAATGCGGCCAATACGGTCGCCCAAAAGCTCCAGCTATCCCGCGCTTCAGTCTACAACTACATTAGTGGTAGTTGAACTGTTATATTCTAACAATATTTTAATGTGCATTTATTAATCCGTATTGTGGTATAATGTCCTTCTATTTTTATTGAGGAGAGATAGATGGCAATTATCACATTTAGGCATACGGGAGTGAGCGCTCCAGATGAATATGAAGTCGCATCAAATCTTTTATTGGGTCCTCTTTCGACCGCTATTGGCCGGACATACCAGATTAATCGCATTGAGGGGGACTATGTCGAATATGAGGTGGGCCAATTTGCTGAGGTGATTGATCGGGTGGTGGGCGCCCTTTTTGCCCTTGTGATTCTTCCCGCTACATTGCTCGGCTTAGCATTAATGGCCTGTTCATCTACCTATGGATCGCTACTGTACAAAATCAATTTAACCCGAGCGGGTATTGCAGAGCCTGCCGTCTATCCCTTTTCAGGCAATAGCCGGGCACTTGACTTGGTAGAGTTTCGAAAAGATGCAAGTGAACTGAGTCGTGAGCAGGTAAAAGAAAAGCTTGTTGATCTAGAGAAGGGAGTGAATAGAAATCCCATTCAAATGCAAAGGGAGGATGCCCCTAAGTTTGATCACAATCAGTTTAACCTCGACTTATTTCGAACGATGCACCAAAGGGGATTTCAAACACCTCTTGATTTTTGCTTGGGATTTTCTGGTTTTAATGCACCTTCTGAGCCGATGGCCCAGGTGTGGAATCCTGAGGTAGTGGTCTTACCCGATGAATGTTTCTTCGAGTTTAATTGGGACAATGAGGTTAGAGAGTTTTCAGAGAATCGGTTGACCTCGAGAGCTTTTGGTATGGCTTTTCGAAAAGAGGGGAATGTTCTCTACGCCTTTCTGGATGGAATTTCTCAAGGGATGACATTGCGAGTAAATGAACAGGTCTATCCATACCTCTATGGAAAAGGGACTAAGCATCCCTCAATAAAGCTTTATCCCGGCGATCATTTGTTTGCCTCAAGGTTCTACTTAGGGCGTGTGAATGCAGCGGGAAATCTAGAAAGGCCAAGTGGCGATCCAGGGGTTTTATGGAGAATCGATGAAGAGGGGAAAGTTCAGTCAGAAGAGTTTCTCTCCAAGCTCTGTGCCAAAAATAGAGATGATGTCCCCGAACAGCTCGAGTTTACCCATTTGCGCGTGGCAGCAGAACTCCCTGGACCCATTGAGCGAGGATTTGTCGTTCCTAATTCCTATTCTCCAGATTACTTTAAGGCGCTAGAAAATCAAAAGAGAGATGTGCTAATGATGCACGACCCGGACCTCGACCCAGTGTTTAATCAAGTGGTTGATTATTTTCAAAACGAGCAAAGAGAATTTGGGTTTTCAGATAGCGAAATGGTTTTAAGGGTGAGTTCCTTCTTGAAATATGCTTTTACGGGTACACCAGGTCGGGTAGACAAGCTCACACTTGCAACGTTTGGGGACTGTCTCAACGCTCGTAAAGGGGTTTGTCGGCACTATGCCTTTTTTCTCAAAGGGATTCTCGATGAGTTGAAAATAGAGTCAACGGTCATCACTGGGGCGGTTCGACGCTCCATTCCCATTTGGTCTAGGGATCAGCTTGTGGGCTGGGCCTATGCAAACGAGGAGGCAGGGGCTTGCTTGTCTGCGGGACATGCATGGAATGGGGTTGTGCTCAACGGAGAGAAGTGGATCATTGATCCAAGCGCAGGTCTAGCGTTTCGGATTGATGCTGTTCCTGGAGAAGATGAAGAGGCAAAAAAACGGCTCAGAGTCTATTACGGCCTCTAGATCCGAGGGTGCCTTTCGATTACAATCGCCAAAAGCTCCAGATCTCCCGTGCTTCAGTCTACAACTACATTAGTGGGTACTGATTTGATCGCTGTGATCATTAGGGGATCGAGTCGGTAGATGCACGAGCCATCTGTGGGCTGGAAATCACGAGAAGCGTCGAGATAGTCTTGCGCAATTTGCATGGCGCACGCCTCTTGCAGATCTGGGGGGAGTAGTCTGAGCTGCTGGGCGCATGCGAGGATCCACTCTTTGAGTTTTTCGACTGAGGGGTAGGAATAGTCGACGATTTCAGTTTGCATTGAGACAATTTCAAATCCGGCTGCTTTTAACTCATTTTCAATCTGACTTGGTGGGGCAAAGTTCCAGTCAACATGACTTGTGTCTCTTTCGAAGTAGGTTCTATAGGGTTCTTGGCTAAACGCCTTGGCAAAGGCTTGATCGAGGGGATCGTCCATATCTGTATCGGCTGGAAACATGAGCCCAATCCATCCACCTGGTTTGAGGGAGTCGTACATGCGTTGATAGGCTCGGGCCTGGTCGTGCACCCAATGGAGACAGGAAAAAGAGACGATCGCATCGAAGGATAGGGGAGGAATGGTGGCGAGTGTTTCCGCTCGATCGACTCGGAAGGTGAGCTGATCTGTTGCAATGTATTGGTTGGCAAACTCGATCATTTCCCGTGAGGCATCTATCCCCACTATTTCAGAGGGCGAAAAGATGTGAAGGAGTGAATGGGTGATGGGGCCATTGCCACATCCCACATCGAGCAGGGTTCCACCCGGTGGCAGGGTAAATGTATCGGTCAGCTGGTCAATAAAGTGGCTTGCGATGGCTTGTTGAAACTGAGAGTTTTCATCATAGCATTCCGCTGGCCAAAGGGGCTCGTCAGTATATCCCATGGGCATTCCCATCGTTATAAGTGCAAGAAACCATACCCATTTCATCCAATCACCTCAAGAAAAGAAAAAATAGAATACTAGTCGACCTGGGATTTCCGATCAAGGGAATCAATTGTGGGCAAGTATGGGTCCTTCTTCTGTGTGATCATCTCACACGCCTCAGTCTACAACTAAATGAGTCGGTTGGCAAGGTTGTGATGTTTTGGGGATAGTAGAAAATATTCTATTGATGTATGATTGGGATTTTCGGAAAGTAGTTGGAGTGTGTGATGCGAATTGGGTCTCGATTTGCTCTTGTATGGCTTTTAGCCGGAAGTCTATTTGGTGTTGAGATTGGCGTTGGCGATGTGCCGGCGATTGCGCGGGAAATGTTTTCGTATCATGTGGAGAATAAGGAGTTCTCGCCGCTGGTAGCCAAGCGGTCGGTGAAGGTGTTCTTTGATCAGATTGATCCGGAGAAGATCTATTTGATGCGGGATGAGGTGGGGCTCTATTTGGATGGGCGGTCCGATTTTGTGGGAAAGTTGATTGGGCAGTTTGAGCGGGGTAAGCTCGACATGTATGAGGAGATGCTCGGTGTGGGGGAGCGGGCGATTGCGCGTGCGCAGATGATTCGGCGGGAATTGATTGCTGAGATTTTGACCAGTGAGGAGGTGGCGTTTGATGGGACGAGGGTGCCGATGCAGTATGCCGGATTTGCGAGAGATGAGGGGGAATTGCGGGAGCGGATTCGGATTGAATTGTATAAGGCGCTTTATCGCTATGGGGAGGAGAAGAGTTTTGCTAAGATAACGCTTGATCGAAGGGAGCGGATATTAGAGTTTTGGGATAAGAAGCGGCGGGGTGTGGAAGCAAAGTGGATGGGGGAGAGTGACAAGCGGCTGGCTGTTTGTTTTTTGAAGGCGCTGGCTAAGAGTTTGGATGCCCATACGGCGTTTTATAGCCCCGATGAGGCGCTTGAGATTAAGTCGGCGTTGCAGAAGCAGTTTTGTGGGGTGGGTGTTGTCTTGCGAGAGGGGATTGACGGGGCGCATATTTCAGAATTAGTTGTAGGGGGTCCGGCGTCTGAGTCGGGTAAGATTGAGGTGGGCGATCGGCTGGTGCAGGTGGACCGGGAAGATGTGCGCCACATGTTATTTGCCGAGGTGATGGAGCGGTTGAAGGGGCCGGTGAATTCGAAGGTGAATTTGGTTTTTGAGCGGCGTGTGGCTGATGAGGTGCGCGAGGTGCAGGTGGGACTGAAGCGGAAGCGGATCGTGATGGATGATGATCGGCTCACCTATACAAGAGAGCCTTTTGGCGATGGGTTTATTGGGAAGATTAAGCTCCCCACTTTTTATGATAACAATCAGGGGGTTTCAGCGGCAAGTGACTTGAAGAGTGCGATACGCGCGCTGAAGAAAGAGGGGGATTTACAGGGGATTGTCATTGACATGCGTTCAAACTCGGGGGGATTTTTGTCGCAGGCAATCAAGGTGGCAGGGATGTTTGTTCCGAAGGGTGTGATTGTCATTGCGAAGTATGCTAATGATGAGATCCAGTATAGCCGCGATGCTGATGGGAAGATGTTTTACAATGGACCTGTTGTCCTTCTCACCTCACGGGCGTCGGCATCGGCAACCGAGATTGTGGCGCAGGCGATCAAGGATTATGGAGCAGCTGTCATTGTGGGGGATGAGCGGACGTATGGGAAAGGGTCGATGCAACATCAGACCATTACCGATGATAGTGCGCGCCATTTTTACAAGGTGACGGTGGGAAGGTACTATACGATTAGTGGCACTTCGACGCAGATTAAAGGGGTGGAGGCTGATATTGTGGTACCGACTATTTTATCGGCATTTAATGTGGGTGAGCGGTATTTGCAGTTCCCGATCGATCACGATCAGTTGGAGTTTGCACTGGTGGGGAAAGATTCACGTTTTCGTCGCCGCTCATTTGATGAGCTCAGGCAACTTTTTGCCCTTCACTCGCAGCGGAGCGATTCGGTATGGAAGCGGATGATTCCTCAGCTGGCGGCTAATTCGGCTTTCCGACTCAAGCACGACTTGAACTACCAGGCGTTTATGAAGAAGGTGGATTCTGTTTCGGAAAATGAGGCGCAAATTTGCTATTTGCCTCAGAAGAAAAAGGAGCGCTTTCCCCATGGGAAAGAGGATCTCCAGATGAATGAAAGCGTCAATATTCTTAAAGATATGATTCGTTTAAAAGCGGTTAGCAACTACTAATTGAGCTCTTTGGGGAGAAGGTAGTAGTGAAGGGTGGATGTGCATACATCTTGTGTGTGAATTTCTCGATTGGATTCGGTGTTGTAGATCATATAGGGGAGGTAACTGATTGCCTCTTGGAGAGTGAGCGTTTGGATTTTCTTTTTGCTTAAGGGGTGGCGAGGCTTGTATTGGATGGCGATCAAAGCGAACTGCTTGGGGTGGAGGTATTGGGAGATATATTTGCGCAAGATGGGGTGGTTTGCCCCTTCGGGGTGAGCACTTAGTGTTTGATCGAGCCACTCGGGAGAGTGGATTCCATAGTCGCAAGAAACTTCCACGCGGCCGGAGATATAGAAGGTATCGAGCTTCTGAGCAGAGCCGGTTCCGATATGAAAGCCATCTTTTTCGAGCCACTCGATATCTTCAACGGCATAGTCCCGCTCCATCCCGCAGAAGCCGTGCGCTTCAATATATTTGAGGCTTGAAAGGTTTGTCCCATGATAGTAGAAGTGGTTCATCTTGCTTTTTTTGAGGAGGAGGAGAATCTCTCGGAAATCATTTGCCCATGTAAGATGGGTTTTTGCTTCAATGAGGTCGAGGGTGTGAGCGATGAGCTGCGTGTTGTAGCCGGCGAGATGGGGGAGGTGTTGGATAGGAGGTTGCTCAAGGAGTTGGGCGAGCTCATCATTTGAGATGTCGAGGTAGCGGGCGAGAGGGAGAAGATGGATATACTCGGATAGGACTGACCATGTGGGAGTATGGTGTTTGGTAAAACAGGGGAAGAGGGATTCTGTTTGATTAGTTGCAATTCCACAAGTATAGATGAGACTTGGGAAGAGAAGAGATAAAATAAGCGATTTTATCATGGTCTAATTAGAGGGTAAAACTTGCCAGAGAGCATACCATGAGTGGACAATTAATTGCCAAGATCTTAAAACGCAGCAGCGTGCCGATCTATTTGAGGGAATCAAACCAGATTTTCCTGATCAGGCTGGGCGTTGCTTTTTGATTAAAGAGAGGAGTTTTTGAGACGTGTCAAACTCTTGGAGGGTGCGCTCGGCAAACAGAGAGTTTTCAGAGATAAAAAGGATGAGTGGGATCATTTATGCGCTCTCCTGCTCCATCTCTGATTGATCTGTTGAATCGCCTAAATTGATGATTTCATCAGCCGATTTTGTAAGCTCTTTTAAGAGTGTTTTATTGGCAAACCCTTCAGAGACAGAGACGACAACCCCCACCATGCCCAGAGACTTAAACGCATTGAGGAGAAACTGCGTAAAGTGGACAGTACGTTCTAGGGAATTATAGAGGAGGACTGTAGTGATTGAGTCTAAAAAGACATATTTATTGGGGGTCTGGATGCGCATCCCCCTTTCGGTGATGGTATCGACAATTTTATCGATTGAGAGGGGGCCGGCAATATATGAGACACGGTCGCTTTGCTCTTCTTTAATCCCATACATTTGAGAAATGCAGTCTATGAAGTGGATTTTATCGAGATCAATTCCTTGGTCGGCAAAGCTTTTAGATAGCGTGGGGTATTCTTTTGATAGGGTGACATAAACTCCTTCGTAGTCTTGATTTTGCAGAGTCCGAAGTGCCTCGGTATTTACAGCAGCAGTTTCTTCCACCGGCACTTGAAGGAGGAGTACCCAGCCAGACACTAGCTTTTGAAATCGTTCGGCAAAAAGGTTTGTCACATTGGTGTTTTTGACAAATAAAGGATCCAAGTTAGTACCCCACAAGTTCTTCAGGTTTGATGGATTTCTTATTGACTCCACTTTGGAGTAGTCGCTTTAAAATGGATTTCACCATTTGGAATGACCCACGTATGGTCAAGTAATTATTAGGGGATTCAAGGGGGATAGGGCGATTGCGCACGTCAAACTGAACAAAGGCGGTCTCCTTCGTTAAAGGCTTTAGTAGATGTATGAGAAGTGTTTGTTTATCCATTTCCTTTGCTACCATTGTGTTTTTAAAAAAGTTCCATCCCGGAGCTCGTCAATAATTTCCCGGGTTTCTGGGTCAATCTCTTTGCCTTGTTCAAGGGCGATAATCCCGATCTCCCACTTTTCCATCATATCGGTGATCGGAGTGCGCACACTTGTATAACCTGTAATTTTCCCATCATTATCTGTTGAAGGGAGAATTGTCGTTCGCACCCAGAAGGTTTCTCCATTTTTATCCTTATTGCGAATGTCTCCTTTCCAAACTTCGCCGTTGAGAATTGTTTCCCAAAGTTTTTTGTAAAATGTTTCTGAGTGAAAGCCTGATTGCATGATTCTGTGATTTTGACCTATGAGTTCGTCTTGAGAATACTTGGAAATTTCACAGAACTTATCATTGACATAGTTGATATTTCCATCCGTATCGGTCATACTGACAAGCGATGAGCTGTTGAGGGTCATCGACATATCCATCACTTGTTGTTTGGTCATCGAATTAACTTCGCGAGCAGTCCCCGTCAGTATTCCCTCAAAAGCGGAGAAGGTCGATCCTAGTGTGATAGAGGATCCTGAGATAATGACTTCTATGACATCCCTATTATGCTCTGACCCGCGATGCTTCAATACCAGAATTCCATGTTTGAGTTCAGAGTACACTTCAATATATCTGAGAATGATGATTGTATCAGTAAATGTAGAAAGCTGCATTTCGGAGATGGTGTAATTATTAAATAAGCTTTCAGTTGAGACGGTAATAATTGAAGTAATATTGTTCGATTTAAGATGTCCAAAGAAACCGCATACCAAATTTCTAAAAGAAGGGTGATCAAAGACTGCCTGAAGGGCTGAGAGTGAGTCTAAGACTACGAGAGTGGTTTTTGCTTCATGAGACACTTTTGTCATAAAGTCAAGGTGTTCTTCAATGCTTTTTGCAAGCGGGGGGATGGAATAAATTGCAAGCGATCCCTCATGGATGAACTTTTCAAGGTCCCAACCAAATGAGTTGGCATTGCGCAAAATTTGCTCCTGGGATTCCTCAAAAGAAAAGTAGCTTACGCGCTCGCCATCTGTAAGTGCCTTATAAGCCGATTGAAGGGCAAGCAGTGTTTTCCCCGAACCCGAGGGACCTGAGTATAGGACTGAAGTCCCTCGGAAGAAACCACCCCCTACAAGTGTGTCAAATTGATCAGATCCCATTGAGATTTTATCATTGTTTGCTTTTCCTTCTAGCACTTGTTTAATTGGGGGGTATAATTTACAGCCCGCAGGGCTGATTTGAAAAACTGTAGAATTGTCATTATAGGCGACTCCCCTTAACTTCATTATTTGGAGTCGACGCACCGAGGGGTGTGCTTCATTAATAGTCTGGCTCATCAAAAAGATGCCGTCCGAAATAAATTCCTCAATGCCAAAGCGAGAAAATCCACCATTGGACACCTCAGAGGTTAAAATAACAGTGGCATCGATTTGAGCGAGTGCTTTACCAAGCTCAAAGATAAAGCGGCGAATTAGGTCATTTTTTTCAAGTCGATATCCGACTGCAGTAATCGAGTCAAGGACGACTCTTTTTGCATTTGAGTTTTTCACCATATTTGTGACCACCTCAATCACTCCAAGGCATTTTTCCATGGTCAGCTCTCCCTCCTCCATGCCAAGACCTTGGAGAATCCCTCTTAAGTCAGTAAAAAAGACTTGGGTGGGGTTGACCCACTCGCTGCGGAAAAACTCCATTTTTGAGGCGTTATCTAACATCCTTGTGACCGGCTCGGTTAAAGAGATATAGAGTCCCGCTTCTTGATACCGCTCAAAGCCCCGGAATAGCCACTCGAGGCAAAGAAGGGTCTTACCCGTTCCAGCATCTCCAGCGAGAAGAATAGTCGACCCTACTGGGATCCCTCCATTTAGGATTTGGTCAAGTGCATCGATGCCCGTTGGTTGAATTGGAAGTTGAAAATCATGTGATTCTGCGACACTCATATTTAAAAGCTCTCTTTTTTGAATTCTTCTAGCTCTTTCCTCAAGTGAGCCATTTAGGTATTATGTTCTTCCTGGTTGATGTTCAGGATTTGGAATTGGTTCAGCGCTCATATGCCCTCTAGTTTAGTTGCCCTAGTAGATAAGGAAAAATTGTGATCGATCCACGTTATTTACCCTCGACCCTATCCAAATGGAGATTTAATGCAAGTCAAACCCACCAAAGAGTAAAATTTACAGGAAATAATCGAATTGTCCCTTGAGCTAAATCCTTAAATCTTATAACATTTGTCCATTCTCGAAAGGTGGTCAAGCCACAAAAGAGAGCCTTAACCCATGGCTGGGTAGCTCAGTTGGTAGAGCAGAGGACTGAAAATCCTTGTGTCGTTGGTTCGAATCCGATCCTAGCCATCCCCTAGCCGGTAGCCCCCACTGCCGGCCAGGCACCCTGAGCGGACCTTTGGTCCGCTCTTTTTGTATCTAGGCGCGGGCCCGCGGCCCGCGATTCCCTAACCTACTCGAAGAGAATAGAAAGATCCTCATTGATCAAGCGCAAGAGGGCGATTGCCTCATCGGCAGAACACCCCTTTTGGATCATCGTGACAGCAATCTTCATGGGGGAGGGGGTATACTCGTTTCGAGTCGACTCGTAGTGCTCCTTAATTTCCATAATGTGGCCGATGAGATCGAAGAGCTCCTCATAGCTCCAGGTGAGGGGGATATTGCGGCGGAAGAACGTTTGCTGAGTGAGGCGGATGCATCGATCGGTGAGCTTGTGGTTAGAGGCCTTCATATCAATCATATAGTCCCCATCCACCTTGTTCATCAAGATCATCGTCGAGTTGGAGATCATATTGAGCATTTGCTTGAGGGCAATCGTCTCCACAAGGGGACTCGAGCTTGCAAAACTGAGCTCCTGGACATTTGGGATTTGATCGATGAGGGCCTGGAGGGGAGCCGACTTTTCTTTCTTGTAGACGGCAATGACTAGATTGCCCGGGCCGAGGTGGCGCTTGGATAGGCCATCGGTGCCAACTAGAAGGGCATCACACATCTTTTGATCCTCTTCCATTACAGGTCGACCCAGCATCTCTTCCCAGCCATTTGCACTCTGACACCAAAAAGCTTGAAATTCAGCCTGTTTGAGGTGATCTTCATAGATGGTGCGGGGTGTGTTTGTGGAAAAGGTGGGGGCGGTTTCAGAAGTATCCATCATGATTTCGCGCAAAGAGTCCATATCTGAGATAAAGGTAATATATCCTTGTGGATTTTCATCTCGCATCCGGTAGAAGTTGGCATCTGGATGGCTCAGTACAGCCACCTCCTGCTCGATCAAGTGCTTAATCTCACCAAACCGACCCTCAATTTCCTTATTTGCCTGGATGAGCGCTTCCCGCACAAGAGTGGGGTCTTCATTCAAAATCAGCGTGCCGAGACACAAAAGGCCCACGGTGCCGCTTTGCAAGCGGGTGGATCCTCGAATGGCCGGGGGGCCAATATCGACTAGAACAGGCCGTACCCCATAGGCGTCGAAAAGGTGTTGAGTGCGCTCGGGCACCTTTTGGCTATTATAAAAGTAGTAACACTTTGCTCCTACTTCATGAGCATATTGTCCCACTCCTACATTAAAGGAGGCTGAGCCACTTGAGGAGATGAGAATCACCATGTCATCTGAGGAAAGGGCATGCCGATGGGCAGCTTCCTTACCATGCTCAACCGAGTCCTCAAACGCTTCGCGGGCTCGAACAAAAGCCCGATCGCCACCAGCGATAATCGCAAGCACCTTTTCGGGATTCGATCGGGCCGCCAAATCAACCGCAATCCGTCCACTCGATCCCGCTCCAACAAGAACAATCCGCCCCGAATGTCCCTGCATCTCCTCGAGGTAATTTTCCACAAAGTGATCAAAGCCGGGGATAATTCCCTGATCAATCTCATGCAAGAGGGCAAGTCCCTTATTGAGATCCTCTTTCATCACATCAGAGAGTCCTTCTGCTTTGGGATGCCCCTGTTCAGTGGTTAAATAGCCGAGTTGAAAGTTTTGTTTAAACTCATCCACATCAATTGCAAATAGACAACTTGTGGCGATGAGAAAGAAAAAGATTTTATACATATTATACCTAATTATTTTTGAGCCCCTTACATGAATCGGCCCATTTGAAAAGCGGTTTCTAAATGCTCTATTGAGTGTCTGACAAACATCTCATCTCCTGTAAAGAAATGGTGTGAGAAAACCTTACAAAAAATGAAGATTTCCTAGCAAGCACATTTGATCTTTATCTAATCAAACAGCCTTGGTAGAATGGCTCCCAAAGTGTGGAAGAGGAGTGAAGTTTTTGCGAAAGCTGGAGCGAGAATTTAAAGAATATTTCAGCATCATTCGGGGCTATTGGACAAGAAAAACAAGTCTCAAGTCACTCATGTGCATTTTGGGATCGCTTGGATGCTCCTTTATCTTTGTGCGGGTGGCAGTCCGCATCAACACCCTGACAGGAAAGCTCTACGACCATGTCGAAAAGCTTGAGAAAAGAGAAGTCGCCCAAAGCCTTAAGCTCCTTGCTGCCACCCTTATTGTCTATATGATGGTCTATGCCTTGCGCCTTTTCTTAGAGGCACTTGCCGCCTTTTGGTGGAGAAAAGATTTGTCCAAGCGGCTTGTTTCAAAATGGCTTGCTAATCGCTCCTACCATCACATCAAAGGGGCCATTGACAATCCCGATCAGCGCATTTGTGAAGATGTCGAGCTCTTTTGTAACAAAATTCTCGACACCATCTTTAGCCTGATCACACAAGGGATGACATTTGCCGCCTTTATCGGCGTCTTATGGCACTTTCCCCACCCCCTGCACCTTGACATTTGGGGTAAAGAGCTCATCATTCCCCACTTTCTCGCCTGGGGAAGCCTCATTTACGCCTGCCTTGCAAACATCCTCCTCATCACAATTGGTAAGCCGCTGGTCAAGCTCAACTATGAAAAAGAAAAAAAAGAAGCCAACTACCGTTTTAGCCTCATGCGTCTCCACACCCATTCTGAGGAAGTGGCCTTCTTTCGAGGAGAGGCGTGTGAAGAAAAGATTACCCAAAGTCGCTTTAAAGAAATTGAATCCACCTACTTTGGTCTCATTCGCCAAAACTTTGCCGTTAACCTCTTCAGGTTTGGCTATAAGAGGAGCCTTTCGATCCTTCCCGTTCTAGCAGCCCTTCCCCTCTACTTTTCCGATCAAGTGAGCTTTGGACAAATCATGCGTATGGCAGATGCCGCCTCGTGCGTTCTCGTCGCCCTTGGCATCGTCATCTCCCAATTCCAAAAATTTGCCACCCTCCAAGCTGCAAAAAACCGGCTCATCGGCCTCCTCCATGCGATCGAAAAGGAAGAGGAAATCAAACATATTCGAGGCGCAAATCATCTCGGAGTGGCCAATCTCTCGATGGAGATCAGTGGCCGGGCATTATTTTTTCAGCCCTTGAATTTGACCATTTTAAGGGGGCAAAAAACTTTACTCGTTGGAATGAGTGGTACGGGGAAAACCACCCTTCTCCGGTGTCTGTCGGGGTTGATCAGGCCAAGTCAGGGGAGAGTATTGCTGCCCAAAGATGCAATTTACTTTGTACCTCAACGCCCCTACCTGCCCCTTGGCACACTGCGAAGTTGTTTGGACTACCCATACCCACTTCCTCATAGAGAGCCGGTCATCACCAGAATCTTAGAGGAGGTTGGACTCCCTTATTTGGTTTCACAACTGGATCAGGTCGATGATTATTTGAAAAAGCTTTCAGCAGGAGAAATTCAACGACTCACGATTGCAAGAATCCTTCTTTCAAAGCCCGATATTTTAGTCATGGATGAACCCACATCTGCGCTTGATGAAGCAAATGAGCAATTGATGTTTGATTTAATCGAGCGCTATCTACCCAAGAATAAAACGCTTCTGACCGTCAGCCACCATGCCTCTTTAGCTCATTGTCATGATCGGGTGGAGATGCTTCCCCAGGCCAATCAGTTTGCAACAATCTAATCGATCATACTCTCAATTCTGTGTGTTGCAGTGCTTTTCTAGTCTTTGAAAAATCAATCACATCCTTTTTTAGCTTTGTAAGTGCGTTTTTGTGCCTGGGGTAGTATTTTGATAGATTATCAATTACCTCAAGCGCGGTTTTTAATGTGAGTGAGTACATTTTTGCTCCCACACCGTTTAGATAGCCGACAATGAAGTTATATAGGGCACAGTTCATTGCAAGTAGAGTTTGCGAAGGAGTGGACAAATCAGAAAAGTAGTAGTGGATAGCCAGCCAACAAAAACTTGAAAAATCATTGGTAGCTGGTTTTTTTTCGTATAGTGAACGAGACATAGTCGCATTATCGATGAAATAGACTTTTCGTGACGAATCGACAATAATATTATCTAAGGATGGGTCCCCGTGTAAAAGAGTAAGTCCTTGCGGCGTACTAAAATGCTTATGGAAAATTGCAAGGGCGTGTCCACTTGCAAAGAAGACCTCCTGAACTTGTTTCATGGTGAATATTTGGTTATATAATCCACATATATATTGCCCCAAAGTATACCCCGGGGCAAGGGGAAAAATAGCGATATTGAGATAATTTTTGACTCCTTTTGTCGAAGAGAGAAAAAAAGGGAGAATAACCTTGGGAAAGGCAAATTTGTGCTCTGCAACTTTGTTATACTCATCGATAGTTTTATCTCTCATGAGTCGATGTAAATGAAGCATTTCAGACCAAGTGGCAGTGCAACGGATAAAATATTTCGGAGATGAGTTAAGCATGATCGTTTGCCATGTACTTCCATGTTTGAGTCCTTTTGGAAAGTAGATGAGATCTTCAGGGGTCCCCGAGAGAAGGGGAATAGAGAGTTTTCCATCCTGTTGCCAACAAGTCAGCTGATGGACAATTCCAGATTGTGTGAATCTGTCATGATGCAAATCGGTAGGATCATTAAGATCTTCGAAGGGGGGACATGAGAGTGCATAATCAATCTTTGACCAATTGGAGTAACTTTCTCCATTGGAAATCATGATAATAAGGTAAGGGTCAATCTCTTGTCTTGTGAGTTTCAGGGTAGGATTAGTAACAGGGGTTGCTTGAGCAAGAGATGAGTTGATGAGGGCAAGTAGATCGACAAGTTCCAACCAAAGAGATGTGGCATCTCCTGATGGGGTCACATCCAGTTGAGTAGCCATCACTATATGATTATCTAAAGAGGATAGATACCAGCTAGTCTTTGTGGGAGCAGCATCGCAGAATGTATAATGACTTCCTTTCCTTTGAAGCATGACATAATGCTTTCCATTGGTGATTGTATATGGGAGATAGTGCTTCTGTTGTGCAACAAGAGTAGTACAAAGGGCAAGGAGAAAAAAGAGCTTATGAATCACTGCGTGTAAAAAGAATGATTGTTCGTCCACTCGAGGTCATCTGATGGTCCCCAGAATAGGAGGTTCCCAAGATTTTGGCTTGGTAGCCCAATGGTCGAAATCGCTCAATTTCAATTTCGGCTGGCTGGTGTCCTTCATAAATGATCGTGTTGAAGTGGCTGAGGTAATTGAGAAGCCGCTCTTTATCTCTAACCCAATGGAATAAGCTCATACACATCACCACGTCATAGTCATACCCTAACTTCTCTTCCCAGGAGGTCGAGCTATCAAAGTCGGCATGAATAAATCGAACGTAAACTTCAAAGGCATCAGCCATGCGCTTAGCCGAATCTAGGTAATGAAAATCAACGCCAGTGCATGATTGAGCGCCACAATATTTCTTAATAAAAATCGGAGCAAATCCCATGAAAGTTCCCAAGTCAATCACCTTCTTCCCGCGATAGTCCATAGCTCCCTTTAAAATATCCCAGCGCTCCCCCCACTTTCGGCTTCCCTTAAAGTGGTGCCCATTGATTGTAATATCATAGTAATTCCCCTCATCCATCAAAGTCTTTCGCACAATGCCCATCCGCGATGGGGAAATTTTGTAGTCGGCGTTGCTCTCCGCATAGAGCTGTGGAATGAAGAAGCAACAGATGAGAAAAAAGCAACAGTGTTTCATACAAATCTCCTAAAAAACGAATGCATTATCGGAAAAAAATATTTGATTGTCAAGGTGTTCAAATAGCTTCAAGCCCCATTGACAATAAACCCCAATTCTGGTCTAATGGCCCAATTTTTTAAGGAGGTTGTTATGCAAGCATTGATGGCTGGAATGCGCCAAATGAAGTGGGCGATGCATTTTTGCACTATGTCCACTGGAAAACGATATGGCGTTGTACCCTATTACGACTTAATGAGAAGACAGGATGAGCTTCGATCCCTAGAGGCTTGTCATGAGTTTGTCGATAAGCTACCCAAAGATGTGCGGTGGAGATGGACAGTGCGAGTGATACCAGAGGGAAAGACTCATCGAGAGAGTGAGTTGTATCAGACCTATCCTTGGTCTGGAGTGCAGAATGATACCTCAGAGAAGATGAGGGCATATCTTAATATGATTGGAGCACTCTATGGGGCAGGGACGAGTTCCTCTACAAGAAGAAGAGCTCTGGAAAAGCTTGAGGAGTTGTGCAATGCTTTCAAAGGTTGAGGGAAAAAGCGCTCTAGACGTAAACTTTCCCATCTTGTTGGGCAAGGGTGCGCATCTTCTCGATGGCATCGGTGATGCCTGTACCGTCGAGGGCAGAGATGGTGCAGAGTGTGTCGGGGGCGTGGGGGTAGTTTTGGCAAAACTGGGTGTGGTTTTCGAGCCCTTCGGGTGTATCAATTTTGTTGAGCAGGACGAGGAAAGGTTGGTCGAGGAGTGCTGGATCGTAGGAGCGGAGCTCTTCTTGAAGGGTGGCAAAGTCGGTGAATGGGTCGCGCCCATCAATGCCCGATAGGTCGATCACATAGACTAACACTTTACTTCGCTCAATGTGGCGAAGAAACTCAAGGCCGAGACCTCGGTCTTTATGCGCGTCTTTGATGATTCCGGGAATGTCTGCAATATAGATGCGAGAGAAGTCATCAAATTGAATGTAACTGAGATTTGGCTTGAGGGTGGTAAAGGGATAGTCTGCAATCTTCACCTGCCGCGCCGTGAGGCGAGATAGGAGGGTAGACTTACCTGCATTGGGCATTCCGACAAATCCCACATCTGCAATCAGCTTGAGTTCCAGCTTGATCTTGCAGCTTTGGCCAGGCTTGCCCATCGTGCACTTGGTGGGAGCTTGGTTAGTGGATGACTTGAAGAAGGTGTTACCCTTTCCCCCTTTTCCACCGACGCAGAGATCAAATGTTTGGCCATCACTCACAATGTCCATGATCACTTCATCGGTTTCAGGATCTTTTAGCTGTGTTCCACAAGGGACAATAACGACAAGGTCATCTCCTTGTCGTCCTTGACGGTTATTGATCCCTCCATCGCCGCCATGTTGGGCCTTCATCAGCTTCCGATGGCGATATTTATCGAGGCAGTAAATGTTGTTTGAGCCTTTAATGACGACAGATCCGCCCCGGCCGCCGTTGCCCCCGCAGGGACCTCCTTTGCGAATAAACTTTTCCCGGCGCCATGCGACAACTCCATTGCCACCCTTGCCGGCAGAGCACTCAAATGTAACCTGATCTGTAAACATAACATTTGCCTCAATCGTTTGCTATAAGGGCCCATCCCAATTGGCAGGTGCCGAGACGCTCTCAAGTCAAGCGCTGAGGCAATCAACCATTAAGATGGTACAACCGACACTTTCGTGACGTTGCCCTTACTGAATTCTACGGTGCCGTTAACGAGGGCAAAAAGAGTAAAGTCTCTTCCCATACCCACATTAACACCTGGGTGTACCTTGGTGCCCCGTTGGCGCACTAGGATGTTTCCAGCTTTAGCCTCTTGGCCACCGTACATCTTCACTCCACGTCGTTTTGGATTGGAGTCTCTTCCGTTTCGTGACGATCCCTGTCCTTTCTTATGTGACATTATGCGCCTCCCACAATCTCAGTAATTTCCACTCGGGTATACTTTTGTCTGTGACCCAATTTGCGGTGGTAGTTTTTTCTTCTTTTATATTTATATGAGATCAATTTCTCATCTTTAACGCAGTCTAGGACAACTTTACCCATCACCTTGGCGCCGCTAACGGGGCCAACTTGGGGGCTTTTGCCATCGTCAAGTAATAGTACATCGGAGAACTCGATTTCAGCTCCCACTTCTTTGTCCATGAGGTCGACGTCTACTTGTGTCCCTTTGGAAACTTTAAATTGTTTCCCGCCGTTTTCAATAATCGCGTACATTTGGCCTCCGAAAGTTCAAAATGTACAGCGAATATAACCCACCCCCCCGGAAAAGTCAACTTAAAATATTGTTTGTAAAGAGAAGGGAAGGGCGAGCCCGTTTTTTCGGCGCTGCCGAGACATCTCCCCCTTCAGGGTATTCACCCTATACGACTAAAGGGGGAGATGTCTCGGCAGCACCGAAAAAGCCGAACTCGTTCTAGGGTGTTTTCTGCTGGCTTTTGCAACTGCCCAAGGGCAGCACAAAATCCGCATAGAAAACTCGCCTAGAATTCCCCACTAATAATTTTTGTTGGTATTGGAAACTCTGGATGGTTTGGTGAGGCCCCGAAGGGGGAGGGCGCTCGATCTTTGGGTTGGGGCGCAGATGGCCCGGAGGCCAGATGTGCTCGGTTGCGTGAGGTTAAGGTTGGGCAAAGCCCAATCCTTAATGTTACGCCCAATAGGGCAAATAGGTGTATTTGAAACCTTGGTTTGCTTGAAGGGGGAATGAGTTTCTGGGTTCCCCTTCGATCAATCGGCCGGGGGCCGCTCGATCTTCGGGTGGGGGGGGGCGCATCTGGCCTGGGGGCCATCTGCGCCGGGGAGGGGAGTTTGGGCATTCGAAAATATCGGCGGCCTGCCTAATCAGGGATATTGGTATACGCTGGTAAGGCTATGGGTGATGAGGGGGTTTTCTTGGGAAGGAGTTTTCGATGGGATTGGTCCGCGGTAGCGTGGCCAAGGCCGCGGAAAGCCGACCAAGAAAGAGCTTGAAATTTTCGTCCCCCTCGGTCGATCTTCTCCTTTGGTAGTACAAATAAGTACAGCGAAGGGGGAGATCTGCCGAGGGGGGCGGAAAGACAAGCTCATCTCAATAAGTATTTTTTTATAGAATATTCTTGTGGGAAATTGGGGGGAGAAGAATAGTCGGGGTTGGAAAGGTTTTTATTAAACGAAATTTTGGGGACCAACATGATCAATACTATGCGTTTATCTGTCTTCGCGGTGCTCGCCATAGGCCTATTCGGCTGCGGCGATAACGGCGGATGCAAAGACTGTAAAAATAATATGGAAAAGACTCCCATGGAGAAATCGTATGATTCTCAAAAGGATATGGAGTCAAAAGACATGCACATGTGCAATAAGTGTGGCAAGCCAGATGATGGCCGGGGCCCAGGTTACTGCGCATGCCATAAGGATAAGATGGCTCCACCGCCATGCAAGCCAAAAGACGATGGCAGAGGGCCTGGTGCATGTGCTTGTAAACGCCAGGAGAAGGCGATGAAGGCTGATGAGCAAGAGATGGAAAAATGCAAATGCAAGCCAAAGTGCAAATGTAAACAAGCAGAAAATATGCAGCAGTAGGTGCTTGGTGGGAGTCTGTACCCTCATGACTACCCCTTTTGCACTTGTGCTATAATGAATGTAAAAAGAAAAACAAATAATTAAGGGTTAAGAATGAAGTGGATACACCTACCAATTTATGCCATGCTCGCCTTGGGCTTCATGTCATGCCAGGATGATTGTAATAGCTGTGGTGAGCGCAAGTCATGCAATCCAATGGAAAAATGTCACCGGTCACATACACAAAATTGCGCAAAGAAAAAGCGCACTTGTAACTCATGTAAGTGTGAAAAGGAAAAGCCTTGCAAGAAGTGTGGCCGAGGTCCCGGCGCCTGTGCTTGTGAGCGCCAGAAGCAGCGTGAGATGGAAAAGGATCGTTGCGGTTGTAAATAAGTGAGATAACACTTATTGCACACCATTTAATTGCCCGCGGGAAGTCTTTTCTTTCGCGGGCTTTTTATTTGCACCGATTAGCGAGAGGAGATAGCCTGCTGTTGCCACAAGGGCAATCGTTGCTCCAGGTGGCCAGTTGAGGGTAAAGGAGAGGTAGGTGCCAAGAAGAGTATAGATCCAGGAGATGATCACGGCGAGGAAAATCATGCCAGAAAGCTTTCTGACATAGAGGTTTGCTGTAGCAGCGGGAAGGGAGAGCATGGCGATGACGAGGATGGCTCCAATCACTTGTATGAGAAGGACAACAGTGACCCCAACGAGGACAAGGAGGAGGAAGTAGTAGCGCTGGACGGGGATTTTCTGGAGATAGGCCTGATCTTCATCGAAGGTAATGGCGAGAAACTGCCTATGGCAAACGAGAGTTGTAATGACTACAAAGAGGTTGAGGGCGATGAGTAGGTAAATATCCTTTGAGCTGGTCCATAAAATGTTGCCAAAGAGAAAGTTAGTCAGCTCCACATTTTGTCCGGGGGTGAGGGCGATGAAGATGACTCCAATGGCCATGCCTGAAACCCAAATTGCTGCAATGATCGAGTCTTCGCGCTGGCGAAACTTCATCCGTACCCAGCCAAAGATAAAGGCGCAAATAATGGCAAAGACAAGTGCTCCCATGAGGGGACTGAGAAAGGTGAAGTTGTAAGTGCGCCTCAAAAAGAGGAAAAGCCCCATTCCTCCAAGGACTGAGTGGGCAATGCTTCCCCCAATGAAGACAATCCGCTTGGCCACCACATACGATCCAATGACACCCCCTGCAATTGAGGCGAGAAGACCTGCTAAAAGGGCCATCTGCAAGAAAGGGTAGTGAAAAAGGGCGTAAAAAAATGAGCCTAAGGTATCAATCACTCTTCTCTTCCTCTTGATTCTCTGGTTTCGCCGTAGAGGGGTGCTCTTTTTTCAGAATGGGCGGATGTTCGGTCTGATCGTGCGAGTCGGAGTGGTAGACCCCCATCTGAAAGTGGGAGCACACCTTATCGGGCTGATACTTAACCACATGGTTTTGGACACAAAAAACGCTATCCACATCGGCCACAATCGATTCCAGGTCATGGGAAACCATGAGGATCAAGATCTCTTCTTTCAATCGGAATAGAGTGTTGTGGATTAGGCGAGTCGTTTCGGGGTCAATATTGGAGGTGGGCTCATCGAGGATAAGGAGCTTGGGGTGACACATGAGGGCGCGGGCAATTAAAATCCGTTGCATTTGTCCCCCAGAAAGCTTTCCAAACTGTTTGTGGAGGATCTTCTCAAGCGAGAGCATTGAGAGGAGATCCTTTTCGAGTGCAGCGACTTGCTCTTTCGGCAAGCGTTTGTTGACCCCCATTCGAATCACCTCATGGGCGGTGATGGGGAAGTCTTTATCGAAGCGATTGGTTTGGGGTACGTAGCCACATTGGTCCCGAAAGTGGGCCGAATCTTTGCCATCAATGAGGATTTCCCCACGCGTAGGTTTAAGGAGGCTGAGAATGAGCTTGAGAATTGTCGATTTACCTGCTCCGTTGGGGCCAATGAGCGCGTGGAGGCCAGGTGAGGTGAGGTTAAAGTTGACCTTGTCGAGGACAATATTTTGATCATACTGAAACGAAACATCCTTAACGACTAGCTCAGTCACAAGTGGCCCCCTCACTTCCTTTGCTGATGGTCTCTTCAAGGCGGAGGAAAGTTTGACTAAATTCGGGAGAGTAGGGGTCAATGACCACGAGGCATCGCCTGAGCTGCTCGGCAAAGAGTTGAGCTCCTTTCATATTGTGCTGGGGCTGGGTGATGACAGCGCGAATATTTTCTCCCTCAAGCTTGGCCAAAGAGTCTGTGATATCTTTCACGCCTGGCTCTTTTCCTTCAGTTTCAATCGAGATCTGATTGATCTGGTATGCTTTGCAAAAGTAGCCATAAGCGGGGTGGGAGACGAGAATCGAGCTTCCATGGAATTGAGAAAGGGCGTGGGTAATCTGGTCGTCTAGCTCTGTGAGATGCCGAATGGTTTGGGCTGAGAACGCCTCAAATTGATCAATCCGCTCAGGGAGGAGGGATTTAAATACAGCAGTGATATGCGGAATTTGGCTAATAAGGGACTGGGGGCTCATCCAAATGTGATAATCAATATCTTCATGCGAGTGGTTGTGTCCGGGATGGGATGTTTGGCCGAGGAAGAGGGTGTCTTGATCGTAGGTGTAGAGCTTTGTGAAATTGGAGAGGTTGATCAGTTTGCAGTGGGGATTGTGTTCAGCGTAGACCCGAATCATTTTTTCTTCAACCGGGTCTCCCGTCCAAAACCAGGCATCAGCTCCTTGGAGTTGCTGGAGTTGGCGGGGCGGCATTTCGTAGGTGTGGGGGTCAGTGCCGGGCGAGATGAGGGTGTGAATTTCAAAGTTGTCCCCTCCTAGGGTCGTTGCGAGGGTTTCGTAGGGGGGGAGGGAGACAATTATTTTGGGTTTGGCCCTGTGATCTGGGCTACGATTTGTCTTGGAGCACCCGCTGAAAAAGATAAGTGCGGGAAGAAAAATGGAGATGAGAAGTCGTTTCATAGATCAGGAGGATAGCAGAGATGCGATTTAATCGATAATAATTTGTTGTCAGAAACAGATGAGTTTGGTATTTTCTGTGCTAAATTTCCAGCTTTCGACTTCGAGGCTTGGGTTTGCCAGGTGGCAAATGTTTTTTGGAGGGATGTCTGAGTGGCTTAAGGAGCACGCTTGGAAAGCGTGTGTACATGTGAATGTACCGGGGGTTCGAATCCCCCTCCCTCCATTTCCATTTGGTAGATGATAAAATTCGCCTTGCGTTTTGAGTGATTTTTGGTTAAAACGCCAATAGGACAAGTCAATTATTGACATGGCCGTTTTTGGTGGAAGGAAGAGCGATATGAAGTGCCCCTTTTGCGGACATAGAGAATTTAAAGTGACCGACTCGCGCAACGCAAGTGAGATGAATGCTATTCGCAGAAGGCGGGAGTGTCTCGATTGCCAAAAGCGGTTTACCACGTTTGAGACAGTCGATGCGGCTGTTCAAGTGAGAAAAAGAGATAATAAGGTCGAAGATTTCCAGATTGATAAGCTCAATCGGGGGGTTGGAGCTGCCTGCCGTCACACTCGGGTGGGGCATGAGCAAGTGTTGCAGATTAGTTCTGAGATTGCTCAAGAGTTGCTCGATCGAGGGGAAAAAGAGATTTCAACAACAGACATCGGAACCATCGTGATGGATCGGCTCAAGAGGCTCGATACCATTGCCTACATTCGGTTTGCCTGTGTCTATAAGAGATTTAAGGAACTAGATGAGTTGATTTCAGCAATTCAATCGGTTGATGAAACGAAGGAGGAGTACGCAAATGCCCCTAACTAAAAAACAAATCGAGAAGTACAAAGAGACCTTGCTCGAACTGAAACGACAAATTACAAACGATGTGAATGAGACTGCTGAGTCCATTCGAAGTGACAGCGACGAGATGAAGGGGAGAAGTCAACATCAGGCTGATGAGGGAACTGACGATTTTGGTCGGACCATCAGTATTGCCGTTGGCTCGCAAGAGCGGGCGATGTTGCGCCAAATTGAGCGCGCGTTAGAAAAAATTGACGAGGGAACCTATGGCATTTGCGATGTGTCTCGAGATGAGATTCCAGTCAAGCGTCTCGATGCAATTCCCTACGCCACAATGACTGTCCAGGCTCAAGAGCAGACAGAAAAAGGAATTGTGTAGATCATGCATAAGCCGCGGGTGATGCACCTATTTTTGCCGATCTTTATGATCGTCACTTCAGTTGACGTCCTCTCCAAGAGGCTCGTTTACGAGTGCTTTGGCAATCGCTCGTTTGACCGCATCCCCATCTTTTTAGACCTTGTCGGATTTGATGGGTTTATCAACTTCGTCGAAAATCGCGGCGGAGCGTGGGGCGTTTTTTCTGAATACCATCAGTATTTGCTCATGTTTCGGGTCGCTGTGGTGTTTGCCATGTTTTGCTATATGGTCTTCAGTGAGTATTCACTCGTGCGCACCTTGAGTATGTCCCTTGTCATTGCAGGAGCGTTTGGCAATATCCTCGATTGCCTGATTTACGGATTTGTCATCGATATGATCCAAATTACCTTTGGGGGATACTCTTTTCCCGTCTTTAACTTTGCCGACATGGCCATTTTCCTTGGGGCTGTGGGGCTATTGATGTACATTTTCTTGAAACGAGATGAAAAGCCGATCCAATCTGAGCGGCAATACCGAAATTCCCATCATTCGGGCGATTAATGATTCAAATGTATAGCGCCACGGACAAACCCAAAGGGTTTGTCGCCAGTCGGTATCAAACTGCCGATATCCTTTTTAGCATAGAGGGGCTAAAAGCTCTCTTTGCCCACTTTGACGATTGTTTACTCATTAATACCGCAGGTGTAGTCACGCGCGGAGAAGGGATGATTAGTCTTGAGGAGTACTGCCAAAGATATGGTCGCTATTTGGAGTGTCTACAAAAGGGCGATCCGATAGACGAATTGGCAAAAAGGCTTACCTGCACTGTAGTAAAGGGGGCAGATGACCTCTATGCCATCGAGGTGGGAAGTGATCGCATGCTTGTGAAAACAAGAGAGCCGGCAATTACAATCCAGTGCGCGGGGTTTGATATCAAGCCCGATCACAGCTTGGCAATTGGGGGATGGAGCCCAAGTCGGGTAGCATGGGGAATTGAGATTCTCTTTCCGCAGCTTTATCAAGATCTTGACACCATGAAAGTCTACAAGGTATTTACCGAAACGCAAAATGCGATGGCGCCCATTTTTAAAAAAGTGCAGAAATGGGTGCGTAAAGAGACAAAAACTGTTAAGATCAAGTTTCAAAATCAGCTGATCCGGACCAATTTGAAGATGAGTCCCGAGTGTGCTGAGTGGGCATCTGACATGCCCCATTTATTCGAAGTGGGAATTGGAATAGAGAGATGAAGTTAGCAATTGCATCGATTGGAAATGAACTCTTGCAAGGGAGGATACTCAATACCAATAGTCAAGTGATTGCAAAAAAACTCCAGGAAGTGGGGCTTGGAGTCGACCTCACAGTAGAGGTCGCCGATACTTCTCTTGGGATTGCCTCTATTTTTGAAAGCCATTGCAGCACGTTTGATGTGATCATATGTACCGGCGGGCTTGGACCTACACACGATGACTGCACAAAAAAAGAAGTGGCGAACTTCTTTAAAATCCCCCTCAAGCTCGATGAAGAAGAGAAAGAAAAGCTCGATGTGCGGTATGAAGGGAAATTGCTCTCTTGTGAAAATCAGGCGATGGTGCCTGAGGGGGCGATTCCTTTGCCAAACCCAGTGGGAACGGCGCCCGGCTTACAGCTTGAAGTGGGCGGACAACTCATCTTACTATTGCCAGGTGTCCCACAAGAAATGGAGACCATCTTTGAAGATTCGGTCCTTCCTTATCTTGTTAAGCGATTTACCCCTCAAAGGAAAAAAGAAGTGGATCAAATCACCCTCCTTCAAGTGTGGGAGGATAAGATCGTTCCCCTATTGGATGCTGTGCAAAAAGAGTTTCCCAAAATCGAATTGGGCTCCTATCCCGAAAGAAGTTGTGTCAAGGTGATTGCACATGGGGCGGATCAAACGTGCATGGATGAGATTGCGATCCGTTTTGACACAGCCTTTCCTCATCGAGTGGTCAGAGGTGTCCACGAATCCCTTGCTCATATTGTACAGGCTACTTTTATCCAAAATGGCCTCACCTTAGCTGTTGCTGAATCGATTACGGGTGGAAATATTGCTGCCAGACTGACAGCTATCGCCGATAGCTCACTCTACTTTCTCGGAAGCTTTATCGTGTATTCAAATGCTCTCAAGCAATCAATCTTAGGGGTGAAGGAGTCAACGCTTGCTCAATATGGGGCGGTGAGCGAGGAGACAGCGCGGGAAATGCTGGCGGGGGTGCTCGAGGCGTCTGATGCCGACTATGCCCTGGCGACAACGGGGATTGCTGGGCCAAGCGGTGGGAGTGATAAAAAGCCTGTAGGGACAGTCTATTTAGGGATTCAAAGGAGGGGGAAAGAGCCAAAAATTTTCTTGCTTCCAAAAATCTTTTACCCAAAACGAGATATTATTACCGAAAAAAGCGTCAGCGAGTTATTATCTTCTCTTCTAATTGATATGAGGGAAGATGGAATACAGATACCTTGACAGCGGATTTAGGCGCAAACTTGAGCAATTTGGCTCCTACACAATTATTCGACCTGCCCCCTTGGCGGTTTGGGCCCCCAGGCTGGGAGAAGAGGCGTGGGGAGGGGCCGCGGGCCAATTTACCCGAGAGACTTCAGGAGAGTGGATTTGGCATCGGAAGGTAAAGCCGTCATGGACCCTTCCCATTGAAACCGATGCAGGTCCTATTAAGATGCGCTTAGCGCCTACCGAGTTTGGTCATCTGGGCCTATTTGCTGAGCATCTGTCAGTGTGTAACGCGTTACAAAAAATGGTGGCGGGCAAGCAGGCTAAGGTGCTTAACCTCTTTGCTTATACGGGGCTTGCTACTCTATTTGCCGCAAAAGGGGGCGCTGCAGTCACCCACCTCGATGCCTCCAAGCCAGTGGTCACTTGGGCGCGTGAAAATGCGCAAAACTCAGGGCTTGGCGAGGCGCCCATTCGGTGGATAGTGGACGATGCGATGAAGTTTACAAGTCGCGAAATTAAGCGCAACAACTTGTATGATTTGATTCTGCTCGATCCCCCCACCTTCGGTCGAGGTGCTAACAAAGAGGTATTTAAAATTGAAGAGCACATCTTGGAGCTCTTGGAAAACTGTATCGCGCTTCTTTCTGAAAAACCCATTGCGATCCTCTTTACCTGCCATACACCCGGCTATACCGTGCAAGTGATTGAAAACCTTCTCGGCTCGGTTCAGTTTAAACATCCCTGTACAATTGAGGTGACAGAACTTCATCAAGAAGGGGAGAATACCTGCCCACTTCCCAATGGAGTCTTTGCCAAGGTAGTGTTTAATGGAAAGTGATCAGTACATCTCCAGCAAACAAAACCCGCGCGTCAAAGGGTTGATTCGCCTGCGCGATAAGAAGGAGCGGGACGAAACAGGGTACTTCCTCATTGAAGGATATCGGGAAAATCGGAGGGCAATCGATGCAGGAGAAGGGCTCGTTACCCTCTATGTGAGTCCGGGCCATTTTTTAGGGGAGAATGAAGGGGCATTAATTGCGGACGCCAAAAAGCAAGGGACAGAGATTGTCGAGCTCGAAAAAGAGGTATTTAGTAAAGTCTCCTACCGGGATCGTCCCGATGGCTTACTCGGTGTCGGAGTGCAAAAAAACCGGACCGCAGCCGACCTCAATACCCTCATTCAAAATACCACCAATCCCATCTTTATCGTGGCAGAAGCCATTGAAAAACCGGGCAACTTGGGAAGTCTCCTCCGCTCAGCCGATGGAGCGGGTGTGGATGGAGTGATTGTTTGCGATCGGTGTACCGATATTTACAACCCCAATGTGATCCGGGCAAGCGTTGGCACCTTCTTTTCTACCCCCACATTTCAGCTGAGCAATCAAGAAGTGCTAGACCTCTTCAGCGCCAATCAAATTCAGATGGTCGCAACCACCCCCCACACCAACCTCCTCTACACCGATGCCGACCTGACAGGGCCCATTGCCATTGTCGTGGGAACTGAGCAATTGGGGCTTTCAGATGAGTGGCTCAATCGGGCCAATATTCAAGTGCGCATCCCCATGTGTGGAATTGCCGACTCACTCAATGTGGCCAGCGCAACAACCTTGGTGGTTTATGAAGCCCTCCGACAGCGAAGTTAACCTCAAAATCCTCTATGAGGACAACCATCTCCTCGCCCTTATCAAGCCCCACGGCCTCCTCACCCAACCCACCGATCAATGTGCAGATTCCCTCGAAACCCGCGCCAAACAAATGATAAAAGAGCGTGATCAAAAGCCGGGAAACGTCTTTCTTCACCCCATCCATCGACTCGATCGGATCGTCGGAGGGATCGTCCTCTTTGCCAAAACAAGTAAAGCGCTCTCCCGCCTCCAGGCCGCCATGCGAAGTGGAGCTATCGATCGCATCTATCATGCACGAGTCACAACCCCACCCAAGAAAAAAGAAGGACGGCTCATCGACACCCTCGAACACGCCCATCAGCGGGCCAAAGTCTCACCCAATGGAAAGAGAAGTGAGCTCATCTACCGTCACCTGAAAGAGAATCTCCTAGAAATCGAGCTCATTACAGGACGCTACCACCAAATCCGCGCCCAGCTCGCCCACCACGGCATGCCCATCATCGGCGACACCAAATATGGCGGCCCAAAAGCAACCCACGCCGCCCTCACCCACGTCAAAATGCGTTTCGATCATCCTGTTGAGAGTCGAAAGGTGGTCCTGGAGTTAGAAAGAGAGCTTCGTTAAAGATAGACATCAGTTGACTTGCGCACTCTTTTTCATTCCCATTTTTCTACGCGTTCTTTATCATTTACCGGATAGAATACCTACACCATTTTGAGGGAGTTTATGCAAATCCTTTTCGCATTCCTATCTTTAGTTGGGGCGATGATCCCCCAGGAGGCGTTGCAACGTGAAGTAGAGGCCATTTATACGGGGAGTGATCAAGGAGTTTATCTTATCGTTCTTGATGATGAGTCGTGTTGGGCCAGTTTCGAAGATTGGCTTGTTGTAGGTGATCAAGTTGAGATTGACAATCCTTATGAGCATCTAGATAGGGGTAGTCCAGAGAGTGATGAAAAAAACATAGGGCGAAGAATGGGTGATGCTTTGGCCCATAATTTGATTTTTGTTGGATGGAACCGTGGCCCAGAAAGATGGGTGTCAGATGCAAAAATAGTGAAACTTATTGAACTAACAGAAGATGCGCTTGATAGCTTTGTCGAAGGCATCTACTCGCAAGAGGAGCTTGAAAAGATAACGGAATATTTCCAGATTCAGGTAGTTATATGCCATGATGGTGGGGTATTTTTCTGTGAAGATCCAGCTGATTGGGATCCTCGTGGGTTAGTGAAAGCTCTACAGTGTCAAAATGGGGCGATTGTTCTCCTTTGTCCTGCCGAAAGTAAATATATGGCATGCGAACTATACTTTGGGGAGTTGGTCAGAGAGCTTCCTATTTTTCTAGAAGGGCCTTGTCGACCACTCCAGTTGGATGATCAGATCTACTACCCCGTCTCAACCTGCGCTTTAGCTGTTCCTTACCCGTCTACACCCAATGAAAAAAGCACCCTCATTCGGTTAATTTTTGAAGAGGAAGTAGATCCTGAATACCTTATCTACATCACAGAAGAAAACACCTGCATTCCCATGTGTACAATCGAGAGTGGACACCTAGAGTATGACCCTCTAACAATTGAATAATTCAAGAGGTTACCCCTTGCTGGAATTAATATGCGTCCGGACCACCCAATCGAGGATCGTAGGATCCTTCTCGGTTTCGAGGAAGATCTTCTTCATAAATAGTCAGATCACCTGCGAGCTCTCGATAGTGGAGTGTGTAGAGGTCTTTTACAAGCTCTTCTTTATTTGAGTTGAGAAGGATAATCCCGCAAAAATAATCGAGGTATTTACTCTCATCTCTATGGTCTTCGAGAGTCATGCGGATATCGGGATTAAAAAAGTCTTCAACGACTTGAGATTTGATCCCATTTAGGTTGAGATCAACGGGGGTCTTTGTGGTTGTATTTGTAACAAATTTGCTCATAGCATAGGTGGAAGTACTTGATGGATTGTATGGTGAATAGACACCTCGTGCCCCTATTTCTACCCAGTCTAGGTAGCCGAGACCATTGTTATATTGGTGGATTTTTCCAAAACAACCACCCCCTGCCCGAAAGTTAATCTCTACAAGTGCAAACTCATCTTCACCATCCCAAAAGACTTCAATATGACTTAGGCCATCATCATAACCAATCGCATCTAGGCACTTTCTCGCATACTCTACCCCTTTCTTGAGTTCGGGGTTCTCCTCCAGTTTGTATCCTTCATCACCCATCCGAATTCTCTTCCCATCAGCCTCGTACAAGTCCATGTATCTTGCGGCTCCCATCAGGTGATGATTCCCTTCTATTGTGAAGAAGTCAAATACACACTCAGTGTATTTTCTCCGGTCAAAAAACTTTTGAAAGACAACCTTTGTCACCTCAGGGCCTCTACAATTCACATCTTCCTTATTGAACTCCTTCAGATATTCAATTATGTCCTCTCTACGGTTGAGTTGTTTATTCATCTGGGTCCCAGCGCAGTTATGGCCGGGTTTTACATAACACGTATAGCCAAGGCGCTTTTCCACTTTATCGATAAGATTTTCAACATCTTCATCCTTGTTGTAGACGACTGTGTCCATGTAGGGAATCCCTTCTTCTTTTAAGCGGTCATTGACATACTTTTTATCAAGAAACTTCCTCGTATTTTCTAAATTGATTTTTGTGCCAACTAGTACTTTTTTCAGCTGGTCCCTCATCAGTTTTTCAAAGTCTTGGATTTGGAGAACCTCAACGGGCTTTAACCCCCTAGAAAGTAGAAATGAACGGAATTCGTTTATCTCGATAGGGTTGTCAGGATCAACGGTTGCAAGATGGGGAAGGTAGGAGCGAATATATTCAATTTCTTCATCCTTCATATTGGCATCAGGAGAAAATACACCGACAAGATAAAAGCCTTTTTCCCTAAGCTCTTTTATCGAATCAATATCAAAGCACTTTTTGTTGAGTAGGATGATAGTTTCTCTCATTGACTTTTCCTGGTTTTTTCATTTCTTTATTTTTATTCTTCTTTTATAATGTATCAGATCTCAAACTTATGTCTTCTTGGAGGGACTTTATGCAAATCGTGTTGGCGTTTTTATCTTTGGTGGGAGCTGTGGTTCCTCAGGTGGCTACTAAGCATGAGGTGGTCGAGGTGTATGTAGCTGATGAGAGGGACTTTGATACCTTTTTTCTGGAAGATGGTTCATTCTGGTCGTGTTCACCAGGTTGGGTAGAGGTAGGGGATGGTGTGGAGATTTCAAAGCCCTATCAACACTTTGATTGGAGTAGCCCGGAGGGGATGGATGAGGAACTGATTTTGGCAAAGCGACTACGGGGTAAGGTGTTGGATAAGCTTGAATTTATCGGCTGGGATCGTGGGGATAGAGTGGGGGTGAGTGAAAGTCGTGTGATTAAGCACATTCAGCTGAAAGAAGAGGTTGAAGATCACTATATCGAAGCGCTTCATCCACAAGATGTGCTCGATGAGATGACTGAACTGGTGAGTGAAGAGATCATCTTCTCCGAAAATGGTGGTGTTTTCCTCGTTCTGCTTGGGCAGACAGGTGATTTGGTGGAAAAGGTGAAGAGAATTGATGGGCCAAAAGGGTGGGTGAGGTGATTGCAAGGGAGCTCGTTTTTCTTGAGGGGCCTTGCCGTCCCATTGCGGTGGGTGATCAGGTGTTTTATCCAGTTTCCACCTACTTCCTCGCTATTTCCTATCCATCTTCCTCAGGCCAATCGGGGATAGTCTTTCAGGCTGTTATTGATGGAACGGTCTGTCCCGATCTCATTGGATATATCACACCTCTGAATCAGTTGGTTTTGATGGGAACTTTAGAGAGTGGGCGAGTTGAATATGACCCCAATTCACTCGATATGTAATATTAAATATTTGACATTGTTTTTAACTAAAATTCTTGATATAATTATTGCCTACTAAGTGGGGAGATAATTATGTTTAGTCAAATATTTCTGTCTATGGCGCTTTGTGTGGCTGGGATCTTGGGTTTTTCAAGTGGGTCTGTAAAACAAAAAGTTGAAGCGCGGTACGATTTTGACCCGGTTAAAAAAGAAATTATCGTTTTAGAAGACGGATCTGTTTGGGAAGCCGACTCAGACACTTGTGCTGAAGGGGATGAAGTGGTGGTAGAAAAGGACTATCGGGCTGAGCTCGATCGCCTACTGCGCCACCATCTGGCCACAAGTGACTATATTCAACAGAGCATCACTTTTGGCAATCAGGTGACCCAAGAGCAGTTTGAGGCCTTTTTGTTGGGGACCAAAAGTGGGACGATGACCAAGATTGAGGCAGCAGAAGTGGTCAGCTTGCTCTCTTTCGATGTGGAGAAGAAAGAGTCGAGTGAGACTACCTCAATTGAGATGGGGCTCTGTGTGGACAATTTGGGCAATGTCTACTACTATTATCCCGATGAACAAACAGTTGTGGATGGCTGGCAAAAAGGGGATAGCATGACTGCGATCGATAGCGGTGAGATGCAGGCAACCTATTTGCTCAATAATACTCAACATGAGGCGTTTGCTCTGATGAAGCTGGGCGTTGTGGTGAGTGAGGTGAAAGAGTTTTCTGTCGATGTCAAGTCGGGGATTATGACAGCTGATGAGATCACCTACGATCTCATCTCTCCTGCTGAAGAAGTTGAGTTTAGCTTTGATCAGGGGGATAAGATTTTAGTCTTTGCGACAGATAGTCAGTCGCTTGACTTTTCGCAAACTGATGAGTTGGGAGGTGAGGTGAGTGCGGTCGAGCCGCTTCGCGAGTCGATTGGGGGTCTCGAATCAAAAGGAAAGGTGATTTTCTTTTGGAATGTGACTAAGAAGCAAACAGCTATGGCTTCATTTAAGCTGGCCGATTAGTCTTCACCCTCTTCATCTTCGTCCTCTTGGGCGAAAAACTGTTGGGTGTCCATCGCGCCTTCTCCGGCGAGCTCTAACTTTTCTGTCTCATCAAAGGCTTGAGAGATGAGCTCGGCAATTTGGACGGCGTTGAGTGCGGCCCCTTTGCGGAGCTGATCCCCAGCAACAACCATCTCAATGGCATTGGGGTCTGAGAGGTCATTGCGCAACCCTCCAACGTGGACATAGTCGTTATTGGCGGCCATCTGTGGGGTGGGAGTTTGCCCGAAGGGGTAGAGCTTAACTCCAATCACTTGGTTGTATAGCTTGAAGATTTGCTCGAGATCGACAGTTTCACTAAAGACCACCCGCATCGAAATGGTGTGAGCCCGTTCTACTGGCACTCTAAATGAGCGGATAGAGAGGGGTAAATCGTCGAGTTGGAGCACTTTGCGCACTTCTTGAATAATCTTGGTTTCTTCACCAGCAAAGCCATTTTCATCGAGGGGAGATTCGTGATGGAAGAGGTTATAGCCGATGGAGTGGGGGAAGACATTTGGGGTGAAAGGATGTTTTCCCATCGAATAAGTGATTGAGTCGTGGAGCTCCTCTGTTCCCGCTTGTCCAGCGCCACTGACAGCTTGCATGGAGACAGCTTGCACCGATTCGATGTGGAAGCCGGTGAGTTCGAGGGGGGCAAGGGCTGCTAACATGAGTGTGGCTACGCAGTTTGGGGAGGCGATGAGGGGGGAGGTTTCGAGATCCATAATCTCCGCATTCACCTCGGGGACGATGAGGGGCACTTCCTCATGCATCCGAAAGGCATCGCTCAAGTCGATGACAAAAACCTCTTTTTCAATCGCTTTGGGGATATAGGCATGGGCAGCCTCTTTTCCCGCGCAGAAAAAGGCGATATCGACATCTTCAAAGCTTAGGTCATCGATGGGGCTGATGATATATTCTTTATCTTGAAACTTGACTGTGCGCCCTACCGATCCTTCTCGACCGAAGAGTTGGAGTTGGCTAATGGGAAACTCTCGCTCTTCTAAGATTTGCAAAAGTTCACGTCCCGTTACGCCACCGGCACCTACGACTGCTATATTATTCATACCTTCAGTATGTCAATTGAGGGTGTAAAAATAAAGTGATTTTGACCAAATGTCTCAAGAGAGTCCGAAATAGTTGGTGGCGTTTGGCTTGCAAATATTTTTCTTTTCAGGTAGTCTACCCCTAGCAAGAAATTTGAAGGAAGAAATTTTTTTAATGAAAAGTGCGCAAGAGACCATTTTATCTTCTGTCAACGAGTGCCTAGAGGCGTGTCAGTTTATGAAAACAACTGAATCGATCGCCTTTATGGCTCAAGTGGCAGCCCATCTTGCAAACAGCTTTTTATCAGGGAATAAGGTGTTAATTGCTGGAAACGGGGGAAGCCTCTGCGATGCAATGCACTTTGCCGAAGAGCTAACTGGGTATTTTCGTCACAAAAGGCCTGCTCTTCCAGCAATTTCCCTTTCCGATAGTGGGCATATGAGCTGTGTGGGAAATGATGTAGGGTTTGACCAAGTCTTTGCGCGTGGAGTTGAGGCACTGGGAAAAAAAGGAGATATCTTTGTTGCCTTAACCACTAGCGGAAATTCCCAAAATTTAATCGAAGCCGTGGCAAAGGCCAAAGAGCAAGGGCTCTACACGATAGGCTTCCTCGGAAAAAAAGGGGGCGCACTCAAAGATTTATGTGATCTTTGTTGGATTGTTCCCGGTTTTTCATACTCAGATAGAATCCAAGAGGTGCATATGGCGGCAATCCATATTGTCATCGAACTCTTGGAGCAAAAACTTTTTCAAAAAGAAAATAGTGAGTCTTTTCTGACTGACTCAAAGCCGCGCGATCCCGAATATTCCGGGGCGTAGCAGGCACGAGCAGACTTAGAAGAAAGGCTCAAAAAAAGGCAAAACTAAATGCTAGAGCTAAAGCATCCACATCCACCCAATTTGGGAAAGGAGCGATTTTACCCCGAGGAGGCAAAGAGGTTTTCCCCTCTAAAGCTACTCTTTTGGGCGATTGGCTACCTATTTGGCAAGCTCGTGCATATGCGCAATTTTTTCTTTGACCGGGGGCTGATCAAAAGTGTGTCTATCGGGCCCTATGTGGCAAGTATTGGAAACATCACCGTCGGGGGGAGTGGAAAAACACCTCTTTTGATCCATTTGATCGATAAATTGCAAGATGAGATATCGATTGGACTTTTGACACGCGGCTACCGATCCAAAGCAGAGCACCGAACGCGCCCCTATTTCATCGAGGGGCATGGGCAGCGGGCCGACTTCCGATTGTGTGGGGATGAGACGGCGCTAGTCATTCAAAAAAGTCGACGGGTCAAGATTTGGGTGAATAAGCATCGGGTGCGATCGGGTAGGCTGGCTGAAAAAGCGGGAGTCGACCTGGTCCTGTTGGATGATGGAATGCAGCATCGCAAGCTCAAGCGGGATGTGGAAATCGTGATGATCAACGCTATGTCCCCATTTGGCAATGGAGCATTTTTTCCTAGCGGCTATTTGCGAGATGAGGTGGTGCGGCTAAAAGAAGCCGACTTTATCTTTGTACATGGGTCGGAATGCCCCGAGATGCGATACGAAGTGGAAAAAGAGGTGCGCTGCTACTCAGATGCACCCATTATTGGATCCGAATTTGCAACCGAGTCGATTGACCTTGTGGCAGGACAGGGAAAAGATCAGAGCCATTTAGTTAAAGTGGGAGTCTTCTCTGCCATTGCGCATCCCGAGCGGTTCTACTCGGGGCTGGTGGAAAAGGGGATGGAAATTGTGGATCAGCTAGAAGAGCGGGATCATGGGATCATTGCCTCAAAAGTGCTTGAGCGATTTGCTACTCAGGCAAGAGAAAAGGGAGCAACGGCGCTAATTTGTACGGAAAAGGATTGGGTGAAGCAATCGGGAGCCATGAGTGTTTCCCTTCCCATTTATGTCGCACGGGGAGGGTTGCAAATTACAAGTAATAAAACAGCCTACAATCAGTTGATCGATCAACTGCGAGGGCGAGGGAATAGAATATGAAAATTTGGGTTAAAATACTAATTGGATTGGGGCTTGGTATTGCAGTTGGCCTCATTGCACAGCGGGAGTTTGCCGCCCTGAATGTCATTGGGCAGCTCTTTATTTCCGCGTTGAAAATGTTGGTTGGCCTCATTGTCTTCTCCTCCATCGTCACCGGTGTTGCCCATATTCACGATCCCAAAAAGTTGGGGCGCATTGGGGGGCGCGCGCTTTTATTTTACCTATTTTCAACCCTGATTGCCATTGGATTTGGACTAGTGATCGCCTATGTTTTTGAGCCGGGAAGTGGGTTAAATCTTTCGCTGCCTGTCACATCGAGCAGTGCTCGGCCTCCTATTGGATTGGGCGATTTTGTAGTCAATATTGTTCCCTCCAACCCATTCCAGTCGTTTGCTGAAGGGAATGTGTTGCAGGTGATTGTATTTGCTCTATTTTTCAGCTATGCGGTGATTCTCTCTGGAGAGGCGGGCAAGCCAATTCTCAAGGTGCTCGAGTCGGTGCTTGCTGTGATGTTTTCTTTGACCCACCTCATCATGGAATTTGCGCCATATGGGATTTTTGCCCTGATTGCCACCTCAGTGGGGACAATTGGGTTTGGGGTATTGCTCCCGCTGGCCAAATTTTTGTTCTGTAACTACCTCGCCTGTTTATTGCAGATTGCTGTGATTTTTACCATTGCAATCAAGTTGCTTGCTGGTTTGAGTGTTGCTCCCTTCTTTAGAGGGATGAAAGATGCGATCGTCGTTGCTTTTACAACGAGTAGTAGTTCAGCCACCCTTCCCGTTTCAATTGAAGCGGCGACAGAACATTTGGGGATTTCAGAGGATATTTCCGGTTTTGTCATGTCACTCGGATCAACTATCAACATGAATGGCGGCGCGATTGGCCTGGTCATTTCATCCATTTTTATCTCCCAAGCCTATGGTTTGACACTCACTTCGATGCAGATTGTGATTTTGATTTTTACAGCGCTCATTTCAGCAATTGGAGCGGCGGGGATTCCGGGGACAGGTGTTGTGATGCTCTCGATTGTATTGAATGCAATGGGATTGCCGCTTGAAGGGATTGCCCTTGTTGTGGGCGTCGACCGGATTCGGGAAATGGTCTCAACTGTTGTCAACATCTTGGGCGATGGGGTTGCCACCTTGTATGTGGCGCGTAAAGAAAAGCAAATTGATATTGAGCAATATCACCACACAACTTGGTACGAATAGGGGGGTGAGTATGGAGGAATTTAGAGTTGATCTGCCCAAGCTTGGCGAGAGCATCACAAGTGCTACTGTTGTCGAGTGGTTAAAAGGGGAGGGGGAGCAGGTTGAAAAAGATGAGCCTCTGCTCGACGTCTCAACAGATAAAGTGAATAGCGAGATCCCCTCACCTGTGAGTGGGAAAATTTCAAAGATTGTAGCCCATGTGGATGAGGTGATTGAGGTGGGTGAGCCCCTCTGTTTGATTGCCACCCAAGAAGCTGGCCAAGAAGCCGCCACCACACGCCCACTTGCGGGCCTCTCACCCGTTGTGCTTAGGCTTATGAAAGAGCACAACATCTCCCATGCCCAAATAGAGTCGTTGCAAGGTTCGGGAGCGGGGGGGCGCATCTCGAAAAAAGATATCCAACAATTTATCGAAAAAAAGAAGGCAGCACCCCGATATTCGTGCGAATCAGCGGGCGCGCGGATTGGCGCTGAGCAGTTTTTCCTTTCCTCTCCACAAGCCACCACAAAGGAGAAAAGCCCCGCTCCGCCAGCGGGGGCACAAGTGCTTCGCATGTCCCCTCGCCGGAAGGCCATTGCCCAAAATATGATGAAGTCCCATACGGCGATTCCATCGGCGACACTGATGCAAGAAGTCGACGTCACTTCACTTGTTGAGTATATTACGGTCCACAAAAAAGAGTACTATGCCAAGTATCGGGCCAAGTTAACCATGACCAGCTTTATCGCTCAGGCGATTTGTCAAGGAATCGAAAAGTACCCCCTCCTCAATGCCCGAATGGGCGAGGGAGAGATGCATGTTTTTGACCATGTCAACCTCGGGATTGCGGTCAACGTGGGTCAAGATGTGATGGTTCCGGTCATAAAGGGGTGTGAGAGCCTCCCTCTCCATGAAATTGCCCTTCAAATTGCCGACTATGCCCACAGCGCGCGGGACAATCAAATACAGGTGGCCGATTTGCGGGATGGGACCATTACCCTCACAAACTTTGGGATGACAGGAATTCAGCTTGGCTTCCCCATCATTCGCCACCCAGAAATTGCCATCGTCGGGGTGGGCTCGATTCAAAAAAGGCCCGGCTTTGCTGAGGATGGGACAGTTGTCCCTCGATCGATCATGCACCTCTCTCTTACATTCGACCACAGGGCCTTTGATGGAATATACGGATGTAAATTCTTAAAGCAACTTTCAGATAGCCTGAGCCAGCCGGAGACCAACTCGTGTGCAGCTCAAGTCAACTAAATATGTGCGTGGAGCCATCTGCCAAACTCTTTTTCCAAACCTGCCCAGAACTCAGTTGGGTCGAAGGGTGGATTGATCAATTCCCTTCCACCAGAGAGTTAAAAGCAGAAGTACTTGCAAAAAGGGGGCAACTGATCCTCCACACACGCGCTACCCACCCCCAAAACTCGCTGATTTATCACATCGATAAAATCATCATTGTTGGTCATCATGTTGTAGAAGGGGGAAAAAAAGACCGGCATAAAACAGCATGGCATGTCCTCCTAGAAATGTGTCATCTCCTTAGCGGAGAAACAATTTCCCAGGCAAATGAAGATGCGCGCAATAAAAAAATCACCCCCCAGCAATATTCGTGGAAACTAGAAACAAGTGAGAAGAAACAAATCGATAGAGCCTTTGTCGTCTTCTGCCAAACCTTTTCAATGGATCCCAGTATTGCCCCTACCGTACGAGATCGATATAACCTCGGCTACTTTTCCACTCCCTTTAGGCACTACCTCCACCAACAGCTCCAAGGTCACACTCGCGCCTGTTGGCATGCCTATAACGTCTGTGCTGATACCACACATCCCCTCAACCTCTATTCCTCAAATCCACTCCTTTCCTGGCCCTACCCGCTTCACCCTTCCACCTCAGGCGATCTCAAAGCCTTTTGCAGCAACTGGATCTACTACTACCCCCACCTCGACACTCCAAACCAAGTCGACCAACTGCCCAAACTCCTCCTAGACCTCTACACCCGTTACCGACGGCGCACCGACCAGCCCGGAATAGATACCTTTAAAAACCTCCAATTCCTCCTCTCGAAAGAAGAAGACCTCGCCCGCGCTCACTCCCGCCATACCGGCCTTGTAGAAGGGGGATAGGCCATTTTTTTGCAAAATGCCGATAAAGTGCCGACTATTTCTTAAATAGTGCGGTCGAGTTCGGTGAAGCCGGGCTTGCCGTCAAATTCGTAGAGGTTTTCGGTGCGGACGCAATCGAAGTCATTTTTGACGAGGAGGGAGACAATTTCGATGAGGTCTTCTTGGGTGAAGAGTTCATCGCTATTGGCAAGGAAGCGGAGAATGTGTTGCTCATCTGTTTTGGTGCTCAAGTTGGCAATGGAGGCGAGCTGGGCATGGGAAAAGTGGAGGTCGCTGAGTTTTTTCCGGATTTGTCGGGCAGATTGGGAGGAGGCAATGCAGACGTCGACACCGACTAGAGCTTTTGTTGCTGGCACCTTTTTCTTCGATTTGGCCTTTTTGGGTTTGAAAGTTTTTGAATAGGAAACAGACTCAAACCAGGTGGGGGCAAGTCCCATTCGATCGATACAGCAGCTGACAAACTCTTGGCATGTGAGCTCCTTTTTACTCGTTGCTTCGCGGTAGATATCTGGAGTGTGATACCCCTCTTCGAGAGTGCGGAGTAGGGCATTTTGAATGGAGGTGGCCTCTTCACAAAAGCCGAGGTAGACAAGCATGAGAGTGGCGGCCTGAATGAGGCTGGTGGGATTGGCCATGCGGGGTGGATCATCTTGGTCGGCGAGAAGGGGAGACTCAAAGAGCGCCCCCTTCTTTCCGATGTGGCCGAAGGCAGACAGATGGTGAGAGTGGCTGCCAGCAGAAGCGATGTCGACGAGGATTCCCGAATACGCATTGGGAATCACCAGAGTGTCGTACACTTCAGGGTGTTCAGAGAGCATTCCAGCTGCCTCTGAAATGAGATGATGCTCTTGGTCGAGGTGAGCGAAATTCTCTCCGTGAGCGATAAACGCCTCCTGAAAAAACTGGTCGGCATACCGCATGGGGCTCATTGTAAGTGAGGCGATCTTGTGCCGCCCCATCCGACTGGCAAAGTCAAAAGCGAACTCACACACCTTATCAGCACTCAAGGAGGTCATCAGCTGAATCGATTCAGATGAAGACTCAGACTGGCGATACTCAACAATTGAGCGGAGCTCATCTTCACTCTCGCAAATGAGGAGAAGGTCCATATCGTGGTGAGTATTGGGGATCACCGGGGCAAAAGAGCGGCAGGGGCAAATAGAGGCAAACACCTCAAGTTCAGTGTGGAGCATCAGCTCCAAGCTAATGTGGCCGGGGAGCGTGACAAGAGAGGTGGGCGCTTTGAGGAGGGCATCGGCCTTTTTAATCTTTTCAATCGAATCAAAGTGGAAAGAAACAGGAAGCCCTTTGTCCATAAGAGACTTACCCAGGTCAACCTCAACAAATTTCGCATCGACATTGGCCGCTTTCAGGATGCGCTTCACCCCTTTCATCAGCTCTGGGCCAATCCCATCTCCTGAACATAAAGCAATTGTGGGCTTTTTCTTTGACATGTGCTACACTGCAACTGATTCCATCAAGAGTCTTACCCCTTTTTTTTCTAGACTTCAAGGAATAATGAAATTAATTTACAACCTGTTTATTGCGAGATATTAGGTATGGAAACAAAGTCTGAATTAAGCCCCTTTCAGAAGATTATTGAAAAGCAACAAGAGTACCTCAATGCCTTCTTCGCCCAACTCAATCTCGAACAGGTCGAAAAGCTAGTCGACAAAATCCAGTCCACAAAAGGACTTGTCATCTTCTCAGGCGTTGGCAAAAGTGGAATCGTCGCTGAAAAGCTCGCCAAAACCTTCGTCTCCATTGGGTTGCGCTCGATCAACCTCTCACCCACCGATGCCCTCCACGGCGATTTGGGAATGGTCTCAAAAGACGATCTATTTATTGCCATCAGCAAAAGTGGGCAAACTAAGGAGCTCATCGAGCTGACCAAGCTCCTCAATGCAAGAAGTGTTCCCACAGTGAGTTGGGTCTCAGAGGAAAAAAGCCTCTTGGAAAGTCTTGCCAACCTTTCAGTCTACCTCCCCGTCAAAGGAGAGATTTGCCCCCTAGACCTTGCCCCCACCACCTCAGCTGCAATCCAGCTCATATTTGGAGATATGGTGGCTGCTCGCCTGATGCAACAGCGCCAATTTAGCGTCGAGCAGTTTGCCCTCAACCACCCGGGCGGGTCTATTGGTCGATCAATCTCCTTGCGGGTCAAAGATATCATGTTTGAAGGGAATGCACTCCCCACGGCCCGAGCAGATGAAACCCTCAAAGAGGCAATTGTTGAGTTCACCAATAAGCGGTGTGGGTGTTTGATTATTGTCGACCAGGACCAAAAAGCGCTTGGAATCTATACCGATGGCGATCTGCGACGCACAATCGGGGGAGGGAAGTATCCCGATCCACTGCAGGTGAAAATGGGTGAGTTGATGAATGGAGCCTTCCGCTTTATCTCAAAAGAGGCCCGGCTGAGTGAGGCCAAGCGGCTCATGCAGGGAGATCCAGAAAAGAAAATCATGGTGCTTCCAGTTCTCGATGAGGGGCGACTGATCGGCCTTGTCCATTTGCACGATGTAGTGTAGGTGGCGTGTCATTATCCTTGTAAAGATATCCCAAGTCGTGTACCATCGTGATCAATTTGATATTTGGCAAAGGATAGAGCAGCAAATATGAGCTCGGTTATTGTTTCACCCTCGATACTCACATTAATTTTGGCCGTCTTCTTACTCGGCTACTTAGTGATTATTTTCGAATTCTATGTCAAAGTGAACAAGACCGCTGTTGGACTCTTTATTGGAGGAGCCACCTGGCTCGTCTACTTTGTGAGCGGAACTACCGAAACCAGCGTTGCCTGGAATCAGCTCGGCCACCATTTGAGTGAAGTCTCCCAAATCCTCTTTTTCTTGATGGGGGCGATGACCCTTGTTGAGCTGATCGATTCGCATAAAGGATTTAGCGCCGTCATTGCTCTTTTGCATACCACCTCCAAACGAGTGATGCTCACCACCATAGCCTTTCTCACATTCTTCTTATCGGCCTTCTTGGATAACTTGACCACCACCATCTTGATGATTTCGATTATTCGCAAACTCATCCCAGACCGGCAAGACCGACTCACTGTCGCCTGTATGGTTGTAATTGCGGCAAATGCGGGTGGAGCTTGGACAGTGATTGGTGATGTCACCACAACCATGCTCTGGATCAATGGGGAAGTCTCCACCATTGCCACCATCCGAAACGTCTTTATTCCCAGCATGATCTCCATGATCATCCCCCTCGGATGGTTCCTCACACGCTTTAAAGGGAAAGTCACCTCTTCTGAGGAAATCTTCGTCAAAGAAGAAAAAGAGCCAGGCGCAACAACAGTCTTTGTGCTTGGACTACTCGCACTTGTGTGCGTCCCCATTATCAAGTGGCTCACCGGCATGCCCCCCTTTATGGGAATGATTATTGGTCTATCAGTCCTCTGGTTCATCACCGACATTATCCACTTTCCCTACGACGATCGCCATCACCTGCGCATTCCCTTTATCCTCACCAAGATTGACGTATCGAGTATCCTCTTTTTCCTCGGCATCCTTCTTGCCGTCGATTCCCTTGAAGCAATTGGACTCCTCCGAGAAGTGGCTAACTGGCTTGAAGTCACCGTCCAGAATAGCACCCTCATCGCCTCCGCCATCGGAGTGCTCTCAGCCATTGTCGATAACGTCCCCCTAGTCGCTGCGACCATGGGTATGTATGACCTCACCCAATACCCAGCCGACTCAAACTTCTGGCTCCTCCTTGCCTACACTGCTGGAACAGGAGGCTCCCTCCTCATCATCGGAAGTGCCGCCGGAGTTGCCATGATGGGAATGGAGAAAATCGACTTCTTCAGCTACTTTAAAAAAGCAACAGCGCCAGCCTTTGTCGGCTACGCCGCAGGTGTTGTCGCCTACGTCCTCCTCTTCGGCTACTAAAGAGCCCAAGTCCCCCTTTCTTAAGTAATTAAGTCAGTAGATAACCTGTTGCAAATCAGGTGACCTTTCCGTGTCTTTTTCCTCAAAAAGGCAGGTCCATAGACAAATGAGCCAATGTGTAAAAATAAAAAGAAAATAACAAGGATAAAATACATGGAAAAAGAATTAAAAATGCTGAAAGCCCATCTTGATGCGGCAAAAAAACACCTTGCTCATGCACAACATCATTCACGCTCTGTCCCTGCACCAATGCCTCCTCGCCCCGCTCGCACCAGATTCACTCGCCCCGCGCCCGCCCATCCAATGTACCCCGAACGAAGGTATGCCTACCCCACAACCGCTCTTCATGCTCATCGGTCAGCAGGCAAGATCACTAGAGATTGTGCTCTGGCAGCACCGCAAGTATATCAAATGTTTTATGATGCTTTTTTAGCCTATGCTGAAAACAGGGTAGAGAGTATTCCTTATGACGATTTTCGGGAGTTTGTAGTGTCAGTCCACGCTGCTGAAGAGGCCGTCCACCCAGGGTTGGTACAGGATCTGCTTGCTAAGTTCAATCGTCCAGAGTTGAGAAAACAAATAGTAGCCGATGTGCTTCTTGCGTATATTGACACATTTGACTTAGCGTGTGCAAGACCAGGCTTGGTAGATGGCCGTTTTGCTCCTATCCGCTTCGCAAGCGCTCCTGACCAAACATCACACGACACACACACCACCTCTCACACCCATGCACCCCACTCCATAAAGTCGAGAGGGAACGTCCGAAACACGGGTAAAGGAAAGGATCGTACTTCAACTGAAGACTCACAACCATCGTGACAAACATGAAGAATGCTTACCACCTATAGTGCGTAAGGTGTGGGGGCTTCGGCCCCCACGTTATTTAAGCTCGGGAAAGAATGAGAATGGATCAGATACTTAAGCTAGTTCAACACCATCTTGCAAAAGCAAAAGACCATATAAACAAAGCGGTCAAAAGTAACGACGTGCCTCGGTGTGTCATTCCAACTGCACAAGAATACAAATTCAAATAAGGAGCAATAATGGGAAAATCTGCCGGACAACAAGCCTATCAAGCATGTACAAGTAAAGGGGTTGATCAATCTATCTGCGCCCTTTTTAAAGCCTCGAGTGATCTCAAAGACTATCTCGAAGGGCAGATCAATGATGTGGCAAAGGGGCAACATCAGAGCTTCTGGGACAAGATAGTGGGAAATGCTGATGGGACTAAGCACAAAGCTGAGCTAGATGCAAGAATTGCCAAGTTCTTACTGCAGTGCAATTCCAAATACCTCCCCTCATCCATTAGTGACGGCGAATATCGCACCCTATTTTGTAATCTCATGCAAATCGCACTTCCAGAATTCTTCAAGGGAAGCCTAGAAGATGTTGTGCTCGATACAACAAGCGCAGCCCGCCTCCAGCGGATGAAAGCGGCAAATAACACCATGATTAAGGTAGTGTGTGAGATTGCCAAAGGCCATGGATTTTGCAATGCACAGCTCTACGATTGCGGCTGTTAGGGGAGAAAATGGGAAAAGAAGCCTTCAACAACAACGACTGCATCAAAAATGCGAGAGATGATCTCAGACAGTTTGCCATTTGTGGCTTGCTACAAACCTTGCATAGCTATCAGAATAGCCTGGATGAGTGTCTCCATGGAAACAAAGGGTTTGGCGAAGTGGTGAGTCCACTCAGTGGCTGGATTTTTGACCTTGTCCGAGGAGCCGGGGCATTTGTGGACGGGGATAAACCGGGGGTTTGGAAGAGTCAGAAGGAACTCAATCACACCTTGAGCCAGGCGGGAGATTTTTCGCGGGCGCTCTATCAATATCAGCAAGTGGGATTGAGTGCAGAACTCAAAACGTGTAGGAGATCAGTCGTCGAATCACTTGCCCATCATCAACTCGAAGCAGTGCGCGAGCTTCTCACAAAATTTGAGCACCTGCAGGTTAAAGCACCCCCGTTAGATGACCTTAAATAGCCAGTTGTTCAATGCCACGAACTATCTCTTTAGGAAACAGGTAGCCAAGCTCTGTATCGCAAGCTTTACCAAATTAGCGCTGAACATGGCAGGAAAGAAGGGCAGTTCTATATTGGTGAAAAGGTTGATTTTTCAGGCTTTTTGGCGTATGTGGGTTGAGGGAGAAATTGGTATGCGAAAAAAAAGCGAAAAAATGTACAAAAGCTATTGCGAATAATTCAGCTTTTCAGGTATGGTCTTGGTCATCTTCAACGAGCGAAAGGCTCTAGAGAAGAAGAGCGAAGACCGATTCAGAGTTTCGCAAGTTGTTTGACAGCAGAAGAGAAGTGATAAGAAGACAAAAACATGTAGAGTTTGAAGAGGATTCATCGAGATCCTTTTTGGACTCGGCGAACCCTGTAATTTTTTACAATATTTTTTATAAGACTGAGAATTTGATCTTGGT
>JAJACM010000023.1 GCA_022601545.1 Chlamydiia bacterium | reverse complement strand
TTGGTGGGAGTGCATCGATATATGGTTGTTTAGTCACCATAAAATCCCAGCCTGTGGGTTGAGTAGAGGGTGAGAGGGGAAATGCCTTAAAGAAGGCCATCACTTCTTGAAAACAATACGATTTACTCGGAAGTTGCTCAATGATTCGATCTGGTATGGCCATCAACATTTGAAATGTCTTAGAGGTTTCAACAAATCTCTGAAACGTTGAACTTGCCCTTCTCATATGACAGAGTTGCGTGATAGGCAAATCCTTGACGACGGTTTCTAGTAAATCATCATGTATGGTTTCTAAGAAAGTAAGGTTTGGACCTACAACAAGTGGATTCCCCATTATTATTTCCCCCGAATAAAGCAGATAATATTATAACATATTTTTACAAATAGATACAATAGATTATTTTACAATAAAATGGCAATAATGTATCTCACTGGTTCCATGGGGGTTAGGAGTCGACCTATTCTTTGATGGAATGGGGCAGAGATGGAAGGGAGTGACTAGCCAGTTTGAGAATCAGCGGAGCACGATTTGGAGTCGCTTACTTGCAGAAGAAAGTGCCCTTTTGTCCTTAGAAACAGCCGCACGGACCACATCTTCATCATCTTGTAGTCGTTTACTTGCGTATTGTAGTGCCAGTCGACTTTTAGAAACGGCGGCAAGAACCACATCCTTATCATCTCGAAGGCGTTCACTTGCATATTGTAGTGCCAGTCCAGCATATTCTGTTGCCAGTCTACTTTGAGAAACAGCAGCGAGAACTACATCCTTGTCATCTTGTAGTCGCTTACTTGCATAGTGTAGTGCCCATCCATTTTGAGAAACTGCTGCAAGAACTACATCTTTATCATCCCGAAGGTGCTCACTTGCATATTCTAGTGCCAGTCCACCATATTCTACTGCAAGTCCACTTTGAGATACAGCGGCAAGAACCACATCTTTGTCATCTTGCAGTCGAGCGCTTAGCTTCCTAAGCTGTACTGTATTTTTCGAAATAGCGGCTATCGCTATGTCTTTATCATCACGCAAGTCGGGGTGAACCCTTTCAAATGAAAGATTGCTCTCCAAAATGGAGCGAATCACAAGTTTTTTATGCTCGTTAAATGGGGGAATTCTTACTTTCTCATGCTCTATCTCTTCAGTTGGGAGCGCATCGATATATGGTTGTTTAGTCACCATGTATTCCCAGCCCGTCGGTTGAGTAGAGGGGGAGAGGGGAAATGCCCTGAAGAAGGTGATCACTTCCTGAAAACAAAATGACTGGCTTGGAAGTTGCTCGATGATTCGATCTGGTAGTGCCATCAAAATCTTAAATGTCTCAGATGTTTCAATGAATGCTTGGAGCGCCTTACTCGCCTCTCTCAAGTGGCAGAATTGCGCGATAGGCACATCAGTGACAATGAGTTCCAATAGATCTTGGCTAAGGCTTTCCAATAAACTAATGTTTGGATACGCAACAATTGCAACTCCCATTTTTAATCCTCCCGAAAAAATGAGTAGCCGATATTATACCATATTTTCATAAATAGATGAAATAGATTCTTTTATAATAAATGGTAGTAATGTATCTCATCGGTACCTTGGGGGCAGGTGTAAATCTATTCTTTGATGGAAGTGGCTAGCCAATTTGAGAATCATGGGTGGCTTGCATGACCAGGTCTCTTTGGAGTCGCTTGCTGGCATACTTAATTAAATATTGCTGATGGGGTTTTGAAATAGCTCTCTGCACCACATCCTCATCATCTTGTAGACGCCTACTTGCATATTTTAGTGCGTATCCAGTCTCGTGTATAGCAGCCATCACAACATCTGTGTCGTCCTGCAGCTCTTTTCCTACATCAGCTAGTATATGTCCGTTTTCTGAGACAATGGCTCGGATGAGTTGCTTGCTTACAAAAGGAAGGGCCTCTTTGCCATTGGTAAAAGCGAGGCGGCCCAGGTCATCATCTTCTCGTAGTCGCTTGCTGGCATATTGAATTGCTATTCCATATTTGGAAATAGCGGTCTCGACAACTTCTCTATCATCTTGGAGTCGCTCGCTTGCATATTCGAGTGCAGGTCCATACCCAGAAACAGCAGCGAGAACAACTTCCTTATCATCTTGTAGTTTCTTACTGACTAATCTTAGGGCCCCTCCACAGTTACGGACAGCTGCGAGAGCAATCTCTCTATCATCTTGCAGCCGCGAACTCGCATATTGTAGTGAGTATCCTTTATTCTTGACTGCGAGAAGAACAATCTCTCTATCATCGCGTAGGCGCATACTTGCATGTTCGAGTAAATGTCCATCTCTAGCAACAGCGCGAAGAACAAGATCCCTATCGTCGCGTAGGCGCTGACTTGCATGCTTAAGTGCATATGGAGATTTGGAGAGAGCAAGACGAACAATCCCTCTACTATCTCGTAGGCGTTCACTTGCGAATTTCAAAGCTGTTCCATTATTGGAAGCGGCCGCGCGGACCACATCTTCATCATCTTGTAAGCGCTTACTTGCAAATTGTAATGCGGCCCCATCTTGAGCGACAGCTCTGAGAACAGTCTCTTTGTCATCTTTTAGACGCTCACTTGCATATTGTAGGGCAAGTCCATTTTGAGAAACAGAAGCTAAAACAACATCTTTGTCATCCCGTAACTGCTCGCTAAGACGGCTCAGCTCTACTTTTTTTCTAGAAACTGCAGCAACTATAACATCTTTATCCTCTCGCAAAGTGGGGTGAACATCAGCCAAAGAGAGGCAGCCGTCCAAGATGGAACGGATGACAAGTTTTTTGTGCTCATTAAATGGAGCTTCTTTGACTATATGTTTATAGATCTCAAGCCCTGGGAGAGCATCGATATATTGTTGGCGAGTCACCATATATTCCCAGCCCGTGGGCTGTGTAGAGGGTGAGAGGGGGAATTGACGGAAGAAGTGGATCGCTTCTTGAAAGCAAAATGATTTGCTCGGCAGTTGCTCGATGATTCGATCTGGGATTGCCATCAAGGTCTGAAATGTCTTGGAGGCTTTAACAAACTTCTCAAATGTTGTGCATGCTGCTCGTAGGTGGCAGAATTGGGTGATAGGCAAGTCCTTGACGACGGTTTCTAGTAAATCATCATGTAGGGTTTCTAAGAAAGTGAGGTTTGGAGCTACAATAATTGGATTTGCCACGTTTAATCCTCCCGAAAAAATGAGCAGCCAATATTATACCATAGTTGATGAATCGGTAGAATAGATTATTTTATTGAAATAATGGAGGTCGCTGATTGAGTGGAGGTTAGAGGCTATTGTTCGGGGAGGAGTTTGTCGATGACTGAGGGGAGGACGTCTGTGATGTTGGGGGCCCAATCGAGCCCTTCTGAGTAGATGAGGTGGGCGGAAATGAAGCAGGAGATGATCGCTTTTTTGTGGATGGGAGGGATTTTGTAGAGGATTTCTTGGAGGTGGTGTGTGCGGATGAATTTGGGGCAAAAGGCGATAAGGCATTGATTGAGAGGGGTTTCGGGGTCGTGAGAGAGGTCGATGGTCTCGAGGGCATCGAGGATTTGGTACATGTAGGTGTTGATTTTGGCCGAGACGGCAATGGCTGTTTCGATGAGGGAGTTGCCTGTGGCTGCATGGGTTTCAAGGATGAGGCGGGCTTCGCTGAGGGCCATTTTGCGGATTTCAGCGAGGATGTCGGTGACGATTTCTTGTTTGTGTTTGAGGAATTCTTCTTTGGTGAGGGTGAGGCCTGAGAGCACTTCGAAGGAGGAGCAGATGACGCCACCCTTGTTGGCGCTACTATCTTTGATTATGAGGACGTGTTTATCTTCGAGGAATTGGCGCGCTTCAGGGGTGAGGTAGAGGTTGGCTCCTTCGACGATGGCTTTGGAGGTGGGGTGGCCATTGGCATCAAGGAAGCTTGAGACTGTGTCGGCGTTGAGGGTGCGGGGGCGGCCGCCGGCGGGAATAAAGATGTCAGCTGGGCATTGGTGGACGTTAAAGCGGAAGAGGTGGGCCGATTCGTTTCCGTTGAGGAGCTCTTCTTTGAGCCCTGATTTGGTCATTTTCCAGCAGGTGGTTTGTGTGGAGTAGGTGTCCACTTGCTTCTTGCGGGTGAGGTCGAGGAGGAATCCTCCGGGATTGAGCTTTTCGGGGGGATAGTGGGCGATCGCTTTGCCTTCTTGGAAAAGGGTATGGATGGTTTCGAGGTCAAGACCGACCGGGTCGTGGATGGTGCCGCTTCCATCGGTAATCGCGAGGAGTTTTGCGGTGTTGGGGTAGAGCTTGTAGAGGTTGGCCATTTGGTTTCCGGCTACATCTCCATCGGGACCTCCGGTTATTTTGACGGTGAAGGTGTCGGTTTTGGGATCGATGCCGAGGTAGCGGAGCACTTCTTCCATGTAGACATTGACGCCAAAAGAGGTGATGCCAAACTCCTTGTGGTTGATGCCGATTCCGGGCTTACTGCTGATAAAGGCGGCACCTGGTTCATAGCCCACTTTTTCGCTGAAGCGGGCAATCCAATCGAGCATCGAGTCGTGCATATTTTCATCGGGGCCGAGGTAGACATATTCGGGAAGTGCGTAGTAGTCGATGATTTCTTTTGCCTTGAGCGATCCGTCTGGGTGGCAGTTGACAAGGGAGAGGAGTGTGTAGATGCAGGCGCGTTGGGTTTGGTAGAGTTGGTCATTTTTTTGGCGGGTGGCGTAATCTTCAAGTCGGCGCTCGATGGTCTTTTGGTCAAAACCTGCTGAGCGGAGCTCTTTTTTGAAGATGGTAAGTTCGTGGGCGATCTCTTCGTGTGAGGAGGTGAGGATCACCCCTTTAGAGCCCCCTTCGGGGATGTCTTTATTCTTTTGTTGTTGGGTGTAGGCGAGGTTGTAACACTCGGAAAAGACGTTGGCCCTCTCGTAGTTGGAGCTTTCTTTGTCGCGGGGGCAGATGGTGCGGAGGCCGCCACGGGAGAGGTCTTTAAAGCGAATGTGAAAGCACATGAAGTTCTTACCGCGGATAAAAAAGATGCCGTAGGGGATGGCGGGGAACTTGGCACTGGTGTCGTAGGGGGCGTGGGCAAGGTAGTTGGGATCGATGCGGAAGCCTATTCCGAGTTTACTCAAGCGGTAGAAGTTGGTTTTAAGGGTGTATTCGATGAAGAGGAGGGCTGATTGGAGGACAGCTCTCCTGCGATTATCAATGGAGGAGCGGCCAGTATCGATCGAGTCGACTTCTTTAATATAGTGGGCCTTTTCCTTTTCATATTGATTGATATCGTGATTGGAGGGGTGAAATTTGAGTTCAAAGAGGCGGGCGAGTTGAACGGTGAGGTCAATATGTTTGCAGAGGGCTTCTTGGACATGCTCATGAGAAAATAGGTTGGGATCGTCGTGGAGGAGGAGCTGGTGAGAAAACTCAATGGCACTTCGGACAAAGCTCGCCTGATTTCCTGTGAGTAGCCCTGTCTTGACAAAGGTTTTGTCGATAGCATCTTGCTCATCAAAGAACTTTAAGACGCTGAGCTCTTGGAGGAAGTCTTTGATATTGGTCGCTTCCCAGGCGGGGAGGTTGTCTTTACCATGCACAGCCACGCTCATGACAAGGGTGCTATTTTCTTTGTAGGGGTTGAGGTAGGCGGCATTACACCGCTGCATCACAAGGTTGTGGCGGCTAAAGAGCTTGGCAAGGCGGTAGATAAAGGTATATTTGGGGACATTGCGCCAGGCAAAGACAAGGGCGAGGGAGGGGATTTTGCCCTCTGGGTCTTTGTCCCAGTCCTTATTATAGCGCAATTCGTACTTGATGTGGTCTCGAGTGAGGGCAAGTCTTGCCATATCAAGGGCTAGGATGAGTCTTTCGGAGGGGATGGAGCGGAGAAAGTGGGGTGAGAATTTCCGCACAAGGGCGTCAAATTCTTCTCTTGTTAGGTTTTCATCCCGTTTGCGCATCCCTTCGAAGATGGCGTCCCACTCACCTGGGGTGAAGACTTCCTTATTCGAGCGGTCATCGTTTTCATCCAGGTCTGTGAAGCGGACAATTGTGATGCGCAACTTGCTGCTGGAGAAGGGGAGGGGGATATCTGATGTATAGGTGCGGAGGTTTTCGATGCCGTAGTTTTTGAAGTTTGAGAGGACCATGAGGTCTGCATCGGGGTGGTCGAGGCAGAGTACGATGGAGCATCCTTTGAAGTGTGTGATGTTGAAGTTTTCTTGGAGTTCAAGGCCTAACATGTTGTGTACGATGGTCATGAGGTGCATTTGCTCGAATTCTTCGAAGAAGGGTTTGGGCATGTGGTTTTCGAGCCAGATGTAGTATTCGCGGAATTGTTCACTTTCTTTGGATATGGCATTAGCCAAGTCTTTGTCGCTCAGTTTACCATATTTATGGGTAGCGTCGTAGAAGTGGTGTTCTTTTTCCATAATGCAGGACTTCCCAATGATCTTCAACTAGACCCTAGGATGGGGGATGATTTTTAGGAAGAGTTTTTTTGGAGTGGGGGATCGTCTTTTTGGCCATGCGGGGCGATCTCGCCCTTGGTGTATTTCTTTATACTACCTGTGGGCGAGATCGCTGCGCATGGCCAAAAAATCCGATCCCTCTCTGGCGCAGCCTTTTGGCGCACTTGCACCCGGGCGAGGCCGGGCACAATTGCATCCAAAATGCAGGCGCCAGAGACAGGCCAGATTATTTCAGCTAACTTTCATTGTGTTACATCTGGGGGGGGGGCGCATCTTGCTTCCAGCAATCTGCGCAGGGGTCGGGAGGGGCGCAGATTGCCGGAGGCAAGATGCGTCTTGGGTAGCAACCGATGGCAAAATTGGTTTTTTGGCTGGCACCTGGATTTCGGATGCAGTTGGCCGCGGGGCTTGCCCGTGGTCAAATGCGCCGAAAAAGCCGGTGCCCTCTTCCCTAACGTCACCAAATTCTGTGTCTTTACCTGCGGAGGAGGCGTAGGGAGTTGAGGCCTACGATGACCGTCCCTCCCTCGTGGAGAATAACCGCTAGCCAGAGGGGAATGTAACCCAGTAGGGCCGGGGTGGTTGCTAGGAGAATGACCCCCAGGGCCAGGGTGAGATTCTCCTTGACGATGCGGAGGGTCTTTTTCGACTTGCGGATGAGCCAGGCGATCTCCTGGAGGTCATCGCGAAGGAGGACGATGTCGGCCGCGTCGATGGCTGTGCCAGTGCCCACCTCACCCATGGCGATGGCTACGTGGGCGTAGGCCATGGCGGGCGCATCATTGATTCCATCGCCTACCATGGCGACTGGCTTTTCGCTGGAGATTTTTTCGACGAGGGCGAGCTTGTCTTCGGGCTTGAGGTTGGCGTGGTAGGTGTCGATGGAGAGCTGGTTGGCGACAAATTGAGCGTTGTTGGGGTTGTCACCGGTGAGCATGACGAGCTCGTAGCCCGCTTGGGTGTGGAGGGTTTGCATGAGGGGTTTGATATTGTCTCGTATGTGGTCGAGGAAGTTGAAGAGGTAGAGGGTGGATTCTACTTTGAGGAGGGCGATGACATGCCCCTCTTTGAAGAGCTCATCTTTGACCGATTGAACTAGGGGGTGGTGGGAGGCTTCAAAGGCCGATTGGATGTAGGAGAGGTTGCCGATTTGGCAAAAGAGCTTTTTCCCATTGAGGTGGACGGTGCCCTCGATGCCTGAGCCGGGAATGGGGGTGAGGCTTTCGGTTTGGAGGAGGGGGATTTTTTTGCTCTGGGCATAGTCGTTGAGGGCAAAGGCAATGGGGTGTTTGACTGCTGTTTCAAGGGAGGCGGCGATGGCGATCGCCTCATCGAGGGTGCAGGGGGCGGTGCCATCGATTACTTTTTCTTCGACGCTGACACAATCGAGGTTGCCGGTGGTGAGTGTACCTGTTTTGTCAAAGACCATGGCGCGGCAGTGGGCGAGGGCATCGAGGGAGAGCCCTCCTTTAAGGAGTATCCCTTTGCGGGCACAGGCGCTAATTGCAGAAAGGTAGGCGGTGGGGATGGCGATGATGAGGGCGCAGGGGGAGGCGGCGATGAGGAATGCAAGACTGCGATAGACAGACCCTTCAATGCCTGTATAGGGGATGCCAAAGATGAGGGGAAGGAGGATGATAAAGCAGAAGGTGAGGATAATGATTGTGGTGGAGTAGATCTCTCCAAAGCGGTCGAGGAATTGTTGCACTTTGGGTCGCTTGGCCCCCGCCTCGATGATGAGGCTGATGATGCGTGCTATGGTGGAGTCTTTGCTCGTCTTAGTCACCTTGATGCGCAAGGTGCCATCGACTAAGATGCAGCCCGCCTGAATCTCCTCTCCCTCTTCACGAGTGACAGGATTGCTCTCACCAGTTAGGTGCATCATCCCCACACTACATTTGCCTTCGACAATTACTCCATCAAGGGGAGCAACCTCACCTGTGCGGACGAGAATTTCAGTATCCACTCCGATTTCTTTGACCGATTTTTGGAAGGTGGAGCCATCGGGTTGAATCACATGAGCAATGGTGGGGGTGAGTTTGCGGAGCGAGCTAATGGCACTTTTGGTTTTGCGGGCCACCATCTCTTCCATCGATTCAGAAAGGGCAAAGAGGACAAGAAGTAATCCCCCCTCAATTCCACTTCCAATTGCAATGGATAAGAATGCAGCCACTGTCATCAGTACGGAGATATTGATCTTCAGATGGGAGAGATGCTCAAAGGTGTTGATGAGGGCAGGGGTGCCAGAGAGGAAGAAGACAAAGGTGAGGAAGAAGGCGGATAGGAGTGGGGTGTAGAAGGAGAGGATAAATGAGGTGAGGAGAAAGCAGGCGGAGAGAATCGATGCGCGCAAGGAGATGTTTTTCCCCCACGGGCGGGACTTTTCGGTCAGGTAAGGGTGATACGCCTCATCTTTCCCGAGGGCAAAAAACTCCTCGAGACTTTCAGAAATCTGGCTCTCAATCATGTGAGCCCCATGATAAAGCGCATGAGAAAGAAGGTGGATAGGGCAGCTGTGACTGAAACAGCTAAGTTCCAAATGATGCTAGAGAGCTTGTTGAGTCCACCCAATCGGGCAAGGACAAACGAGGTGATGGCAACAATGCCTAATGTGGTCGCAATAAAAACGTAGGGAGAGGGAGCAAATAGCGATAGGCCAATAAAAAAACCACTCACAAATACCCCAATGCCTGCACCTATGGCTTGCTTGAGGGGATGGTCATATTTTTCAAGTGTGATGCCGAGCTCTTCTTCGAGCATGATGTGGAGGAGGCGATTTTCATCGGCCATCATCACATCGATCACTTGATCGAGCAATTTGCCAGTGAGCCCTTTGGCTTGATAGAGCTCGCGCAGCTCTTCCCGCTCTTCGTCGCGGTTGTGTTCAATTTCATACTTTTCACTTTCAATCAAATTATTGACTCGCTCGAGTCTGGCCCAGCCAATCGTTGCCGAGCGGCCCATTTTCCAGACGAGAAAGCCCACTCCAATGACGAAAAAGGTGAGATGGAAGATGTGAATAGGGAGGTGGAGGAGAAAGAGGACTGTGTAGATGAGTAGGGCGCCAATGGCGGTTTCTTTGGCGCTATCTGCGCCCGCTGAAATGTAGTCTGGGGTCTCAGCGACGTGTTGCTCCTTGGTGGCAAGGGCCCCTTTTTTCCTAGCGCCGCGGAGGTGTTCGGGGACTGAATCTGATCCAAAGTGTGTGCCGTGCATGTGGAGATTTTAATTTAATCGGTTTTTTTTTGGAAGAGAAAACGGGCGAGGTGGTAGAATGCCCCTCCTGAGAGTTGGAAGGAGGTAAACGATGGCTGTCGTACACAGAGGCTGGTGGGGTGAGATGGATAGCTGCCAGAGGCTCGAGTCGATAGGAATGAGTATCGGAGCACTTGGCGCCGTTGCGACTGTTGGAGCGATGGGGACCAGTGTGGTGGTTGGTGGCATGATTCCTGTGGCTGTCTTTACCATCTTGTGTCTCATTGGGGGGTGGGTTCTCCTCGAAGGGCTCAAAAAGTCTGAAGCGCTCGAGGATAGAGATCTTCCATTTCTCGGGGAGTGGAGCGCGAATCAGCTCAATTTGATTGGGGATGTGGGGAACTCAACTGAAGCCAAGCTCGACCTTGTTCGTCAGGCAAATGAGTGTGTCGATATTTCTGGGAGTTATTGTGGTGGGGAGGTCTTTGACCGATTGCTCGATATTCTAGAAGAGAAGATGAGTGTGTGTCAGCGGTTCTCTGTGCGCATACTCTCATGTGAGGATTTTGTGAGTGGGTCTCAGGTGGCTAGGGTGAAAGAGTTCGCTCAGCGATTTCATGGAAGGATTTCTTTTGTGATGACGAGAAAGGAGGTCTATCTTTTTCCCTTTGTCGCCACTATGGATAACCATGTGAAGTTGATGGTGGTTGATGGACGGTTTGGTGTGTTGGGTGGAGGGAATTTATGCGATGCTTTTTCACACAGGGGGATTGAACCGAGTAGGGGATTGATGACCTCGGAGGAGTTTGTCTTTGGCCATCGAGCGCGCGATATTGATGTGGTGGTGGAGGGGCCGATTGTCGAGAGGATGAGTGAGGTATTTAATCGGGAGTTTGAGCGGTGGGGCGAGAGGGGATCTCAGGTTGGAGAGTGTTCGGCTGTGGAGCGGGGACCACTTGAATACGTTGCGGGCGGGGATGAGTGTATGCTTATATTGGGTAGGTATGAGCAGGGGAGTCACAACCGGATCAAAGAGTGTTATCTCGATATGATCCGCGGGGCAAGAGAGACGATTACAATTGCTCAAATGACCTTTAGTCATCCGGAGATTGTTCAAGAGGTTAAAAATGCGTGCTTGCGAGGGGTACGGGTTGAGATCGTGACTAATATTTGTCATCCAGGGGCGCCTGGAGGGGCGCTTACCCTTGGCATTGTCAATTTGCGCTATTTGCAAGAGGTGGTCGCTGTTGGGGGAAGTGCTTATGGTTATATCAGAGATGGGGAGATTTACCATAAGAAGGTGATGGTGGTGGATCAGACCGAGACGATTTTTGGATCGTTTAATATTGCTCGGCTCAGTTGCATTGAGGATGAGCTGGTTATGCGGGTGCGGTCGAGAAGTTTTGCAGAGCAGTGCTTGAGAAACATCGATTTAGATCAGGGGAGTGTGATTGAAGTGGGACGGCATACTGGCTTTGTTCTTTCCGAGCCATTAGGCGCTTTAGTGGAAGGGGTTACGGGAAACGTTTTTCAGTAGAAAATGAGCTCTTTTCATTTATCCGTCTCTCGGCTACCCTGTGAGGTAGACATTTAGAGCTAGATGGTGAACATGGGAAAGAATACCCCCTTAAATATCTGTAATACTGTGGTTCAGCCGGGTGAGAATCTCACCTTGGGTTTGCCAACACCTGAGATGTATGGGTGCGTGCGTATGCATGTACCAGTCCATATCTTTCACGGTCGGCGCGAAGGGCCTGTACTGCTTGTCTGTTCAGCGCTTCACGGCGATGAAGTGAATGGGATTAGTATAATTCACAAGTTGCTCAACTTGCGCTTATTAAAAGGGTTGCAGGGAACATTGATTGCTATTCCGGTGGTTAATGTGTTTGGCTTGCTCTCCCAATCCCGTTATTTGCCCGATCGGAGGGATCTGAATGGCTCATTTCCTGGGGCCGAGAGCGGGAATTACACAGAGCGGATGGCGCATACCTTGACTAAAGAGATTATTGCCCACGCGACCCATATCATCGATATCCATAGTGGTGAGCCGGGGGTGAAGAAGCTTTCTCAGGTAGAGACATTGCTCTCGGATGAAAAGGCTCATGAGATGGCGCGCATGTTTGGCGCACCTATTATGTTGGATAATCCCGAGTGTGATACGGGGATGTTATGGAATTTGCAAGGGGAGAATCCGAAACCCACATTGGTATTTAATGGGGGTGGGGCCAATCAGCTCGATGAGATGACTGTGAAGACTGGATTGAAAGGGATTGTACGGGTAATGAAGGGGCTGGGGATGCTCGGGTTCCGCAAGGAGGGGGAGAGGAAGACTCCCGAGCCAATGCGGGTTGAGTCAAAGGCGTGGCTTAAGACGCCTAAATCTGGATTGTGTCACTTTCACAAGCGGATTGGGGGATTTGTAAAGAAAGGGGAAGTGGTTGCTGAGATTTACGATCCATTTGGTCCAGCTGCACAAAGTGTTGTCACGGCCGATCGAGAAGGGGTGATTATCGCTAAGTATGAAATGCCTCTTGTGACTGAAGGGGATGGCATTGTGGCTGTGGGTACGGTAAGTCAGGCGCATTTGGTTTCAAGTGCATCGAAGGCGTGGGAAGAGGATAGTCAGGGGGCAAGTGAGCTCGAATAATCGACCAATCACTATTTATGCGGTGGCGATTTGGCTTTTGGCCCTATCGTTTTACGTCTATGAGTTTTTTCTCTCCATTTTCTTGGGGTCGATTGCTAAAGATGTGATGGTCGATTTACACATCAATACTGAGCAGTTCGCTGTGATTTCTGCTGCCTACTTTTATGTGTATAGTTTGATGCAGACTCCTGTTGGGTTGATTGCCGATCGGTTTGGCGTGCGCAAGGTGCTCACTGTGGCGTGCGCTCTTTGTGCCCTTGGGGCATTTTGGTTTGCGATGAGTCATCATTATTTAATTAGTGTGATGGCTAGGGTTTTAATTGGGTTTGGATCGTCATTTGGATTTGTCTCTGCCCTTGTTTTGATTCTCAATTGGTTTGATCAGAAACACTTTGGCCTCTTTTCTGGGCTGACACAGTTTTTTGCCTCTGTGGGTGGGGTGGTTGCTGGTGGACCCCTTGTGATGATTGTCGCTTACTTCCACGGGGATTGGCGCCTTGTGATGATGGGGATTGCGGCGATTGGGGGATTGCTTGCTCTTGCCATTGGAACTTTTGTGCGGAATAAGCCGAAGCGCTCGGATAAAGAAGTGGTGATGATTACGCCGAGAATCCCCTTGAGGCGACAGCTTTCCCTTGTCTTTATGACAAAGGGGATATGGTATGTGGTCTTATTTGCCGCATTTAACTATGTCACCTTGCCTTTGCTAGGTGCCTATTGGGGAACGCTTTTCTTGCAGGCAAGGGGGATGTCGCAGGGAATATCGGCGACAATTGTGTCGATGATTTGGTTGGGGATGGCGTTTGGGTGTCCTTTCCTCACTCGATTCTCAGACTATATCAAGCGGCGCAAGATGGTGATGGTGTTTGCCTCATTTCTCGGAGTTGTCATTACTTGTGTGGTCCTTTACTTCCCCTTTCTACCTGCGTCGGCATTATTTGTGATGTTCTTCCTTATTGGTGTGGCAGGAGCTGGCCAGAGCGTCTCCTATCCGACAATTACCGAGTATGTCTCAGACGAGGCGCGTCCAGCAGCGCTTGGACTAAATAACTCCTTTCTGGTCTTTTTCGGTGGGCTATTTCCCTCGATTGTAGGCTCTGTGATTACTTACCTCAATCCCGATAAGGGGACAGTTCATAGCCAAATTCCAGCATCAGCCTATACCGAGGCATTAGTTGCGATGCCTATTTTCTTCTCGATCGCTGGCTTACTTGCCCTATTTGGGATTAAAGAGACCTTTGGCCGGCCTCAGCAGAAGGTGCACCACGTCAACATTGACTAGTTGAGTCATTACTAGTAAATAATTTGTTTTTGATTCTTTTTTTTATTGGTTTTGTGTGGTATAATGTCCCCCTTAGTTGGTAGGAAGAGGTTAAGTTATGGCTATTCGTGTTGGGGATAGGATCGAGTTAGCAGGTGCTGGGCTTTCGGTGGAGAAAGAGCCAGGCACAAGCACTGATGCAGGAGCAGGTGCAGACGTAGATGGTGTGTTGGCTGTTGACCAGGTTGCGGGCAAGGTGATTGGAAGTGAGGTGCTAGAGCATATTAAGCCCCTTTCTGATGAGGTTTCAAGGTTACTCCTCTCAGTTTTTTCACGTACGGTTTTTGATCAGGAAGTAAATGAAGCGCGCGCAAATCAGACTCTGACAACTCTTCTCTTAGCCATTCAAAAGTCTCAAAAAGGGTATACAGAGGTTGAGATGATTGAGGTGATTGGACTCACATTTATCTCTAATCTCCCGACTCACAAGTTTCCGATTAACCACTTTACTTTTTTGAAGGCATGCGCCGATCGGGTGCAAGAGGATGAAAGGGAAGGGGTTTATGGGGCATGGTATCAACATTTTGGGATTGTCCTTTCTACGGCTAAGGAGTTCTCTTCTCTGGATGTGAAAGAGTGTATCCGAGAGATGCGTATGGAGCTTGTGGCATCAAATTTTGTACTGGCACCTTATACAGAAGGGTGTGAGGTGAGACCCTTGAGCGATTTTTTGGATGAGAAAGGACAATTTAGTCCTGAGAAGGTCCGATCTGAGTTATGTGAGAGTCCAGCTGAAGTGTATCACTTAGCGCGCAATAGCCGGACTGAGCAATTGCAGAAATTACTCGATGGGATTGCTGAGTCAATTGTTTGTGGAGCTTGGGAAGTGGATTGGACAAATGTAGTCGAAGTTCCACTGATTCTCTATGCAAGAGCGGTGCATGGCGAGTTAAGCAGGCGGCAGGTGCCACTGACTCAAAAAGAAGTGATCGTCAGTCAGATAGTGGCCTTGTTTAAAATTGAGGAGCATTCTGAGCGGCTAGATCGAGTCAGGGAGTTGGTTGTTGGGATTCCGAAAGAGGGGGAAATGGGGAGATGGGCTCGGATTGCAACCTGCCAGAGTTTACTGAAATTATTGAGTGGACACTTTCCCCACCTTTCACAAGTGGTGGGTGAGTTTAGTGGTCTGATTGACCCTTCGATAAATATTCCCGATCCACTTGGTGCAGTGATGCAGGCCTCGACTTCTCTTGCAAGTGCAATTGAGCTTGAGAATATGCTAATTGGCCTCGAGATATTTGCCCTCTATGGACAAGTGAAGAAAGATGAGAGGTTTAATCGGGTGATGGGTTTGATCAAACTCATTTATAATGGCTATTTAGAGGATGAACCACTTGATAAGGCGATTTGCGATATCATCTTTATGGTGTGTTCAAGACTGCAAGGAAGATACTCTCAAGAAGGTATTGAGATTCCACAATTGGCTCATGAGAGGATCCCCGAAGTTTTGGATTCAGAGCCGGGTAAACAAATCCCATTTAGGGTGACATCGCTCAATCTTTTCATGGGGGGATATCGACCAAGTGATGAGATTCCCATTTATCTAAGATTGTGCCAGGTGGCAACCCAATTTGTCCAGTATAAAGAAATGCAAGAGAGCTTTGAATTTTTACTCATCTGTTTGGCATTGCCACGCCCCAGCATCCATAGAGATTCATACAAGGGGTGTTTAAGAAAACTTTTACCCCTTACCCGAACTCCGGAGGAAAAGGGGCGGGTTGCTAACTGTCTTGAAGTCGTATTTGAAAGGGCTCGTGTGGAGCAATGGGAAGACATGGTTTTGTGTACGCTTGCGGTGAATGTGATTGGGCTGGAGGAGAAATTACTCAAACACATGGGATATGCGCTATATCTTAGACTGCAGTCATTGCTCAGTGAAAAAGCAAGAGAGTGGGAGCAGCGAGGAGGGGTCAAGCGGGCCACACGTTTGCGTGTTCAGGAAAGGATCGTTACAACAGAAGTCGAAAGAGTTTGTGAAGAGTGCTCTCTAGATCCATCCATTTTTCACTGGTCGATCAAAATGTGTTTGATTGGTAGAGACGGGGATCGTACAGATTGCCGGGCGAGTGTAGAGAAGCTGCTTGGGGGAGGTGAGGGCATCACGCCATTGGGCTTGTCTATTATCAGCTCTGCATCAGAACACATTTTTCAAACCCTGCCAGCCGCATGGGATGAGGTTTCAAAAGACTTTCTTGTTCTACAATTATTCCGGATTGTTAGCGGAGAGAGTGACTACCCACTCCTTGCGGGGGTTTGCAAATTGTTATCGTATCGGGATCTAGCATACTCAAGACTCGATAAGAGAAAACTCCAGGCGCTTCACTTAGAGAGCAACTTCTGGTCAAGTCTTGCCTCCACGCAAAAAGAGATCAATGATAAGCAAAATTGTGTGGTTGATATCCATGCATTTGTGAGAATAGCTTATGATAGTTTAGCGGAGAGGAATGGCTTTGGGCCACTACATGGCGAAATGTTGACCTCAATGAATGTCTACGACTTTGTGACTCTTCATCCTGATCACCCCTCAAAGTTATCTCAATTCCTCCTCGAGATGGATGAGGCTCACCCATTCAGTGAAGGTGTGGCGGGATCGCCGCCGATGGCAAGTCCATTGAGTCAAGCCTCAACTAAGGGAGATAGCCCCGTTTTAGAAGAGAAGGCAGCAGCAGGGAATCCTAAGAAAAGGAATCGAAGGAAAAGGGCAGGTGGCGCGAGTAAGAGTCCGCCCGCAGCTACAAGACCAGAGAAAAAAGAAGATCCGTTCGAGCGGATGTCTCAAAAACCCGGCGAATATGGATTACTCGACTATCCACTCGAAACAAGATCCCAAGTTGAGAAGCAGCAGATTAGTGCTGCCCTTGACCTCAACTACCGCCCCTTTGTAAGAGATCCATCTCTCGACGAGCAATTGGAGTTTGCCCATCAACACACCCCTTTTGTCCCAAGGCGTATGTTGACAGCTAAATGTCAAGCGCTCGACAGTGCAAATGAGGCTCTCCATCTGGCTCAAGACGAAATTCAGCAAGCAATGAGGGTCTCTTCGAGTTTGGAGGGGCGGGTGAAATCGTTGGAAGAAGCGCTCGTACAAGAAAGGGCGGCTGCGGCAAGTTACCAAAATCGAGTGAGAACCCTTGAAGAAAAGGATCACAAAACCCGCATGCGCGCGCGTGCTGCTGAAGAGGAAAATGCCCTTTTGAAAGAAAAAGTGGGCCGTTTGGAAGTGGCACTAGAGCAATCTCCCGATACAGCTCACCTCTATTGCCCCATCCATGGGGATTATCCAAGGGTGCCTGTTGCCATCACAGAAGAGGGAGCGCGGATTCTTGGATTTAGTCTAGACGTATCTGAGCATGGCATCTTGTTTGATAAAGAGGCAACCCTCTTGCGTATGGAGGAAAAGGTAGGGCGAAAGGTGGATGAAGAAGCAGTCTTTGTGGAGGCACGGGTAGAAAAACTCCAAGAACTCATCAGTGTGAAGAAGAAAGAATCAGCACTTGCCCCTCCTAAAAAAGCGCGCAAAACAGCAGACACCTCCTTTATCTGCTCACAGCTGCTCGATTTGCAAAAGCAGATGCAGCCGAAAAGAGGAGGACATGCGAAAGAGATCCTAGAGGGAATAGAGGAGCTTCTCCTGAAATTTGACGATGAGATTCCCCCCTCCCAACTGGTCTTTGTCGTTCGAGAAGCCGCCCCACTTGTCCACACCCTGCTCGAGCAAATTGTGAAAATGCAGCTAGTTGCTCATGGCGTTTCACTTCGGGATGAGGTTTTTGATGGTCAGAAAGTCTCCATGGCAAGCAGCCACCGGGTCTCAAGCCTCCTTGAGCGCCTCCAAGAAACCCACGAGAAAAAAAGCCAAGAGCTTGCTGATGGGATCAACAATCTCAACGTCGATGCACTCGATATGCGCTACGCTCCAGGTCCCGATGAGTCTCCCACTAGCCTAAAAAGCATTTTGCATGGCTTAAAGCGGGTTAATCGGCGCATACTATCATTGGATAGTGACCTGCGTGCACAAGCCGAGATGCAGGCGCAAGATGTCTATCAATGGCTCTCAAATACACTGACACTGGCGTGTGTGTGTCTTTCTGTATTAAAATAATGTTTATTGTTCATCATATATAGTTATTCTGCTATAATTTTTCGATTGATATGAAAATTTAGGGGACAAAATGAGCGTTTTTGGGACAAATTCTGCAAAGAATGCGTTGGGTGTAGGTGAAAGCTCAGCAGATGCCGGCGCCGGTGCGGCTGCAGTTGCAGGTGGTGCCAGCGCGGTCAGCGCGGTTGGTAGAGCACCCTCGCATGTGGAAAGTGCGCTCAGTGTCGAAAGGGTTCATGGGCGTTTAAAAGAGGCATTGCCTGACCCCCTTTTTTTTGGACATGAAGGGTCAAAGAGGTTGGGCGAGACGTTGATGAGTAAAGCTCCGGTTCTGTTTGATTGGGAGGCGAATAAAGAAACCATTGCATTGGTGCTTGACCAGGTGATTGAGTGCGATCAGCAAGGGGGTGTTGCCATGGATATTGCCCTGTATATTGAGTGTGTGATTTTTGGCTATATCCATCAAACGTTAGTGAATGGGACTTTGCCGATAGAGCCTAGTGTAGTAGCTCTTTTATTGGATCGATGCCCACCAGAAGAGCGATATCGTTTGGGGGTTAAATTGTGCCACTCGATACATGAGCGGGGAACAAGTCGAGAGATCTCAATAGATACAAAGATGGTGTTGCTGCAGTTTGCGTTGGAGATTCTCGGGTCAACACCTACAATTGTGCAAGCCTATACGGCATTTGATGTGAGGGGGAGGGTGTGTACAAGTCTAGACGATCTAAGAGGATTGAAAGACCCCGAACCCAGGCAAGTGTTTGCATCGATCCATAGCTGGACCCCAAAAGAGAGGCAAGTGGCAATGGAGCAGCTGATTGTGGATATGGATCGTATTGAATTTGCCGAACCATTGGTGGGAGAGGATCTCTTGACGGTTCATGTGTTTTGGTCTTTAGTCAATTATTGTCTACACCACTCAGAAGAGATCTCTCCAATAGCATTGCAACTCAATCAACTGCTTATCTGCCTATTTTGCAATCGTCCTAAAATTGCAAAGGCTCGCTTAGATCATTTCTTAGCTCATCAACAACATCCATTGGCAGGGAGGGCTGTAAGGAAAATTTTTGTCACTATCCTCTGTCAGGATTATCCAGATTTTTTTCAGCTTATGAGTCAGCTTGCTCAACGTTTAACTGAGCAGGTAAAAGAAGATTCGAGTGCGCTTCTTCGACGCCTTGATCAATTCTTGTGTGATTGGGTACGAGAGGGAAGAAATGAAGTTGGAGTTGTTCATATTCGATTGACTCAACTCTATTTGTCATCCTTTTGTCAAGAGGATCTCGCTCTGGGGCGGCTTGCAAAGTTTTTCGAGTTGCTCATTCAGCCAAGTGTTTCTACAGAAGCTCAAGTAGAAATACTCGCTGCATTTGTTCGAATACTAGGAAGCCATCTTTCGGTGATGCCAACGATTGAGGAGATCTCTGATGTGTTATCTAAGGATAAGGTCGTGCGGGAGAAGCTTTGGACAATCCTTCATCAAGCAAAGATAACCGAGGGCATTTTTGTTGAAGAGATGACAACCTTTCTTGGCACTTACATTGTACACCATGTCCCCTTGCCTGATTTTTGCATGGCCAAGACTCTTGCTCTCCCTTTGCGTCAAGCTCAAGAGCAAATGGTTCTTTCATGGTTGGGTAAATTTGCAATTCTCAAGTGGGATTCTGTAGAGGGAAGAGAGGTGATTGAACAGGCTGTATCCAATGTTGTCGCTTGTGCAAAAAAAGGGGGGTGGTTTAGGTTACAAGTTGCTGCAGCTTGCTTGAAGCTTGTCCCGACAAATGAGCCATCTATCGCTGTGATTGAAGAGGCGTTGAGTGCCAAATTAAGGGGGTTGAAGAAAGAGGCAAAGAAAGAAGCTGACCTCACCTCTGAAGTGATAGTGACTCGAATGTCCCTTCATTGTATGGGAATGTTACAGGAGTTGGGACTTCCTTTAGGGCTATTTGCCTATCAGTTCCATTTTCAATGTTTAGGGTTATTAGAAGAACGTATGTTTGAGAGGGAAGATCGTGGGCTATGGTTCCTCAGTACAATCCAGCAGGATTTTTCAAATCGGGTGATCAAGCGCCGAATTGCCCGCTACTTAGAAAGTTGGATTCAAAAGATGGTGGATAGTCAGCGGCCTTGGGATCGAATGACCCTTGATCTGGCCTTATATACTGAATATGTCCTCTTCGAGGCACCCGATGAGACTGGGCTTGCCCGATCTATTCACTCACTCACCCACTATCGACTCTCTCGAGGTGAGCTATTTGAGAAAGGGGATGAGTTTTTTGAGCTATGTCAGCTAGAAGAAGAATTTTGGAGAAATTTGCAAGAGGCGATTAAGTCTAGGTCAAGGCCCATGCATACTTGCCTTGCTGCAACCCTTTATAACATGTGTAAACTGCGAGAGGTGAACATGGAACGAAAGGAGCCACCTCCTAATGTGCGCTCATGTTTTTCATGTTCTATTCAGCAGCAATCAACACTTGCAATCGCTTTTGCCGCAATGGGAATGATGAGATCAAAAACGCCATCGGTCAGACCAGCTGCAACTTCTCCAGAGCCCGCTACGCCACCTAAAACATCCCCCTCCAAGAAAAAGAGACGTAAAAAGTCGGGGGAGAAGAGCCCCTTGGAGAAGATGCCATTGCAGCCTGGCCGTTATTTAGCAAGTGATTTTCCACAAAGGAAAGTGAGGCCACATGTAAAAGAGCAAATTGATCCTGCACTCAACCTTTGGTATGAGCCATTTCAAGTGGACCCAAAGTTGAAAGAGAAGTTCACTCAAGCCCATGAGCAGTGTTTACCTGTGGTGAAAAGAAAGCTGAAGGCTGTATGCCGCGAGTTATCAGAAGTGCAAGCTGTGTATCAAGAGGAACGATCGGCTAGAAAAGAGCTTGAAGGGCGGGTCCACTCATTACAAGAAGAGCTTGCTTTAGAGAAAGCTAAGGCAGCCTCTCATGAGCAAAAGGTGCTCAAACTTCAAGAAAGAGATCACCGGATACGTGAGCGTGCTCGTGAGGTCAAAGATGAAAATGCGCGCATGAAAGAAGAGATGGCAGCATTGCGTGTTGTCGTTGAACAGGGGGCTGATACAGCTCACCTCTATTGCCCCATCCTTGGCGATTATCCGAAAGAGCCTGTAGCCATTACTGAAGAGGGAGCGCGCGTCCTTGGGTTTGATGCGGGTGTTAGTGAGCATGGGGTGTTGTTTGATCGAGAAGCAACCTTATCTAGAATGGAGGCAATGGTTGGCCGAAAGGTGAGTCAAGATGAGGTGTTTATCGAGCCTAATGTGGCAAAGCTTCAAGAGCTCATTGCAGCAAAGAAAAAGGAGTCAGCACTCATGCCTCCCAAAAAAGAGAGAAGATGGGCAGATACTTCTTTTATCTGTGGGCAGTTAGGGGAGTTGCAAGAGCTGATGCGTGGACGGCGTGGAGAACATGCGATCGAGATTCAGACTGGTCTGGAAGAGCTTTTATTCAAGTTTGATGATGAATTGCCCCCCTCCCATCTCGTTTTTGTTGTGCGAGAAGCGGCTCCGCTTGTTCACACTTTGCTCGAGCAAATTGTGAAGATGAAGCTCATCACACTTGGTGTGCCTATTCGGGATGAAGCATTTGAGAAGCAACGGGTCTCGATGGCAAGTAGTCACCGGGTCTCAAGCCTCTTTGAACGGCTCCAGGGAGCACTCAAAAGAGATAACAAGGAGCTTAGGCAGGGTATTCTCAATCTCAATGTCGATGCTCTGGATATGCGCTACGCTCCAGGTCCCGATGAGTCCCCGACTAGCTTAAAAAGTGTTTTGCATGGCTTGAAGCGGGTGAATCGGCGCAGGATATCGTTAGATAGTGACTTGCGCGCACAAGCCGAGATGCAGGCGCAAGATGTCTATCAATGGCTCTCAAGTGCCCTGACGCTTGCTCGCGTCTGTCTTACTATATAATCGATGTTTGAATCTCCCCGTATGGGATAGCATTTTCCCCTCATACATATAAAGTTTTTTTAATGAGTTGAGTAGAAGGGTATTTCTTGATATAATATTTGGCTTAGTTCGTTTCTGGAGGACCAATGTCAAGTAGTTCTGTTCAGGCGGCAAGTAAGTGTAAGACGGGGGAAAGAATATGAGCCAACCTGCTCGATTAAGTGAAATATTAAAGACAGCGGATGCTGCCCAGTGGCAAGAAGGCCCAATTACTGCTGAATCTGGTGGGGCTGGAGCTGATGGAGAAGAGACGGTAAAGAGTGCGATAGAGCGCGCACAGCAAGTGACCCGGCAAATGTTTCCCAATACATCTCCTGTGGCGGTAAAGCCTTTTGGCGAGGCGTCTACAGACTATATCGTAGCAATGCGCAAGCATGGTCAATTCATTCTATCTAATGCAATTAATAAGGGGGAGTTTGATAATCTAGAGCCTGTAGCTGCAGCTGCACTATATTCAAAGCTATTTGCCCAGATTCAAGAGAAAATCCCTTCCAATCTACAGGAGAAGACAAAAGGAAAAGAGGCGACCAAACATTATTCGGTGCTCATGCTTGCACTATCTAATATGGCCGAGACAAGTATTCCGGGGTTAAAGAACTTGACTGTTGGGTGTCTGATTGCAAGTGAATTTAGCGATTCGATGATCAAGCAAGTCTATGAGTTGATTGGGACTATGGAATACCACAGCTTTTCAGAGGTTTTTCATCTCGGGTTTTCTTCTATTCGTCAATCAATAGTCGAGATGTGCCCATTTGTACTTGAATCAACTGGTAAAATGGATACAAAGGATGTGGAACGGGAATTGAAAGGAAAACTTTTTCTCGATAAATCGGGGGCAGATAAGGTGAGTCAATACAAAGAGTTTATCTCTATTGTGCGCAAGCTGAGTATTGATCAATTGATGTTCTCTTTTGAGTCCATATTAAATGTCGTACATTCAGAACGGTGGCAGGCGACTAACGAGGCGCAATTAAAGAGGTTGGGTGATTATCAACGCACACTGTATGCTTTTGCAAGATATATTCATGTCGTTGCCCCTTCTCAACTCGCACCCTATGTGACATTGATTGAGCTTCTCTCAAAACATGACCCTAAACTTTCAGGGAAGGTGGCGCTCGAGCTTCTCGATGACATTGTAGATACCAAATGGCCTGAGGAGATGCCAGAATTGGTGAGTAGAAACTTATGTGCTTGTCTACATTCGATGAGAAGACTTTACCCCAATTCATCAATTGCTGGGATCATGGAATTCGATGCTCTTTTATATAGAGAGCATCAGCCAGAAGAGATGTTTGGTCAAGTTGAAAGGCTAGATAAGATACTGATCAGGCTAAGAGATTCTCAAGCAGACGAGACGCGCAAGGCTTTAAAGGCATTTGGTGAGATCTACCGAAGATCGGGATATCCAATTGCCGGACTCATCCATCTGGTCCTAGATGGCTATGAGGGAGTGGAGCGCTACATCGACAGTGAGCCAGAAAGTCGGATGAATGGGAATCGGCGAGAAGTCATGGTTGAGATGACAGTTGTTTGCGGAGTAAGTTTTGTTGCAGCCATTCTTGGGTCGCACAAGGTGCCTTCTGAGAATCATTGGGTCCATTCTGGGGAACTTCGACACCGTATGGCGTCGTGGGTAAAAGGGATATGCATGGATGGGTGGAGTTCGAGTTTTTCTCAACTCGCTCACAGGTTCTCATCTCATTGCCATAGATTAGGTGGGGAAGTTTGCGGAATTCATACTGAAGAAGTGCGTCTTGTTGCGACGAATTGGTGTGTCGTTGTAAGGGACACTACCCGGTGTGCTGAATTACTATCAGAAGGGGATTTCATTTCACCACTTGCCATGCGCAACCTCACACTTGCCGGTCGCCATGCACAAGAAAATGACCTCTATATGCTGAGCATATATCTGTATCTTTACGACAGGGGGTACAGTGAGTTTGAATATGGAATCAGCCTCTCGGTATATACGATCTTATCCACCGTTTTTTCCGAATACCATAATCAATTGGGGCAAGTGGACCATCCCGCTCAGTTGTTAGGAAAAATGATTGATTTAATACATACGAGTTCCCAAGAGACTGTTGTGGAAGTGATGAAGGGGAAGACAGGGGATGCGACTCTAAGTTTTTGGAAAAACATGGGGCTATTGTACTATGCCTTTTCTCTTTGCGGTCGGATGGACAATTGGAAAACAAGATTGACCAGGCCTGGGCAACACTTTTTGTGGGCGATCCTCGATCAATATAGTGGAACAAAAGAGGAGAAGATCCGTATATTAGACTATCTCTCTCAGATCTTTTTTCGAAAAAATTTGAATAATCAGAATGCTTCACCTCTATGTGTCACTGATTTTGAAGCTATCTTGAATTATAGAAGAAGCCTTGGCGAGCGCTCTGTTGGGCTATTGAAGGTATTTTCATCACTGGCTCTATGGAAGCGCCGTTTTGGGGGAGTAAAAAGCCAAGATGAGTCTAGACATTGGCTAAATCTGCAGGCGCTGCAAAGCAAATTGGAAAAGGACAAAAAGTCTCTGCTTACCATTGAGGAATTAGAAGAGCAGTTAGAAGGCAAAAAGTCTCCTGAGCCAACTGAGCGTTCTTCTCCGCCAGGAGCAGCAGGTGGCCGAAAAAAGCATCGGCGAAAAAAGAAATCCACACCAGAGCCGAAAGTTCAGGAAGTAGCGGCAGCCGCGGCGGCAGCGACCCCAGTTTTTAAGGATGAAGAAAGTGTGCTGATTGAGCGCTTTTCCCAATCGTTTGGACCAAGGGGAAAAGAGGAGCCCGTGCAAAGTGTGTTGCAAGATCCCATTGAGGCATCTCCCATTGGCTTAAGGCGGCTAAAGGTTGTCCCACTCGGGCAGTATACTCAATCTCAACAAGCTTGTCGCAAGTTAGCAGGGGACCTTGAGTTATCTCGGGAGAGGAGGGGAGCCTTGCGTGAAAAGTATCAGCAGCTACAAGGGCGTACTCAAATGCTTGAGACAGAGGTGGCCGAAACCCGCCAAGCCCTTGAGCGAGCTGAAAAACAGAGAGAGTCTCATCGGGAAAGAGATCAAAAGGCAAGAATGCGTGCTAATGAGGCTGAGGCGCATTTAGCACGAGCGAAAAAGAAGATTGAGGAACTCGAAGCAAGACCTCCTATCGAACATCGTACTGTACTGGTGCGCTCTTGTGAAGATGATGAGGCCGCAATGCTCTATTGTCCCCTGTCTGGTCAACTGCCTAAACACCCCGTCCAGCTGGCGTCAAGAGAAGATGCCGAAAAGCTTCGCATTAATCCCGAAGGGGCTCATCTCCTTCTCTTTGAAAAAAGCGCTCTTCCCGAGGGTGTGGAGTTTATCGAGGCCTCAGAAGAAAGGCAGGCACTTGTCCAATTGACCCGCATGAAAACAGAGGGAGTCGCAGGTGATTTGAGCTTTGCCAAATCTGCTTTGCAGGGGATGGAGCAGATGAATCTCAATATGAATCTTTTTCCTGTTGCGAGGATGATTGTCCGATTGCGCAATGTGCTCGGTGCCCGGATGGAAATTGGAGTGGGAATTGCTAGTCGATGCCAAGATCTTGTGGGTAAGACAAACACCTTACTTGAACTTGTGCTTAAAGGGTGTTTAGAGGCTAAGAAGGTAGACGTAAAAGGGCAAATGTTTGCTCATCAAAAGGTGAGCATGGATCGGAGTCACAAGGTTGTCTCGCTTGCTGAGCTATTACTTTCTCAACTCCAGGCTTTGTCTGATGAGAAGGCTTTGAAACAAGAAATTGCTCAGATGAAGGCGGATGGATTTGACCGCATTGATCTGCGCTATCTGGGTGACCAGTTTGAGACCCCATTGAATCGACTGATGGAATCTGTAGAAAGTATTGATGAAGAAGCCGCCTTGCACGACCCAGAAACCCAGATGGCACTCATCGAGCAGGTGCGCGAGATCTATGCCATGTGTGGCAATGTCATTGGCTTAGCCGCTAGATTGATGCAGGCCACATCTGATGAAATGCAATAATGGTTCATGACCCTCCCTAAATATCATGCCACCCTAATCTACTTGGGCAATCTGGTCTTTTCTAAGGCAAGATATAGTATAAATTATTTTAATATGTTGAGTTCAAGGGGGTTTTATGGTATAATTGACGCCTTAGTTCTTTTCGGGAGGGAGAATGTCTACTATTTTAAGTGCAGATACATCTAGAGTGCAGAGGTCAGCTGATGGGGATTTGGAGCTGGTAGAGGGTGCACTTTTCCCTGAGGTGGAAGAAGGGATAGAATGGGCTGTCTCAAAGGTAGAGGAGACGGCAACGATCACCTTAAAAGGGGGAAAAGAGATTCTTGAGGGGCTGTTCCTTGTCAACATTGAAGCGCGCAAATCGGGTCAGTTTGGAGAGGGTTTTGCGGAGGCACAAAGGGAACTGGTTGCTCGGTTAGAGGCTACGCAGAACATTGAGCAAGAGCTCGAGCTGATTCGGGAGATTCTAAAGATCGCTGACCCTCATCATAGAGGTGAAGTAACTGAAGAGGCGTTTTTAATCTGCACCCGATATAATCTCGCAAAGTTTACATTCCCCCTAGCAGTTGCACTGGTGCGCACGTTGATTGATCAAATTGCACAGACTAATTCCTCTTCTGTATTTGCATCGCTCAAGCTATTAGAGGGGGTAGAAGATAGGGGCAATCAACTACCAATTAACTCGATGGATAAGATTTTTAAGTGTTGGAAAAATGCCTCAGAACGGGGGGTGGTTTATTTCCAGGTTTATATGGTTTTTGGCTCAACGGAAGCGGGGCGGAATATTGCTGCATTTGGAATCGCTTTGATGAGGGGGACTAAAAGTGTTTTTCAATTAGTGGGCCCTCTCTGTCAAGAGGCAATGAAGGTTAATCTCGCGCGGGTGATCCACATCTTTTGTATGGGAGAGCTACTTTGTCACCGTCAGCTCTTTGATGAGGAGATGGCAGCGAGGCAAGCACAGTGTGATGAGTATTCTTTTCAGATTATGGATAAGCTGTTAGGGGATGGTTACGGGCGTTACCCACATGAGGCGACTCTTTCTGGTCTTATGGCCAACTTCTATAGAGAGATGGTTGGAACCAGTGCTTTTTCGACTTCTTGCTCTATTGCCCTTGCTGCGACAAAATGTGCCCTATACTCTAAACATCGGGGTTTTTTCTTGAGTGCGTGGAAGAAATTTAATGCAATCGATTCTACTGAACATCATATGAATGTATTTGAACAGTTGAGTAAGCAGATTTATGAAACGGTCGTATTCAATGGAGTGAAATGCCCAGAATTTCTTGAAAGAGCCAAATCCTTTATTCCAGATGCTAAAATCGTTAAGCTTGGCTGGTACTCGCAAATGTTATTTAAAAGGGTTGAAAATTGTCTTCACCTCTATCAGCATAGTCAAAATGCCTTGCACCCAACAAAATTTGGAAGGACTTCTCTTAGTTTTATTAATGAGAATATGGCCAAGATAGAAAAAACACACGCTAACCCAGCGCTCGGAGTGACCCAAGAGGAACTTCCAGAACAAATTGCAGAGGCAGCACGTATTGTAGCTATTGGGTTGATTGGTAGTTATCCCCATTGTCTAAATCGAAAGCTGCCTACAAAACATCACATACTATATGAACCCATGCGGCGCTATCCAATGCGGAAAGAAAATGAATTTTGGCAATTGCTCCATATTTGCGATGTATTTTGTGAAAACTATTTAGGGATTCAATTGAGATCGCAAGCTGCCTTTGACGACTTTAGGTGGATGCTAGGATATATCGAGGAGATGGCAGTCCCTTCGCGCCGTTTCGTCAGTCTCAATCTGAAGTATGCTAGGAAGCGGTTGGAGTTTTTCCAAACCAATCCCAATCAGAAGGTTGAAAAAGAGCTTGCAGAAGTGGCTTTTTGGGAGTGGGCGGACAGCTACCAACAATCTGAGTTGCGAGAAGGCAGGGTATGTACAGTTGCAGAGTTGAGATCTCTTTTTGAAGCACAAGACCAAAGAGAGAGCAAAGCTGCGGGTGCCAGTCCGAGTACAAGTCCGGATGCATCAGCAGCGGCGAAGAAAAAGCGGAAAAAGAAGAAAAACAAAACTCCTTCACCTCCATCCGAAGTTTCAGACACACAAGTCTCTCCAAAAGTTGAGCAGGAGCCAATCTGTGTGACTCCTCAAGCAATTGAAGAAGAACCGAATCCAAAGAGTAAACCTGAGTTGTCAGAGAGAGGATGGGTACCTCTGGCAGGTCGAAGGGTCCACTTTGAGCAAGATTTAATTCAGCCAGATTACCGAGAGCGGTGTACTGCGCTAGAAAGACGACTCAAGGCAAAAAGTAGAGAGCTTGTGGAGACGCGAAGAGTGGCCTCCAGAGTAGAAGGTGAGAATCGAGAGCTAGCTGAGCGTGTGGTTCAACTCGAGACCGATTGTGCCAAACAATCGGCTAAGGTTGAAAAGCACAAGCGACGAGATCAGGAGGCGAGACTCCGCGCCAATGCTCTTCAGGCCGAGGTTGATGAGCTGAATCAAAGACCTCCGATTATTCAGCAGGTCGTGGTGCCAGACTCGTGTGAAGTCGCAGAAGAGGCTTTGCTCTATTGCCCAATCACCCAAGAGCTGCCTGAGGATCCAGTCGTTTTGGCAAGCGCTGAGGAGGCTCAAAAAATGGGCTTTCACGAGGAAGGGTACAATGCCTTTATTTTAGAAAGATCGGCCGTGAAGGATGGGGTGAAGGTGAAAAAAGCACCTCGCCGCAAGCGGGAAATGATTCAACTCACCCGAATGAAAAAAGAGGGGATTGCAGGTGATTTAAGCTTTGCTCGAGGAGCAATGGCTAAAATGGAGCGGTGTTATCTGAATTTACCGGCAGAAGGGGTGAAAAAAATCCTTCCACTACTGAGAAAAGTTTTTCATTCCCCAATCGATATCCATTCGAGTGTGGGAAGTCGGTGTAATGATCTCGTGCAGAAAACCAACACCACCTTAGAGCTTGTAATCAAGGCTTGTCTCGTTGCAAAGGGGGTAGATATCAACCGCATCGTTTTGCCCAAGCAGGCGGTTTCGATGGGGAAAAGTCACAGGATCACTTCACTTGCAGAGACACTTTTAGATGAGCTAAAGTCGATCCCCGATCAGTCGGCGTTGCGAGCTGAGCTCAAGAAGATGGAAGTAGATGGGTTTAACCGGGTTGATTTGCGCTATACATTTGATCATGAAACCTCACCTCTTGGGAAGCTGATGCTAGAAGTGGAGCAAATTGATGAGGTGGCTTGTTTAGATGACCCAGGGGCTCAAGTGGCACTGATTGAGCAGGTGCGTGAGATTTTTGCCATGTGTAGCAGTGTAGTCGGCTTGGCAGCCAATTTGATGTGCGCTACACATGACGATTTAAATTAGAGGAGAAGGGGATGAGTATACAACAATCTTCTATAGAAGGGGCTGGTCAGGCAGGTGTGTCAAGTCAAGCAAACATAGAGATCTCTCTGCCATTAAGAAAGGTGGCGAAAGAGAGCCTTCAGGAACTCCTTAGCCAGAGGGCTTTCGAGGATCACTCACCATACCACTTTCATGCGATCTATGTAGAATTGGTCGAAAGGTTAGAGAGTGAATGTAAGATGTCCGGATCGGATACAGAGTCTATTTCGATACATGATATAATCATCGGTGAGTTTATCGAGCTCTCAGAGGCTTTCTCAATCGATACATTTCTCATCTTTGTCAAAACGGCTCTTGATGTTTGTCCAGATGAAAAAGCTTTTGCTGCTACTCTCTACAATACAACGGAGCCTCAAGGGACTTCATTAGATTTGCACCATCTATGGAAGTTTCCCCGTATGAAACAATGGCTTCGGAAAAAGTATTCTGAGTTGATTGGTCCAAGTAAGCCCTATTCTCAAACAATTTTATCTCAGCATTTGAATGGGAAAGAGTTTTGTCACAGTGCCTATGCACTCTCACCCACCGCTATAAAAGACCAGCTTGCATTAGACCTGAGGGATCTTGCTCCTGCTGACTTAATGAGCCTATTTTATGAGTGTTGTGCCTTGATAGGGGAGAAGCGCAAGGGGTGGGCCCGAAAACAACCAAATGATGAAATTAAGGATTTGCAGCAAATACTGCTTGCTGTTTGTAATGAAATAGTGATTCAAAAAGCGAGTGATGAACGCTCTCATCATGTAGCAGTCGTTGAATTTTTACTCAAAGTCGATCCCGAACTGAATGGCCAGATGCCAAAGGGATGTATCGATCAAGTGTGTGAGTTGTATAGTCGGGTGAAATGCGATATGGAGATTGCGCATGCGTGCTTAAGACAAATGAGCGCTTGTTTTCCAGACTCTCCCATGGCCGCTGTGATGAATATCGCCGATATCTTTGAAGTTTCATCAAAGGTTCGTGATCGTAAATTTTCGTGGACTGAAAAGTTAGAAAAGTGGGTAGAGATATGTCGCCGGGATCACGATAAGACAGCCAAAGCTGTAGCTGCTTATCACGTCATTTCGTCTATGGGAATGATGTATGTCAAATCATTTATAAACTTTGTTCTCCATGGATATAAAGCAAGCTTAGACGTGCTTATAGCTGGATTGGGTGGGGATAGTGTAGAGGAGAAGCTAAAAAATGCCGAAGCAGTATTTGTCCACATGATTGGGACCGTTGGGTATTTTGGCACCGATGTCCAACAATCACAAGCGTATTACTACTGTGACAATAGCTTTATCCGTCTCAGAGTTATTGCATGGGCAACACGAGATTGTCCTTCGGGATGGAATGGAAGTATTCGTCTCATGCTTTTTCGCTGTTTTCGAGATCTTTCCCTAGTACCCAAAGGGGGGCTTGATAAGTATAGCGATGAAATTTGTACAAATGCTGCCGGTTGGGGAGTTGTATTCTCTCAAGAAGAATTGACAAAGGATATGATTATTCAATGGAAAACGCATAGAGAGACAATTGCTGACCTACGCCCAATAGCAGAAATTGCTCAAGCAGCCAATTTTTCTTGTTATCCCCTCTATCAGCACGCAAAAGCAGAAGTGATGGATGAATTTTCCTACGGATACTTGGTGAGTCTGCTTAAAGAGAATGAAAAAACTTTCAAAGAGCTGTTTCAACTGATTCAAACAACCAACGGCCCTGAGGAGTATCTCACTTCGAAGATGGGAAATCAGTTACATGTGTTTAATCAAGCCTATGGGCTAATGGTTGGTGAGATGACAGATACACTGATTGCTGACCCTAAATTACGTCTTTGTGCAATGTATTGCGCCTTTGCTCTATTTTCATGTGGCCAATTTCCCGATTGGAAAGAGAGACGGTGTAAAACAGGGAATCATTTTGTCGATGAAATCATTGAAGCTGCCCCCGGCTCTCGCGATCAAAAGTTATTGATCCTATCCCACCTTTCTTTAGCCTACTTCCGTCTCTATATCCGCAACCAAAAGGTGACTAGAGCTCAGCTCGATGATTTCTTCGCCATTTTGGAAGCGAGAAGCGAGCGAGGAGGGCATACCCTTCCACTCGTCTATCTCTATTTACAACATGCAGTTTGCCTTGAGAAATTGTGTAGAGATGATCCAACAGCAGATCATGCGGCTCTTAAGAGGTCTGTACAGATGTGGATGGGTCAGCATGCAGCCCTTAAAAAGGCTTTCTCCGAGGAGGTGGTCCCCACCTCACCACCCCCGCCCACTCCGCCACCCGCACCCCCTGCAGCAAGTCCCTCCCCTTCAACTAGCCGCTCCCCCTTACGGGCTGCTGCTGGCAGTACATCTCCACCCGCAGCGCGTCGAAAGAAAAAGAAAAAGCCTTCACACCTAAAGAATATGTCTCTTGAGCCAGGTGTCTATCGGGCCAAAGATTTCCCTCAAGCCAAGCTCCGGGAAAAGCGGGTTGAGCAAATTTCTCCACACCTTGATCTTGTATATGTGCCATTTGAGGTGGACCCAAACCTAGAGGAGCAATTGCAAACCAAGCACTTGATCTCAAAGGTGGCAGATCGTGCTCCAGAGGTAAATGAGCCTCGCAGGCATTTTGATTCTGAACTTGATCGTCTTGGCTTAAATCGACCCCCAGTGGTTTTAAGAGCCCGTTATTTGCGTCTTGCACAGACTGCAAAGCGGACACAAGGGGCGCTTCAAATAGCTCGAGCAGATTTGGGGAAAAAGGACCAAGCCCTTTTAGATCTCAAGCAGCGGATGATTAGCCTAGAAGATGAATTGGCGAGGGAAAGAGCAACTGTGGCTCAACTTGAAATTGACTGTGCAAAACAAGCCCAAAAGGTTGAAAAGCACAAGCGACGGGATCAAGAAGTGCGTCTTCGAGCCAACGCTCTCCAAGTAGAGGTAGATGAGCTGAAAGCAAGACCACCTATCGTCCAACAAGTCGTTGTCCAAGGCTCGTGTGAAGTTGAAGAAGAGGCGTTGCTCTACTGTCCAATCACCCACAAGCTTCCTCAGGATCCAGTCGTTTTGGCAAGCGCCGAAGAGGCTCTGAAAATGGGCTTTCACGACGAGGGATACAATGCGTTTGTTTTGGAAAGGGAGGCTGTGAAAGAAGGGGTGAAGGTAAAAAAAGCGCCTCGCCATAAGCGGGAACTGATCCAACTCACCCGAATGAAAAAAGAGGGGGTTGCTGGAGACCTGAGTTTTGCTAAAGATGCAATTACCCAGATGAGGAGAGTCAATCTGAATCTCAACAGTGATCCAGTTACCAAAATTTTGAACCGACTTGTCAAAGTGCTTACTGCCCGAATGGATGTGGGATCAGGTATTGCCAGCCGGTGTCAGGATCTAGTTGGAAAGACAAATAGTGCCTTAGAGATTGTTCTCAAGGCGTGCCTTGAGGCCAAAAAAGTGGATATTGCAAATCCATCCTTTGCTCATCAGCGGGTGAGCATTGGGCGGAGTCATAAGTTGGTCTCTTTGGCAAACCTCCTTTTATCTCACCTCAAGTTTTTGAAAGATAAGAGCGCACTACAAAGAGAAATTGATCAGATGGATCAGAATGGATTTGATCGTTTCGATGGGCGCTATTTGGGTGAACAGGCCGCAACGCCACTGACGACCTTGATGGAAGAGGTTGAAAATATCGATGAGGATGCATGCTTGGTTGATCCGGCATCCCAGATTGCCCTAATCGAACAGGTGCGGGAGATCTACACGATGTGTAGTAATGTCATCGGCCTTGCCGCGCAATTGATGCAAGCCACCCACAATGAATTAGCGTAGAGGAAATGTGATGAGTATACAAAGAACTTTGGATGCATTGAGATTAAGAGGGTCGCCTGATCTACAGGATAGAGTAAATAGATTGGAAGCGCAAATGGAAATACTCCCTTATAAATTGAAGGATGAGGCAGTTAGGTGCTTTCGTGAATACTTTTGTAGCCAGGGGGAATATAAAGACAGGTCTGCTGAGGAATGTAGGAGAGTTTATGATGAGTTTTACGTCAAGCTTCAACAGGTGGGACGAGAAGTTGTCACTGATTTTCACGTCGTAGATACGTTTACGTTGCATATTGCAATTATGGTTTCGTTATTCAATTTAGAAAGGATGGCAACACAACAGACTTTGCTCAATTTTACAGAAGTTGCTTTTAGTGTATGTGATAGTAAAGAAGAGCTCGCAAAAGCACTTTATTCTACAACTACAACTTTTCCGAGCCTTTTATATCCCGATCACCTATGGAAGTTGTCAATTGTAAGGCAGTGGATTAGAGATCATTACAATGAGGTGGTGGGTCCAGTCAAGCGCTTTTCTGAGACCACTCTTTCGAGTTGTTTTCAGGGTCAAAAGTTTCAGCACGATTATTTTGAGGGCACGGGCTTATCCGATCACACAGCACTTGCTTCTGACTTGAGAGGGGTGGAACCAAGCGCACTTTTAAGTCACTATGAGTTGTGTTGCAACTTGATTGCAAATGCGCGGTTAGAAGGGGCGGAAAAGGAGTCGAATGATGAGGTGCATACTCTACAACTTATTCTCATCGCTCTTACTAAAGAAATGGTGGCTCAACGAGCTCCGGAGCACACATTCGCGATGTCTACAGCTGAATTTTTGCTAGGAATTGATCCAGAACTCAATGGCGAGATGCCCCATGGATGTGTAGAAGAGGTGATTACGCTATGTCGCAAAAACAAAGACGAACCTTACTCTATTAAGCTTGCTGCCACCTGTTTGGATGAAATGTATGTGCGCTTTCCAGGCACGACTGCACACGCGGTATTGGAGATTAGCGGTTTATTAGATAAGGGGGATGCTTTTCGCGATCCCGAATTTAAGTGGCTTGAGACACTCGATAAGTGTATGGCAATGTGTAAAAAAAATCCGCATCAGACAGCAAGGGCTGTGCTCGCTATTGAAGCGATTTCAGCAGATAGTATGGCGGATGTTGGAGCACTTACGCTTCTTGTTACGAAGGGACATGATGCTGCTGTGAGGCATTTGCTATCTTCGGTGGAAGGGAATGATGTGTCAGAAAAAGTGGCCAACTCAGGATATCGACTTGTTGCTACGGTTACTGAAATTGGCCATTTTGGAAGTAATCTAGATAGTCCCGAAGTGGGTGCGTATCTAAAGGATGAGGTACTTGTTCGACGTCTGAGTTCTTTGTTAAGCAGACGGTGTGAGGATGGATGGAAGGGCAAGTTTAGCTCGCTTTTATTCGAGTGTTTTGAAAAGCTCTCCCTAGCGCCAGCAAGTATGCTTGGCCAATATCGAAATGAAATTTGTACAAACGCCGCGGGGTGGGCAGTATTTACCTCTTGCCCTGAGCAATGTAATATGATGATTAACGATTGGGTAAAAGATGGGGGGCCCATTGAGGGATTACATCAAGTGGCACGTTATGCTCAAGATGTGGATTTTCCTTGCCATGCGCTCTATCAACATGCTCAAGCAACGGCAATGGATGAATTTACTTACGGTTACCTAGCCACTTTTTTCCAAGAAAACGAAAGCGCCCTTCGGGTTATTCTGACCGAGTTTTTAAACGCCACTAGTATAGATAAGTTTTTACGGGAAGATCTGGTTGCTCGACTTAAAGTGGTTGATCGGGATTATTATAGTAAAGTTGGAAAAATGTCCGACACAATTCTTTTAAATGAGCGTGTGCGCATTTGCACAATCACTTATGCTTTTGCCTTTCACCTTTGTGGCTCACTTGAAAAGCATAGTCGGAGATGGAATGTTAGGGATCATCACTGGGCAGAAGTATTGATGGGAATGCCTATGGAGAGATCAGAGGATAAAGTGAAGATTCTTTCCCATCTTTCTTTAGTATATTTTCGGATGTATATCCGTAATAAAAAGGTAACAAAAGCTCTGCTTAAGGATTTCCGTGCTATTTTAGAGTATCGAACGAGTCTGGGGGAGGATTCTCTGCCGCTTGTCTATCTCTACCTTCAACATGCATCTTGTCTGCAAAAGTTGTGTCAAAATGATCCAAAAGCAGACAAAAAGGCTCTAAAAGCAAGTGTCATTCACTGGATGAAAAAGCATGCTGAGCTGAAAAAGGGGGCCTCTTCAGCATCACCTCCTCCAGTTGCAAAGAGTCCTTCTCTTCCGCCTAGTCCACCCCCTTCACGGGCTGCTGCAGGTAGTACCTCTCCACCCGCATCGCGTCGAAAGCGGAAGAAAAAGCTCTCACCCTTAAAGAATATGTCTCTTGAACCAGGTGTCTACTGCGCCCAAGATTTCCCCCCCGCGCGCGCAGCACGGGAGCTAGCCGAGCAAATTTCTCCACACCTGGATCTTGCTTACATGCCATTTGAGGTAGATCCAAACCTACAAGAGCAATTGGAAACCAAGCAATTGATTTCAAAGGTGGCAGATCGTGCTCCAAAGGTAAATGAGCCTCGCAGGCATTTTGATTCTGAACTTGATCGTCTTGGCTTAGATCGACCCCCAGTGGTTTTAAGAGCCCGTTATTTGCGTCTTGCCAAAACTGCAGCGGAGACTAAAAAAAGACTTGGGAGGGCTCAGACAACCCTTGGAAGACAGGAACAAGACCTTTTGGCCCTTAAGGAGCGGGTGGTCAGTTTAGATCAGGACTTGGCAGGTGAAAGAGCGGTTGTTGCAAGGCAGGCTGAGACCATTCAATCCCTACGGGAAAAAGATCGTCAAAGTCGCCAAAGGGCACATGAGGCTGAAATGCGGGTCAAAGAGCTCGAGTCACGACCTCGAATGTTTGAGCGGATTCTCCTTCCTACCTCGTGTGAGGTTTCTGAAGGGGCCTCCCTTTATTGTCCCCTCTCAGGAGAGCTGCCAAAAGACCCAGTCATTCTCGCTTCTGAAGATGAAGCGATTAAATTGAAAATCAGTCCAAATGGATTTAAAAAGGTGATTTTTGAAAGGTGTAGCCTTGATCCTTCGATCAAAGTGAAGAAAGCGCCGAGTGAGGTGCGGGAAATGATTCAACTGACCCGAATGAAAGAAGAAGGGGTTGCAGGAGACTTGAGCTTTGCAAAAGACGCAATTGTCCAGATGGAAAGAGTCAATCTGAATCTAAATAGTGATCCAGTCACTAATATTTTGAACCGACTTGGAAAAGTGCTTACTGCTCGAATGGATGTGGGATCAGGTATTGCTAGCCGGTGTCAGGATCTAGTTGGAAAGACAAATACCGCCTTAGAGATTGTGCTTAAGGCATGCCTTAAGGCCAAAAAAGTGGATATTGCAAATCCATCCTTTGCTCATCAACGGGTGAGCATTGGTCAGAGTCATAAGCTGGTCTCTTTGGCGAATCTCTTGCTTTCTCATCTCAAGTTTTTGAAAGATAAGAGCGTACTACAAAGAGAAATTGATCAGATGGATCAGAATGGTTTTGATCGATTTGATGGCCGCTATCTTGGTGAGCAAAAAAAGACACCACTTACAACCTTGATGGAAGAGGTTGAAAATATCGATGAGGATGCCTGCATGGATGAGCCTGCCTCTCAGATCGCCCTAATCGAACAGGTGCGGGAGATCTACACCATGTGTAGTAATGTGATTGGCCTTGCTGCGCAATTAATGCAAGCAACCCACGATGAACTAATATAGAGGAAATGAAATGAGTATTGGATTACAGGGGCTAGAGGAAAAATGTGATCATGAGTTGAACTTATCACCCCCTCCGGTAGAACAAGAGGCTAAGCCTCCAATTCCTGCTATTTCAACAGCAGGGGTAGAACAGCTTGCTAGGCGGGGATTCGAATTGGATCCCCCAGCTACTTACACTGCTATGAAATTTGATTTTGATCTGCAAAAGTTTGCTGCCCTGCCCTTGGGAAAGGCGATTTTGGAAAGAGCGGAGATTGTTTTTCAGAGTTTTGTTGAGCAAGGGTGTTTTGGAGACTTGACTGTCATGGAAAGCTTTGAGAAACTGACTCGATTATTTGATGAAGTAGAGGTGATTGTGCCCGATTTTGGAGCCCCTGTAAGCACCTATACTCAAAAGGCATGCTATTATGCACTATTAATCGCTGCTTGTCACAAGCGATATTGCTGTACTACAACCGATTTCGAGCGGTTTGTGAAAACTTGTTTCATGTCAGATAGTTGCGATGAGAGGATGGCGCGGCACTACTTAGCAGAACTTGCTCAGATAGATATCTCTGATCGTGGTTCAGACGTTTTTAAGTTAGCACATATTAAAAAGTGTCTGATAGGCAAATTTCCTCAGATTAAAGGGGATATGAAAGGAGCAGGAGAAACAGCTCTTCTAGCCTGCTTTGATGGGGATCAATTCTTGCCAGGAGAATTTGAGAAGCGCCAATTGAATGACGTTTGCATTTTGTGTGAGAAGCTTCGGGGCCTTAGCGCAGATGAGCTTATGGCGCATTTTGAGTTTGTCCTACAAAGGGTGACTGCTCTCCGATTAGCGCCGGAACGACCTGATCTGGCCAAGGAGTTTGTTCCCCTTCAGACCATTCTAATTGCCTTAGCAAAAGAAATATTTGTGAAGGATTCACGGCTCATTGTGGGGCATACCTATTTGCTTCAGACACTGTTGGGAGTTGATCCGGAACTTAAAGGGAGCGTTCCCCCTGATTTACTCTCTCGAGTGCTTCTTTGCCAGGTGGAAAAGTTGCCGGCAATGTGCCAACAATTTTTCAGGGCATGTTTTATCCAGTTTGCCGAAAAATACCCGAATACCCAGATGCATGCACTTGCATTTTTAGATGAACATTTCTTTGGCGAAGTAGATGCTCGGCAAAACCAGATGCAGTGGGTGGATCAGTTGAGAAAGTGCATTGCAATCTGCACGAAAGCTCCACAAACGACTATGCAGGCACTTTGTGCATATCGCCTGATTTCCAAAAAAAGTTATGGTGTGATTGGAGTTGTGATCCATTTGCTTTTGAATGGGTACAGGGATGCCTATACCTTCACCAAGCAAAATGAGGATGCATCCATTTTAATTGATGAAAAAGTGTGTACTGGGGCGGATCTCATCGTGTTGCTGGTGGGCTGGCTCACCTCCTTTTCTAGAGATGTCCACCAGTCCATGAAATTGAAGTGGGTGGAACACCCCCTCTTGCAAATGCAAGCTCGCACCTTTTTAAAATTAAATTGCAAAGATGGTTGTTCTAAAGCCTTTCTGGGAGTGATGGCAAAATTTTGCTTGAGTTTAGCAAGACTTGAGGAAGATACCGAAGAGTTCCGAGAAGAGCTCAGTATTGCTGCAATTGGTTTTGGAGTCGCTGCCAATTTACCCGAATGTAAAGAGGTATTTGATTGGCTAAACAGTGGTGCCTACCAAATGCGAGTGATGCATGATATTGCAGTTTATGCCCAAGAAAATAATTTTGCTTGTGGACCTCTTTTTACAAATGTACCCAAGACGCATCCTGGAGAGTTTGCTGCTGGGCGTTTGCTTTCAACCCTCGTGGAAAGACAAGAGGTATACGCCAAGGCAATCCAACATCCAAAAGTTCGAAAAGACCCCAAGAGTTTTGTTGAAGAGTTTTGTTCTCGGTCTGGGAACGCATTTGAGTCAAAGTTAAAGTCGACAAAGACAGACGATGAAGCGATAGAGGTGTTAAAGTCGATAGGAGAAAAGTATCTCTTATTTGCTTTTGCTTGTTGTGGCCAGTTCCCCAAATGGAAAGATAGATGCACATCGAGTGGAAAACACTTTATGGAGGAGCTTATTTATCTTGCGCCAGGGGATAAAGAGATGAAAGTCGAGATGCTTGGTCACTTTTGCCAGGCCTACTATAAGCGGTGGATTCGCTTCTCTGTGCCGACTGATTTAATTCTCGATGACTTTCGAGTCGCTTTGGAAGCTCTTAGTAGACTCAGTGGCCCCACGATAGAGTCAAGCTATCTCATGCTCCAACATGCAATGAGTAGGCAAAGACTCCATATGAACGATCCAAATGTAGATCAAGAGAGGCTAAAAAAAGATGTCAAAATCTGGATGGAGTTTCATAAACATCTAAAACAAGAGGCAACCCAAGAGGAGATAAGCTCACCATCACCACCACAAGCGGCAGCAGCAGGTGCAGATGCAGATTCGCCAGAAAGAAAGTCGCCTCCTGCTCGTCGTAAGAAAAAGAAAAAAGATCCCCTCATCAAAAATATGCCGCTTGTCCCAGGCGTGTATGCTGCACAAGATTACCCCCTTGCGCAAAAAAGAGAGCAGCATCAAGAACAAATCTCTCCATATCTCAGTCTTAAATATCGGCCATTTGATGAAGATCCCAGACTTGCTGAAAGTTTGGATAGGGCTCGCCTCCTTTCTAGAGTCTCTCATCGCCAAGCCTTTGAGAGCCTCGAGTCTCGATCTCGTAACCTTTCCACAGATCCTTTAGGGTTGATTACTCCATCTGTTGTCCCTCAAAGGGTATTTCAAGAGATGCGACGGTCAAGAAATGAGACTAGACAAGCACTCATTGATACATCCCACCTATTTGTTGCGGCACGAAGTCAGGTGGTTGAGTTGCGGGGGCGAGTGACCCGGCTAGCATCTGAACTTACCCAAGCGCGGGAAAATTTAGAGCGAGCAGAAAGACAAAGAGAAACCCACAAACGACGAGATCAAGAAGCGCGGCTTCGTGCAAATGCGCTCCAGGAGGAATTAGAGGAACTAAAGGCAAAACCTCCAATCATCCAGCAGGTTGTCGTTCAAGGTTCATGTGAAGTAGAAGAAGAGGTTTCGCTTTACTGTCCAATCACACAACAGCTTCCAGAGGATCCAGTCGTATTGGCAAGTGCTGAGGAGGCTGTGAAAATGGGCTTTCACGAGGAAGGGTACAATGCGTTTGTTTTGGAAAGATCGGCTCTGAAAGAAGGGGTGAGGGTCAAACAAGCTCCTCGCCGCAAGCGGGAAATGATTCAATTGGCTCGAATGAAAAAAGAGGGGATTGTTGGAGACTTGAGCTTTGCTAAAGATGCAATTGCCCAAATGAAAAGAGCCAATCTGAATTTAAATAGTCAGCCGGTCACCAATATTCTGAATCGCCTTGGAAAAGTGCTGATGGCTAGAATTGATGTGGGATCAGGTGTTGATAGCCGGTGCCTAGATCTAGTTGGCAAGACAAACAGTGCCTTAGAGATTGTGCTTAAGGAATGTCTAAAGGCCAAAAAAGTGGATATTGCAAATCCATCTTTTGCCCATCAACGGGTGAGCATTGGGAATAGCCATAAGCTCGTCTCTTTGGCCAATCTCTTACTTTCCCAATTGAAGTTTTTGAAAGATCAAAAGGCTATCCAAAGGGAAATTGATCAGATGGATCAAAATGGCTTTGATCGCTTCGATGGGCGTTATCTTGGCGATCAAAAAAAGACGCCACTAACCACCCTGATGGAAGAGGTTGAAAGTATTGATGAAGATGCATGCTTGATCGACCCCGCCTCTCAGATCGCCCTAATCGAACAGGTGCGGGAGATTTACACCATGTGTAGTAATGTGATAGGCCTTGCTGCGCAATTGATGCAAGCAACCCATGATGAGTTTACATCTCGTCAAACGCACTAAAGTGGAAAGAAAGAGATTCGTGGGGAGAGGTGGGCTTTGCTTCATCGGGAAAGAAACTCGAGCCTGTGAGCCTCTCTAACTCTCGAATCCCAATTTGATACTTTTCAAACGGAGGGTCTCCTTCAATGTACTCATTGGGGAGGCAAAACGCCTGGTAGAGAGAAGTACCCTTTTTTGATTTCGCAAGAATCACCTTATAAAAAGCATTGGGGACACTCACCTGGTTCTTCCCAATCACCTCATAGGTGATGGTGCGAATCTTCCGGCCCACAGAGTCGAGCCGATCTTTGTGGAGAAAAGTGGTCCCACTCACCACGTAGACATCGTCATAATCCTTGGTGAGGCGGCGAACATACTCCTCGAGCGATCTCCAATAAAAGCGATTGAAGCCAGGCTCTTGCGGAGCGACATTAGAGAGGTAAAACGTCTCCTTATAGAGCCTCTTGGATTGGGCATGATTGGCCGCTGCTGCCATGTGCCCTCTGTCATATCCGGTCTTGTAGAAGTCGATGTTTGATGTTTGGAAGTGGGGAGGGATGTGTGAGTCGGCGTGAAAGGTCTCGCCCCCTTTCTTTTGCATTTGCTTGGCAAGAGACTTCTTAGTCAGATGCTCAAAGGTCCAATTGGGCACCTTGCGTGCCGTATCAAATTCAACCGCATAATCCTCCCTCTCAACAAGGATAGCCGTCTTTGGATATAGGTTTGCATACTTAACCATCCCCTTATTCGAGTGGGAAGGGGATTTATAGTGATAGATCGAGAGGGCAACAAGGGCAGATAGAAATAGGACGAGAAATTTTCCACGGACGCGTAGACCACCATTCATCGAAAACTCCTCCTCCTACACATATCCTGTGATATGCTTACCTATAAACAGAAGGGAGCTAGTTGTAAATTATTTTTTTTCCATAGAGATGCGATCGGTGCCCACATATTTTTGGAGCACCTCTGGAACCAGAACAGAGCCATCGGCTTGCTGGTAAGTCTCCAGTAGAGCCACCATCACCCGGCTTGTTGCAAGTCCCGATCCATTCAGAGTATGGCAAAGGGTCATCTTCCCTTCCCCATTCTTATAGCGAGCTTTCGATCGGCGCGCCTGAAAATCTCCACAGTTAGAGACAGATGAGACCTCCATATAATGTCCCTGACCGGGTAAGTAGGCCTCAATATCGTAGGTTTTTTGCGCTGCAAAAGACATATCACCGGTCACCAAATTGGTTGTCCGATAGTGGAGTCCCAGCTCTTCGAGCAATTTCTCCGCATGCCGGCGAAACTCTTCCTGCACCTGGTCGCTTTCATCTTCTTTAGCAAAAGCAAACATCTCCACCTTGTTAAATTGGTGGGTGCGAATCATTCCCCGATTTTCATGTCCATAGCCACCCGCCTCACGACGGAAGCAAGGAGTCATCGCTACAAATCGCTTGGGCAACATCCCCTCATGCAAAATCTCATCGGCGTGCAGCCCATTCAAAATCACCTCAGAGGTGGGAATCAAACACAAGTCAAAATGTTCATCGTGAATGTGAAACACCTGATCTTTAAACTTGGGAAATTGAGCGGCATTGTAAAGCATCTCGCTACTGGTGAGTAGGGGAGGGATAATCATCTCAAACCCATTGCCCACGTGATAATCGATCATCCACTGGAGCAGTGCCCACTCAAGGCGCGCGCCCATCCCACGATAGACAACAAAGCCCGACCGAGAGACTTTCACCCCCCGCTCAAAGTCGATAATGCCAAGTCCTTTGGCAATATCAATATGGCTCTTCACCTCAAAGTCAAACTTGGGAAGCTCGCCCCACTCTGCCACCACCTCATTTTCAGCCGGGTCATATGAAACCCGCACTCCTTCCTCGGGCAAGTTGGGCAACATGGCCATCTCGTGCTCAAACGCCTCACTCTTGGAGCGAAGCAGTCCTTTCAGCTCACCAATCTCTCCCTTGAGTCCCTCTACCTTCTCGAGCACCTCAGTCACATCTTCGCCAGCCCGCTTTTTCGCGCCAATCTCCTTGGCCGCGCGATTTGACTCGGCCTGCAGCTCTTCGAGACGAATGCGAATTTTGCGCACATCTTTATGCAGTTCCAATGCGCGATCGAGGCTTGCGCCTTTGTCTTTTGATCTCAGGCGTGTTTCGAATGTTTTTGGGTCACTTTCGAGTAGTTTAATATCCAGCATGCCCCCAATCATACCATCCCCAACTATTTCAATCAAGAAGTATGGGAGGACAATGGGGTGGGGAAAAGGAAGGGCGAGCTCGTTTTTTCGGGCCCTTCACCCGATCTGCCCCTCCGGGGTATCAGTACATACGACCGAAGGGGCAGATAGTGCAAAGTGCTCTCGAAAAATCCGAACTCGTCTGAGGGGGTCTCCTGCTGGCTTTTGCAACCGCCACGGGCGGCACAAAATCCGCATAGGAGTACCCGCCTCAGATTCCCCACTAATAAATATGATGGAGTTGCATTATTGCTTTCATGAGTATACGTTGGATTTCCCTTCAATCGATCGACCTAAAGGCCGCTCGATCTTCGGGTGAGGGGCGCATCTGGCCTGCGGCCATCTGCGCCCTTGTAACTGCATAAATTTATAAGTGGGGGATTCTAGGGATGATTTCTATGCGGATGTGGTTCTCACCGTAGGTGAGGTTCTCAGCCAGCAGAAATCGCCCTAGAACGAGTTCGGTTTTTTCGCAGCACTTTGCACTATCTGCCCCTTCGGTCGTATGTACTGATACCCCGGAGGGGCAGATCGGGTGAAGGGCCCGAAAAAACGAGCTCGCCCTTCCTTTTTAACATAGGTAATGAGGGGTTGATTGTAAAAGAAGGGGATGGTATAGTGGGGGCAACGCAGTATAGACGATCGGTTAATGAAAGAAGATTATAAAATAGCCCAACAGCCCCTCATTCTACGGTTTCACCGATTAATTGAGGCCTTCAGTAAGTCAGATGACGAGAGAGACTTCTACCTAGATAAGGTGGAGGGATTCTTACTATTTTTGAATTTGGATAAGCACCAGGACGAATTGGAAGAGGTGGAAGCTGAGATTAAGGCCCATCCCGATCGGTATTGTTTGATTCCCAAGCTCTCCTTCTATGAAACTAAAAAATTTATGGAGGGGTTTGTTCACGAGAAGGTGTATGATATTGACACCAAGGAAAAGTTGCTCGATATCATTGGTGGGCAGGAGTCGAGGGAAAACTTCCTTGAGTTCATCTATGACCATTTGCACGAGTTGGAAAAGTGGCAGCAGTACTACAATGAGCGATCGCGTATTCGGATTATTGAGTGGTTGAGAGAGCATGACTTTACGTTTGTCTTCGAAGAAGATATGGATCTGCCCAAGCCGGTGGTTGAGAAGCTGAAGGTGAGTGTCTTTGATGCGAAGGTGGCAAAAGATGTGCAGAGTGGACGCAATAGTATGGTGAGTAAGTCGAAGACCTACTATTCGAATGAGGCGCTCAATCCGCGGCCCAAGCGGGGACGCCCGCCGAAGCAGAATCCAAAGACTGAGACGGTGGTTGAGTTTACAACGGATCTTTATCAGACAGTGCCTAAGTGTGCTCGTCACTTCCTCTTTGTGCCCGATTTTAAAGCGCATGCGGTGACCTTCTCTCGTAAGTTTGAGACTGAAGAGCAATTCTTGGCAGGGTTGAAGGGAACGACGAAGGTGAAGGTTGACTCGAAGCTCGAGGCACTTTCTCAGCGGTTGGAATCTTTGCGTCACTTGTCGAGCAAGCTGCGCGGGGTGGTTCCTGAAGATCAGCTCGGTGGGTTGGGTGCAGCTGGTAGTGGTGAAGAGGGGCTTGCTGGAAAGGTTGGAGTTGGGACTCCTGCGGATGGATTGTCGAAGATGACCGGTCTTGCTCAAGGTTTCTTGCCAAGTGGTGAGAGCGCACCTCCCGAGGAGAAGAAGCGTCGTCGGAAGAGTGTCACTTCGATGCAGACAAAGAAGCCTAAGAAAAAATAGTAAGACTTTATCCTTTTTCTGAAGACTGACTATGACAAGTTCAACCATTTCTGCCTCGGCAAAGGGGATTCAATTTTCACTTTCTTGCGATATCTATCAACATTTGAGCGATCAAGTTGATGAGATGGAGCGGTGGCTGGAAGGGCCATCACTTGTGCGAGGGTTGCTGGAAGGGGATCTCTGCCCAGAGCAGCTCACGTGCGTTTCTATTTACATTTCAGTTCTCATTGCTCGCCAAATTGACGATAAGACAATTACTCTTTCGAAACAAAATAAGGGTGGGACTTTTCAGCTTTGCACGAAGGGGCATGAGATCGTTGGGCTTTTATCGGGGCTCTTGCTGACAAGTGAAAAAGATTGGGGATTTCCCTATTATCGGGATCGAGCATTTGCGATTGGGTTGGGAAGTGACTTGGTGGAGGTGATTGCGTCCTGCATTGCGCGGGATTGCCCACGGTTTTCTGGTGGGCGGTGTATGCCTGATCACTTTTCTGATGATGTGTTGCGGATGCCGATTCAATCGAGCTGTGTGGGATCGCAGATTTTGCAGGCGGTTGGGGTGGCAAAGGGGATTGCATTGCGAGGGGCTAATGAGGTGGTCTATGTCTCGGCAGGCGATGGGGCAACTTCGCAAGGGGATTTTCATGAAGCGCTAAACTTTTCTTCCATTCACAAGTTGCCGATTATTTTTGTGATTCAGGATAATGAGTGGGCAATTTCAACTCCTAAGTATGAACAAACTTCGGGTGGGAGCATCTTCAATATGTGCCAGGGGTATGCGGATCTGTTGGTTGAGGAGGTGGATGGGACAGACTTTGTGGCTTATGGCAATGCTTTTGCAAAGGGGGTTGAGCGGTGCCGGCGCCAAGAAAGACCGATGGTGTTGATTGCAAAGGTGCCTCGGATTGGACCTCATAGCAGTAGTGACAATGCCGCGCTCTACAAGAGCGCACTTGATGTGGAGGATGATCTCAGTCGAGATCCGGTTGTTCGGATGAGCCACTATATGATGGAAACTCTTGGATGGAAACGGGAGTTTGTAGACGCTCTGTTTGCTGAGGTGATTGAGTATGTCAATGCTTTATCGGAAGCAGCAGAAAAGATCCCTTTTCCCGACCCTGCGACTGTTGAAGAGCATCTCTTTAAAAAGGGGGATGAGGTCATTGCATCAGATGGAGTGTTGGAAGGGAATGAAATTGTGATGGTGGATGCGCTCAATCACGCTTTAGCTGAAGAGATGGAAAGAGATGAGGGGGTTGTTGTCTTTGGCCAGGATGTGGCGCATAATAAGGGGGGAGTTTTTGGGGTGAGTAAGCACTTGACCGATAGGTTTGGGGGGGATCGGTGTTTTAATACACCTCTTGCTGAGTCAACGATTATTGGCCTTGCGATTGGTCTTTCGATTACGGGAGAGTTTCGTCCGGTGGCAGAAATTCAGTTTGCCGATTATATTTGGACCGGAATCAATCAGATATTCAATGAGCTTGCCTCTTATCATTATCGATCAAATGGGATGTGGAATTGCCCTGTGGTGTTGCGGATGCCATGTGGCGGGTATATTCAAGGGGGGCCTTATCACTCACAAAGTATTGAGGCGTTCTTGGCTCATTGTCCAGGACTTTATGTGGTGATGCCGAGTTGTGCCAGTGATGCAAAGCGGCTATTGAAAAGTGCCATTCGCAATCCCAATCCGGTGGTTTTTTTGGAACATAAGGCGCTTTACCGCTCCCGCTATTTTTCGGCACGCAAGGAGCCAGATGAGAAGGCGGTGTTGCCTTTGGGGCAAGCTGAGGTGGTATTAGAAGGGGAGAGTATTACTCTTATCACTTGGTCATATATGACAGCACTATCTCATGAGGTGTGTGTGAGCTTGGCCAAAGAGGGGGTAGATGTGGAGTTGATTGATTTGCGCACCATTTGTCCACTCGACTTTGAGACCATTGCCCGTTCTGTGAAAAAAACTGGGAAGGTGCTAATTGTGCATGAGGCGTCACTGACGTGCGGGTTTGGGGCGGAGATTGCTGCAAGGATTTCTGAGGAGTTATTTGACTATCTCGATGCGCCGATTCGTCGGATTGGGGGGAAGAATGTGCCCACTCCATACTGCAAGGTGTTAGAAAACCATGTGCTTGTTCAAAGGGAGGATATTGAACGGGCTCTTATTTCTTTGAATGCTTACTAATTCGCTTATTGCGCAGCTTCATCGGTTTGGGTGTAAGGGCAAGTGTATCGCTGGTCAGAATTTTCTTTTCGAGTCGCTCGAGTTTTTTCGATTTGAGTTTGATTTGTTCGGCTTGTCGTTTGGGTGTGTTTTTGGGCATGTTTTCTTGGAGGAAAGCAAAATGGGAGTAGAGGCTCTCTTGTGTGCGGATAAGTAACTCACACTCAGACTCTAACTCTTTATCACTGTTTATCTTTTCGATAACTACAGCGTTCTCTAAAAGCCGGTCTAATGTTTGATCTAGATCATTTAGATCTGTTTTATTTACTCTTTCCATAACAGTGGTATATATTCAAAAGGCTAAGAATTGTCAAACAAAATTCTTGCTCGAAGAATATTTTGGTTGTATACTTTCTTTCATGATTCACTTCTGTCCTCTAGCATCTGGTTCAAAAGGAAACGCAACTTATGTGGCGTACCAACAAACGCGACTCCTTGTTGATTGTGGCTTGAGCTATAAGGCGCTCACAGAAAAGTTGGCAGAGATTGATGTGGATCCTGCAACGTTAGATGCGGTGTTGATTAGTCATGAACATACCGATCACATTAAGGGGATTGATCAGCTAGCCAAGCGGCACAATCTCCCTGTTTTGTGCAATGCGGATACGGCACGCGCAATTATTTCCTCAGTTAAGGTGCGGCCCACCTTTAAGATTTTTGCAAGTGGGGAGCGGTTTGTCTATGGGGATATTGAAATCACTCCGTTTACTATTCAACACGATACCCTCGATCCGGTGATGTTTACCTTTATGATGGGTGAGACCAAGATTGGGATTTGTACCGATTTGGGGATGGTCACCTCGCTTGTGCGGGCAAACCTCGAGGGGTGTCATGTGCTCTTATTGGAAGCCAATCACGATGAGGAGATGGTGCATGCGTGCAATCGATCGATGCACTATAAACAGCGGGTATTGAGTAAGCAGGGGCATTTGTCCAATCGGGCAGCGGCAGCGCTTCTAAAAGAAATTTACCACGATAAGATGGAGCGAGTCTATTTGGGCCATTTATCGGGGGAGTGTAATAACCCCAAGGTGGCTCTGGGTACGGTGAGAGAGGTATTGCAAGCCCATTCGATATCACTTGAGCTGGAAATTGCTCATCAAGATCGGGTGAGTTCCTCCCTGCCTATTAATAAATAATAGTTTACTTCGCTATTATTCTGTTTGATGTTACTCTCTTTGTGAATTAAATTTCCGGAGATTGTAAATTATGTCTTTACTACGGGTGTCAAATCAACTCTCATTTCGCATTCCTCCAGGGGAAGGGACCCATGAGACCTATTCTGCCACGAGATGGGCGCGCCATCATGTTGTCTTGCGTCAATGGGAACAGCTTGAAGAGCTCTACAATTCTCCAGAAGGAAGGGATATTGACTGGAGGGAGGAGTTTCCTGTTTTAAAGCTGGCCATATTGGTGGACGATGCGAGGGGCGTGGACGCCTTACTGGGTAGGGGCCACATCATGAAGCCGGAATATCTCGCCTATGTCGATTCTGAAAAGATGGAAGCAACGCTCCACAGGCGAAATGTTTTTTTACTTCCCGAGCGCAAAGCTGGTGATAGCCCAAGCAGCGACAAGTTCAAAGGGTATGTTCCTCTGGAAGAACCTAAAGTACAGCGAATGAGCTCTGGTGCTGCTCGGGTTACTCGGGTGGTGCGCCCTCTGAAGCAAGGGACATTTCGCGTGATTAGGGACCCGTCAGAACCTCCTCTCCCTTCACCTGTTGAAGGTGGGGCTTTGGTTGTGAAGGTGCGACCTCTAGCTGTTCGATCTATTATTCACCAATCAGGAAGTGTCAATAGTTGCAGGAAATATGAGCTTGACTTAACGGGTGTGGATAATGAGGATTTGAGCATGTCATCCATGGGATCACTGCCTACAATAGAAGAGCGCTGCGCTAAAATCTTATGGGAACATCAAGCGAAAAAGCCTTTCCCTTCTACAGGTGGAAAAAAGGTGGTCTTTGACGCGATAAAGACGGGAAAAACCTATGTAGTTCAACACTTAATCGATGCGAAGACCAATTTTGATGTGGAGATTGATTCAATGACTCCAATTAGTGCTGCCTACGCTAGTGGTTACCAGGATATTGCTAGGTTGATTGCTCACCATTTTCCAAAGGTTGCGACATTGACAGAACACATTCTCGATGTGCAAACAATTTGTGCACGGTTTAATCATAAAGAGATTATACAAATGGGTGGGCATCAATTTGAATCGAATGCTCTACCCAGTGGAATTGTGGTGGAACAGTTCTTTTCTTCAATGGCTCGTTTTCTAAGTGAGCATGTATTGGACTACTTGTCGCCAGAACAAAAGAGCCAGCTCCGCTTTGACCTGGATCGGTGGCAGAGCGGTTGCTTATATGAAGATATACAAGCACTCCAGAGTGATAGAGAGCCAGAAGATATTGAGATGGGATGTACAATCGCCTCAAATGGACATGAGCCGGTTTTGTTAGTTGGCGAAGACTATTGTAGTTTTCAGTCGACATTGACTCCGCGATTTGTGCTGCAAATGGATGAAAGGGGGCTGAATAAAGTTGAAATCACAGGTCCATACCAATCTGTTGCTCCCAATACTCTCTTTTCTAGACTAGCTGTGTTATTTATCTATGGCGCTACGCGCTCATTGGAGTTGAATGAGTCAACCGCTAATCGGCTTCTGACTGATTGGGCGATGAGCGATCTTGCAGCGATGGAAAAGATAGCAAGCGAGCGGATTGATCAGAAGTTAGCAGAGCGGCTGACTCCGAGGTTTACTCAGATGAGAGCGGGGATGAAGCTCTACTCTTTTCAAGTGGCCGAAAAGCCTTGTCAAAAAAAGGTGCGTTGGGCGACAAATGAGTTATGAGACTCATATTGATCCAACACGGCCTTGCAGATGAGGATGTCCTCTCTGAGACGGGCAAACAACAAGCTAGAAGAGCGGCTCGTATTTTAAAGCGACTTGATGAAGAGCCTTCTATTTTCATTGCATCTACAAAGCAACGGGCAGTTGCCACACGAGATATTATTTCAGACAGCTTTGAAGCAGATTTCTCTGTGAAAGTTTCGCTAGATGCCTTTAAGGCCACCGCCCCAACTGATGAGGGACTTGCCTATATCGGCGAGCTCGATCCGGGAGGATCAGTGGTGATCTGCGGTCATGTTCCCTACCTCAATAAGCTGATTAGTTTTTTTCTGACAGGGAAAGAGGAAGCTGTTGTGGAAGTGAGTAATGGGGATGTTACCATCCTCGAAGTTGAGGAATTAAAAGCAAAGCATGGCAAGCTGATTGCAATGATTCCCAATCAAATGGGCGCGAAAAGTTAGAGCAACACTTTGCGCGGCCTACTCCCTTCTGAAGGCCCTACAACCCCATTTTCTTCTAAAGCATCGACAAGTGAGGCTGCACGTGCATATCCCACTTTGAGCTTGCGCTGCAAGAAGGTGGTTGATGCGGTTTTTGAGGTAATCACCAACTCTTTGGCCTTTTCATAGAGCTCGTCTTCACCTGAATTGCCCCCTCCACTTTGTGGGAAGAAGTCACCAGCACCCAATGCATCAAAAGATTTGAGAAGATAGTTGGTGCCATAAGTGCGGATGAGATGATCTACAGTGGCTGTGATGTCTCTGTCGGAGAGGTAGACCCCTTGCGCGCGAGTGAGCTGGGAAGAGCCGGGGGGAAGGAAGAGCATATCTCCATTTCCCAAAAGTGTTTCAGCCCCATTCTCGTCGAGGATGATTTGGCTATTGACTCGGCTAGCCACCTTAAACGCAATTCGCGTAGGGAAGTTTGCTTTGATTAAGCCAGTAATCACCTCGCGCGAAGGGCGCTGCGTAGCCAAGATGAGGTGGATACCCACCGCTCGGGCCATTTGTGCAATGCGGGCAATTGGAGTTTCTAGATCCATACTAGTTGACATCATTAGATCTGCAAACTCATCGATGATCATCACCATGAAACTCATCTTCTCGGGCACGTCCATGCTGAGCGAGGATTCGAGCTCTAAGTTGAGCTTTCGAGAATTGAAGGCGTGAATATTCCGATGGCCCAACTGCTTGAGGATCTCATATCGATCTTGCATCTCCTTAACCAAATAATTCAGGGCTGCATAGGCGCCAGCAGGTTCAGTAATCACTGGGGCGACCAGATGGGGGAGGGACATAAAGGGAGTGAGCTCCACCTTCTTTGGATCAACGAGAATGAGCTTCACATCTTCGTGCGAGCAATTCATCAATATGGACATGATCATTGTATTGATGCAGACCGACTTTCCAGATCCAGTTGCTCCTGCAATGATGCAGTGGGGCATCTTGGTCAAATCGGTGATCACCTCATCTCCACTCACTGTCTTGCCGAGCAAGATGGGAATGTGGTAGCGCGCCTTGCCCCGCCGATAGCTGGTGAGCATCTCTTTAAAGCCCACTTCTTGTGGGTAGAGTGAGGGCACCTCCACACCAACAGCAGCTTTTCCAGGAATGGGTGCAATGATCCGAATTGATTTGGATTGCAAGTTGAGCGCGATGTCATTTTCAAGCGCCTTAATCTTCTGCACCTTTACACCAATTGCTGGGTGCACTTCAAACGATGTAATTGTGGGGCCGCAATTAATTTCGCCCACTTTCGCCTCAATGCCAAAGCTGCTCAGTGTTTCTTCGAGCACTTCTGCCTGGCGGCGCAACTCCTTTTTCAACGATGGCTGGTCAACCGTCTTTGCATCGGTCAGGAGGGTAATAGGAGGGTGGCTTCCCGGACGGGGTCTAGGGGTGGGTGTCGGTTTCACTTCAGCTGCCACTTTTTTCTCGCTACTTTTTTTCCGCTTTGACTTGCGAATGGTGACCATGGGCTTTCTTGGTTCGATCACTTCGATTTCGGCCTCTTCGATCTCATCCTCTTTCTTGCGTGTGGGCAAAAGTTTCAGTGACATATTGGGTAGGCTTGGGATGCGTGGTAGGCGCAAGCGGCGAGTAATCATTGGCCTCATCGCACCCACAACGGGGCGGGTTTGGCGCAAGACGTAGCCCGTGGCATGGCCTGTCTTCTTCACGCCCCACAATAGGCCGCGGAAAAAGCCCACAACATAGCCTAACACGACGGCAATTTGGATTTCTGTAAATAGGATGAAAGAGACCAGGGCTAGGATGGAGAAGGTGAGGGCAACGCCCACATGGCTGAGCAGGTGTTCTAGGTTGAAGTTTTCCAGGTCGTGGAGGAAGTAGTAGCTGATGACGCCCCCGTAGTTGTAGCGGGTATACCTCTCGGGCATCATTGCTTCTATTAGGGCTGTTTCACTATACACATGATCGCGCAAAAATGGGACATCGAGCATTCCCCGCTCGCTGGCCAAGTTAAGTAGTGTGCAGGTTGAGAAGAGGAAGATGGCAAAAAAGACCAGGCGTGATGAGAAGAGGGGTTCGCGTGAGCCCTGCAGGTGTTGGATGCCGAGATGACCAAAGTATGCGCATGCAAAGAAGCTGCCAAGCCCAAATAGATAATGGGCGCCAAAGGCGATGAGGTGGCCGATTAGGCCGAGGTAGTTGGTTTCGTGATTGCCGTCTGTGTAGCTAATGAGGCTGATAAGCAACAATAGAACGCCTGTCAGATAGAGGAGTCCTTTGGTTTGGGGGTTTGTTTGTTTCCAGGCTTTGGCAATCATAGGCATCTGATCGTTATCGTTCTAATAGCCTAGGGTACAATTTTTCTTGAAAAAGATGAACTGAAAAGTTTAGAGAAATGGGGTGGCCAACGGGATTCGAACCCGCGACCTCCGGAATCACAATCCGGCGCTCTAACCAACTGAGCTATGGCCACCAAAGATGCGACTATTAGACCTCAACCTTCCCTTTTTGTCAAGGGAAGGTTTTTGGTTGGGTTGGGGGAAGTTGGGAGGAGTTGGAGGGGGAGGGGTATCGTCTTTTTCCTCGAGCTGCGAAGTCTCGCCCTCGATGTATTTCCTTATACTATCTTCGGGCGAGATTTCTTCGCTGAAAAAAAAACTCCGATGCCTTCCTGGCGCAGCCTTTTGGCGCCCTTGCACCCGGGCAAGGCCGGGCCCAAGTGCATCCAAAATACAGGCCCCAGGAACAAGCCAAGTGAGTTCGGCTGGTGTGGGTGGTTGGAGGTTCGGGTGGGGATGCCGCAACCCTCGCACTTGCGGAGCAAGCAGGCTCGGGTCCTGGCATCGGGTTTTGGCATCGGGCGTTATGGGGTTGCGATGTTTTGGGGGGAGGGGCTGCCTGTACCCGAGCGGGGCGAGGGTTGCGGCAGTGGGTGTGGAGTTGGAGGGGGGAGCGGGCTGAGGTGGTGTGGCCTTGGTCCCAGGTGCCTGGATTTTGGATGGGCTTGGGCCCGGCTTGTCCGGGTGCAAGGGCGCCAAAAGGCTGCGCCTGGGAGGTGCCGGAGTTTTTGATTAGAGCCTAATTTCTCGCCCGATGATCTGTATAAGCAAATACGTCGAGGGCGAGAAATTCGGTTCTGATCAAAAAGACGGTGCCCCTTTCTAAATAAACTCCAAGCATTCTCTTCTCCTCTGATAGAAGAGAATGCCAGCCACTATTATAACAGCCGAGTGGAGGGTGAGAATCAAGGGGGATGATTGTGGGAGATAAAGGGGTGATAGGAGGGCGCGGGGGGCGTTGAAAACAAGCGTGTTTAAGAAGGTGGCATAGTAGTCAGCTATGAGGAGTAGTTGGTGATGGAATGGGAAAAGGGGAACGGTTATGAGGAGGATGAGAAGCAGGGGTATAAGGAGGATGGGGAAGAAGAGATTGTAGAGGAGGGAAGCGGGGCTAAATGTGCCGAAGAGGTAGAGGACGAGGGGAGCGAGGGCGAGCTGGACGGTGAGGTTGAGGGCGAGGGTTTTGCGGAGGAAGATGGTGGGGAGGTAAATGAGGGATTGGGTGAGGCTCATCTGGCAGATAGTGGAGGGGGTATGTTTGGGGATGAGCTTGGTGGTGAGATGGTGGATGGGTGAGTAGAGGGTGAGGAGGGCGAAGGTGGCGAGGTAGCTGAGTTGGAAGCTGGCTGTGGTGATGGAGAGGGGATCGAGGAGCCAGCTGCAGAGGATGGCGACGCCGAGGAGGTTGAGGCTTGAGGTGGGAGCTTCGAAGAGATAACTTGAGAAGAAGAAGAGGGCGAGGATATAGGCGCGGAAGGCCGGTGGAGAGGGGCCGATGAAGAGGAAGTAGGTAGTGATACAAAAGAGAATGATGCGGCTTGCACGCTTGGCATGGCGGTAGTGTTGAAAAAGAGTGGCGAGGATGATGGCGATCCAACCAAAGTGAAAGCCTGAGATGGCAAGAGTGTGCATGAGGCCAAGCTTTTGCAAGTAGAGTTTGAGGACTCGCCCTTCAACATCACCTGTTGATAGGGAGGCGATGAGGGCGTAGTTATTGGGGTTTTTGACGGTTTGAGCGATGAGGTGTCTCACCTTTTGTTTGATATTAAAGCGAAGGCGGGTGGGGGAGAATGTGTGGTTGACTGGGAGAGAGGAAGTGAGCTTTAGAGATGTGTTGTTAGGTGTTGATGGGGTGAGTGTTCCTTCGACAAGGAGGTGGGTTTTCCCGAAGGTGTCGCTTGGGAGAGAGGGGAGTAAGATGTGCGTGGGGAGGTTAGTGGCGGTGAGGCCATCTGGGGTTTCAAAGTGGACAAGTATGCCGGAGCAACCGTAGAATTTTTTGATATTGGTTTCAATGCGGCGGATTTGAGAGGGGATAAAGTAGCCTTTGCCGATGAGTTTTTTTTCGGGAAGGGGTGTGGGTGTGAAGATATGAGCGTAGAGTAAGCTGATTGTGATGAGGGTGACTTTTTGAAGGAGATCTTTTTTGGAGTGGGCGGTTAGGAGGAGAAGGAGTGTGATGAGGGGTAGCAAAAAGTTTTTTGGATAGAGGGAAATGAAGGTTCCAAGCATCAGGTAGAGAGCGATGGCAAGGGCTGGGCTGTGGGTGTGAAAGAGGGTAAACTCGCTTTTTAGGTGATTGACTTTTATTTGTAATGCTTTCATACTGCTGTGCTTTATTATTCGTTTATGGGGCAAATATGAACTATTTATTTCCTTACCCGCCAAGTGGCCAAGTGCTCGAGCAATTGAATGACTTACTCGATACAATCCCGACAAATAGGCAGTTGAATCGAGAGGAAACGGAGGTATTTCGGTCCATCGCTGATCTATACCGAGATCATGTCTCGCCTTTTGCAAAATCAGTGAAATCACGATTTGCCATCCCCAAGTTTTTGCATAGTGTGGCATATGCAGGTCTTTATTACAAAAGTGGTTTACTCATCCATAAAATCTATCTGGTGGCAGTTGGACACGTGGATAAGATGTATGATTCACCCCTAGGGTATTCCCAATTGACTTTAGAGCCCTGCCAGGTAGTAGAGCTTGGTGGTCTTACTTTGGGGATTGCTTTTGGGTATAGCGCGATCTATCTTGCTCAGACCTCAATGGATAAACATGGGAATTGCGCCTTGAAAGTAAAGGAGGTGCAGGATAAAATTTCATCCATCTATGAGGGAGATAAGAGAATGGAAAAGGTGTTTGAGCAGGTGATGACTTCAAAAAGGAGGTGGTTGTGTTAGACCAAATCAGTCGACTGAGTACTCGTGAAATTGTTGAGTTATATGATATTGGGGTGGAGCATTATTTGGAAACTCCACTTGAGAGTCAGCCCGAGGACTTTCATGGGAGCGAAGCTCGCTACTTTGAAAAAGTGAGTGAAGGGGCGATTCAGGGAAATCGGCTTGTGACTACAGGTGAGCTCAGGTGGATGGAAATGTGGGGTGAAAGGATTGAAAAAATTCGCTTTCTCACTGTGGTCAGTATGCGGTTTGCAGCGGGTGGATGGGCATTGAAAGGGCTGATGGCAAAGAGGGAAGGGGTTAGCTGCTTACTCGGTGGAGGAGCGCTATTGTTGGGGGCAAAGGGGGTGGATGCATTTTTGGGAATGGCAGGTTTTGGTGTGGAGATGGTTTGTGGGGAGGCAAGGAGGGTGAGAAGAGCTGTTCGGATTGCTTGCATTTGCCACTGGATTCATCTCTTATATCTATTTCGAGAGGAGGTAGAGAGCCCTTCTGTAAAGGGGCGTGTCAATTGGTCCATTGGGGTGTTACATTGCTTAATGATGTATCAAAGACATGTTAGACAGCTCGAAGGTAGATCTGCTTTGGCGTAAGCAGTTTTTTGATTTTCTGCTTAATAAAAATTAGACTATGAGTTAACATAATCTTCATAATAGATCGAGTCTTCTTTGCTTGGAGACTGGTAATAATAAAAGTGAGGAGTCTCTCATGGCGAGATTGTGTGGAGCCCCTGGGGGGCGAACCATAGGTGAGTTAGAAGCTGATTGGAATGGCGCATTAAGAGTTTATAACCAAAACTGGGCAACAGTAAACCGGAAGTTCCAAGATGGAGAGGCAGAAGGACAAACTTTCTCTATCACAATAGAGACATTGCAGACTCAGTTGCAAACATTGCAAGATGTTCAGCAAACAGTTGATCGCTGGCTGAAGCAAAAAAAGGGGGAGACCATATGTGGTGTTCCCAAAAAAGTGGTCTACAGTTGGGTGACACAGGCAGTGGGGACGGGTGCTTGGACAGTTGCGGGCGTACAGCAAGCAGTTGAATATGTGCTCAACGAGCAGTGCAAAGCAAGTGGGCAGCAAGATTGCACGAGAAACTCTTGGGGGGTATTTGTCTTCTATGGAACAGGGGCAATGAACATTCTTTCTTCATGGGCTTGGAAGCGGCGTGCAGAAGAACTTGAGCTCATGGCTCGGTACATGAATATTTCAGAAGCTGCCAAGAGTGGACTCAATACATACGAGGGAGGGCTAGAAGCCCTTAAGGCATTTGGCAAAACTGGTTCGGGTCCTGTCCAGCCCACTCGAACCGATGTGACAGAGCTCAAGAAGTTGATTAAGGGATTAAAGGATCTAGGCCTCACGCCAGAAGCCAGAACGCAACTCAAAAGGCGATTGTGGGAGAGGACGAGTGAAATCATTCAAGAAGATATCAGTCATGGACGGCCAGTTGATCCAGATCTTGCAATCTTCTTTTACAAAAATCTCTCTTCGGAGCCTGCAGCGACTAGCCCGGGAGCTCCATTGCGCAGAAGGCGACCGAGCTCATCCGGCCATTCAACCGATACCCCGCTCCTTGCCTTACCTCCGCCACTACAAAGATCTGAAATGATAACCTCTCCTGCTGGAAGTCTTGGATTTCCTGGATCGCATGGGGTGCCAGGCGCAGCTGATCAGCCTCCTCCCTCAGGGGCGCTTAGAACCCCATCAGGACCGGTAGGCGGATTTCATGATGGTTCCATGCGCGCAGGTGATATGCACCAGCCCGACTTCACCTATACGCAACCTGCATTTCATGTTCCAATTGCCCCTGCCCCTTCAAGTTATCCTTTGCCAGGTAGTCACCATACCGTGTCTGCGCAGGTAGTTCCAGCGCCACCTGGTGGATGGGATGGGAGACGTGCGCATTCAGTGAGTCCGAGTCAAGCCGCTCCAATGTTCCAGTTAGATCTACCTGCCGATAGAGAACCGCCGGTAGAAAAACTGATAGAGGCGAGCAAATCGCTCGATGAGGCAGCAGGAGTTCGATGGGATGATGGCAATCTGGTTGTGACTCACGATTTGCCAAAAGCAGAAAGTAGTTCAACACTTGACTCTGTCGATGAGGCTGTTTCAAAGGCCAATTTGAGCGCTCGCGAAAGGGACTTTTTGGGCCAGGTGATGGATATGGTTGAGGAAATGTTTGCTGATGGAGAAGGAGTTTCTGCCGAAGACTTTGCTGTGACTCGGGATGTTGAGTATGACGATGATGACTCTCATATGCCTGATCTGACTGTCACGGGAAGCGGGCTTCTCAAAGAGAAAAAGAAGAAGAAAAAAAAGGATAAACACGATGAGCAGGATGGAGTAGAATTGGGTGAAATACCCAAGAATGCTCGACCACCAGGATCGGATCAACAAGTGGGCGCGGGGGAAGACATCTCCCCCGTTAAAGAGAAGCATGGTCCAATCCAAGAGGCCCCAGAAGGGACAGAGGGAGATGCAGACACAAAGGAGGTTCTGGAGATTGGCTCTGAGCTTCCGGGACCAGGCCCAGTGCCATTACAGTGGCCAAGTTTCGCCCCAACCTTCGGACCAAATTTGCCGCCAGGCCAGCAATACGCCCAGGGGATAAGTCAGGATCCGGGGCAAGGATTTGATCCAGGGACTGCTCCAAGATTCGTTCCAAGACCACTGCAGTTGCCAGCTCCAATGCAACAGGGTGGCTATAAGCTCAATACGTCCTCCACTACACCTATAATTCCAATACCACCGCCGGGATTTCAATCGATGGGAGATGGACAACAGCCTGTTGATGAGAAACAGCTCGAGTATGTGTAGGGGAGTAGTTTTTTTTTGAAAAATTGCTTAACAATAATGAAATAAATTGTTAACATGTTCTTCATCAAACATAGCCTGGATGAAGAAATATGGGATGCAGTTGTGTTAACAGCGCAAAAAATATTCAGCAACTCCAAGTTCAGTGGAATACTTCCTCAACTGTTCTAACAGCAACTTGGAAAACAGTGAATAAGATTATCAAAAAGAGTCCTGATGCCTCACAGTTCACTGTTGCCTTTGAGACAATGGATGAGCATTTGGGAAATTTGGATCGGATTGAGAAGGAGGTTAGGGATTGGCTTGATGCGAAGGAGAGGGAGGTAATTTGTGGAGTGCCGAAGAAACAGGTGTATGCGTGGATTTCGTCTGGACTTGCTGGCGCCTCTTGGGGAGTTGGGATTATTCAGCAGGTCTACGAGTTGGTAAGAGGGACTAATTGTGTCACATCGGGCGATGCAAATGCGCAAACAACCGATTGTTCTTCGGGATATTGGGGGACATTCTTGTTTTTCGCCTCTGGAGGCGTGGGGGGAATTGCTGGATGGACTTGGAAGAAGATTCTAGAAGAGAATCAGCTGATTCAGGAGTATAAGGGGATTGTTGACAAGGCGGGGAGTCTTGATGTTTATCGGGGTGGACTTGCAGCATTGCGCCAGTGGAAAAAAAGTGAGAGGCCACAGCCGGGGGTGCCAACAGGACCAACTGATGCGGATGAGCTCATTCGGCTAATTAAGAAGGTGCCAAAACTAAGACTTGATCACAGAGCTCGGGCAGAGATGAACAGGCATATCTGGATGGAAGTGAGCCGGTTGATGCGCAGACAGGTCAGCACAGGGGCAACATTGCCAAAGGAGCTTGTCGATTTTTTCTATCGACATCTTAAGGATTATAATAATAGCACTCCTTCGCCCACAGCAGGTCTAGCAGTTTCGCGCGGGGTTTCATCAGAAGGACAGCAATCTGGTTCACCGGGGGGTGTGCCATCTACACCCTATGGGCAGTTTGTCCCTGGGACAGGCAGAGACGTTGGACAGCGGCCACAATATGTAGGGGACCGGGATTCAACTCCCGAAATGCTGGGAACACAGGGCGCAGGCAGTCAGCATATGGCCGTTGCTCACACGCAACAGCTTGCGCAAGCAACACTTTCTTCGGGAATGGCTGCTCAGCCAACACCCCCATCCGGTCCACCTTTACCCCAGCTTGGCTTTCAGCGAGTGGCTCAAGGGATGCCATCTGGTCCGCAGGGAGGGCAGGCGATGAGTCTTGGACCTCTCCCTCTTCCAGGGGGGCAGTATATGCAGGGGACTCCTCAGCAAGGAGTAGTCCCCCCTCAGCAGCGGGCGGTGATTGCAGACTTTCCGCAACCTCCAGATCATACCGGTACATGGGTCGATACAACGGCAATGGGAGCTGAAACGCCACATGCAGTGGAAGTTGGTGGGGGAGAGCAACAGGTGCAATTTACCCGCTTGGCTAAGGTGCGCTCTTTTGTGGCTGAAGTAGCTGATGAACAAGCGAGCGATTGCTTTGCACTTGATGCCAATGCTGGGGAAGAGTCGGATGGAGAAGACTACGTTCCAGATCTCTGTGTTAAGCCAATGAAGCAGCGAGCTAGAACTCCAAGTGGAGAGCAGGAAAGTGGTGGGAGGCAATGGAAGCGTTTAGCTGGAATTACAGGCATCTTGCGCCGACGGCGTCGAGGCGGTGGGGAGGATCCAGCTGGGGCAGAGATGCAGCGTGCCACGAGTGGTGGTTCGAGCGGACGTGGATCAAACAGCGAGCAGGTATAGAACTCTAAGCGCGGAGGGGGTCTTGTTCATTATAGAGCGTGCCCCACCGTTGGTGTTCAATGAAGGAGAACATCCAAAAGAGTTCTTTTGTCAGAGGATGTGGGGTGTCGGCATTGAGCTCGTGGTGGAAGACTTGCCAGGCAAAGGCTACTGGATATACTTCGGGGTTTTTGCCATCGAGAAGAGTTTGGTAGTATTCGATTAGGCAGATAAAAATGGTATGAAAGTGGTGAACAAGATCCTCGGAATATGAATCAACGAGCAAGTAGGAGAGTGAGTCCTTAATCAGACTTAGCTTTGCAATATGCTCTTTGGGAGGAAGGTTGTGCTCGAGGGCCTTGTACTGAAGATAGTGGCGAAAGCAGGTGAGGAGGTAGTCATCCTCGTCCGATCGATTCTCTTGAATGATCTTGTCGAGTTCCATCCAAAAGTCATACGGCAAGTGCAACTCTTCCCTTTTTAGCATTTCATCGACAAATTCAGCCGTTCGATAGCGAAAAAAGGGGAGCAGTTTAGCGCTTAACGGATCGCCCGGATCTTCAAACAGCTCACTTGCAGTAACCAGCCGTAAATAGGCTCCTTCAAATTGAAAGTGACAAAAGTTCTCAATTCCAAATGCATACGCGCTTTTTCGCCTTTCAAACTTCTTTTTTTTCGCCTTTTTTGACCAATTTACTGCAATTTTCACCATAATATTTTTTCATTTATGGTAGCTCGCCTCCTCTTAAAACAAAACCTATCAGACGGGGCCTCTGGAAATTTGTGTCTCATCTATTCACCACTAATCGATTTGTGTCTCATATTTTCCATTTCATGAGACACAAATTGCTTATCCACCTCTTCTTTAGGGGGGCGCACGAAATCAAGCGACCTTTAGGTCGGAAGATCGACGGGATGTGTAACAGCCTCTAAGCCCTTGGGAATAAAGGAATTCTGGAATTAGTGTCTCATAAAACGCGAAATATGATACACTAAATTTAAAGTAAACTTTGTAGCGTCTACTTGGTGAGACTCAAATGAATATGCGGCCCCATATACCCGATCTCCTTCCATTAGAAAATTTAAATTTGAATGGAATGATTGCTGACATAGGAAAAGCCAATCGGGCTTTTGCCTCTTTTGGCGGATTGCTTATGGGTGTGCCAAATCCGTATGTCTTGCTTTCTCCCCTAACCTCACAAGAAGCGGTGCTTTCCTCAAAGATTGAGGGGACCCAAGCCTCCTTGCAAGAGCTGTTGAAGTATGAAGCTGGTGATCTGTCAGTCAGTTCTTCAAAGGCGATTGATATTGAAGAGATACTCAATTACCGTGAAGCGATGACTGCGGCAATTCATGAAATGAAAGTGCGTCCGATCACTTTGAATCTACTGAAGAACTTACACGCAATTTTATTAAAAGGAGTGAGGGGAGAAAATTTACGGCGGGGGGATTTTCGGAAAAATCAGAACTATATTGGCAAGCCAGGGTGTAAGATTGAGCAAGCCACCTTTATTCCCCCTGCCCCAGAATCACTCATTGATTGGTTGGATAATTGGGAGAAGTATGTACACTCAAATGAAGTTGACCCATTGATTCAGCTGGCCATTGTTCACGCTCAATTTGAAATTATCCACCCATTCATGGATGGGAATGGGCGTATTGGAAGAATGCTTATCCCCTTATTTTTATATGAGAAAAAGCTCATTCCCTACCCAACCTTTTATATTAGTGCTTACCTAGAAGCGAATAGAGAGGAGTATTATGCGCGGCTTGGGGCTATTTCTAAAGAGGGAGATTGGGAAGGGTGGATTCGGTTCTTTCTTAATGCCATTACAGAAGAATCTGAAAAGAACTCGAGGAAGGCTCATGAAATCCTTGAGCTTTATGAGGAGATGAAAGGGCAATTTATTGAGTGGACAAAATCTCAATATGCTTCTTTTGCCTTAGATATGTTGTTTAGGCAACCAATCATATCGGCAACAGACTTTAAAGATAGAGCGGGTATGCCTCGCCCAACCGCTGCTAGAATTTTCAAAATTTTATCATCTAAAAAAGTCTTTGAATTGCTCAGGCCAGCCCGTGGCCAGATGGCCTCAATCGTGGCTTTTACTCGCTTATTGGACATCGTTGAACGGTAACCCGATCAGGTGCTTTTCAATTGATTAAATAGGCTCTTCGGAATTTGTGTCTCATCTATTCACCACTAATCGATTTGTGTCTCATATTTTCCATTTCATGAGACACAAATTGCTTATCCACCTCTTCTTTAGGGGGGCGCACGCGATCAAGCGACCTTTAGGTCGGAAGATCGACGGGATGTGTAACAGCCTCTAAGCCCTTGTGTGCAAAGGGATTGTGGAATTAGTGTCTCATATTTTGCGTTTGGTGAGACACAAATGGATTAGTGGTGAATAGATGAGACACAAATTGTTGGGAAGGGGGCTGAGCCCTTGATGGGATTAGGTTTTTGGGGAATGCTTTGGTGGTTTTTTGGGGAGCTTTTCTTCGATTGAGGTGTAGATGATGCGGGAGGTGCGGCGACCGGTGAGGTGGTGGTGAATCCATTCGAGGCAGACGTAGATGCGGCTTTGGAAGTTGATGAGATAGGCGATGTGGACAAAAGCCCAGATGAGCCAGGCGAAATGGCCGGCGAGGCGGAGTTTGCCGATTTCTGCAACAGCTCTGCATTTGCCGATGGTAGCTAGGCTTCCTTTGTCGAGGTAGCGGAAGGAGCGGTCTTTTTTCCGCTTTTTCGTTTCGAGTAGGGCATTTTTTATCCGTTTACCGACGTAGGTGCCTGCTTGTTTGGCGACGGAGGCGACAGCTGGGAGGGGGGCTTGGTGTTTGCGCGGTTTGAAGTGGGCTGCGTCCCCAATGACGTAGATGTTATTGTGTTCGGGAAGGGTGAGGTGGCGGGTGACGATGGCACGTCCTTGTCTGTCAAGTTCGGTGTCGAGGGTTTTGAGGAGGGGGGAGGCGGCATTGCCAGCGGCCCAGAGGACGGTGCCGCAGGGGATGAAGGTGTCACCGACGAAGATGCCATCCTCATTGATTTCGGTAACGATTTTATTGGTCCATACTTTGACACCCATTTTTTCAAGGTATGTTTGGGCTTTGCTCGAGAGGTTTTTGTGGAATGGGGGGAGGATGCGGTCCATGCCTTCGATGAGGATGATTTGGGAGGTTTCGACGGGGATTTTGCGGAAGTTCTTTTTGAGGGTGCGGCGGGTAAACTCGGCGATGGTGCCGGCGAGCTCAACACCTGTTGGGCCTGCGCCGACGATGCAGAAGGTGAGGTGTTTGGCGATTTCTTCGGGGGAGTCGAGTCTTTCGGCTCGCTCAAAGGCGGTGAGGAGGCGATCGCGGATGAGGAGGGCGTCAGGAACGGTCTTAAGGCCTGGGGCGAGCTCTTCCCACTGGGGATTGCCAAAGTAGGAATGGCGGGCGCCTGTGGCGACAACTAGGTAGTCGTAGTCGAGTTCATCCCCATTGCCGAGAAGGACTGTTTGGCACTCTTTGTCAATGCCAACGACTTCTCCCATAATAATATGGAAGTTGGAGCGGTTGGAGTAGTGTTGGCGGAGGTTACTTGCCACATCGCGGACGCTGAGGATGCAGGTGGCTGCTTGGTAGAGTAGAGGCTGAAAAAGATGGTGGTTTGTTCGATCGATGAGGAGCACTTCGACATTCTTCTGTCGCTTAAGGGCTTCGGCGGTGGCAATGCCTCCAAACCCTGCGCCAATAATGATCACCCGCTTTTTTTCCATATGACACCCAACTTTCACTATTACTAAACAGGAGAAGGGGGATTGAGGGCAATTATTTTTTTTCTTTTCATAAAGACTTAAGAATCTTAAGCTATTGTCATGCTGAGTATTGAGCAATTTTACGAGAAATATTCCGAAGGGCTTGAGCTTGAGTTTGCTGCTGGTAAGGGGGGTGTGAAGCGGCAGATCAAGTCTCCTCACGTCGATCGACCCGGGCTTGCATTGGCTGGCCATATGAAGGGGTTTACTGAGCGGCGCATCTTGGTTTTCGGTCGCATTGAGTTGGAGTATCTCCGCGGGCTTGATGATGGAGTGATTAAAGAGCGTTTTCGGGCGATTATTGAGCGGAAACCTCCAATGATTATGATTGCAAGAAGGATCCGTCCAACCAAGGAGATGGTGAGTTTATGCAATGAGTTGGGGGTGCCGATGTTGAAATCGAGCCTCAATACGATGGAGTTGATGGGACAGCTCAGCTCGATTTTGCGCGAGGAGTTTGCTCCAATGACCTCTTGTCATGGAACGCTGGTGGAGGCGTTTGGTGTGGGGGTGATGATTCAAGGGGATTCAAGTGTGGGGAAAAGTGAGACGGCACTTGGGTTGATTGAGAGGGGACATCGGCTGATTTCAGATGATGTGGTGATTGTGCGGAAGAAAAAGCGGAATGTACTCGAGGGGACCGGGCCCGAACTCACTCGGCACTTACTTGAAATTCGGGGGATTGGGATTATTAATGTGGCCCATTTATATGGGGCGGTATGTATCTCTGAAAGTAAGCAGCTCAATATTGTGGTCAAGCTTGAAGAGTGGGATGATGCTCACTTTTACGATCGAATTGGTTTGGAAGAAAAGTACTTGGAGCTGCTTGGTGTCAAGGTACCTCACTATATTATGCCTGTGAAGCCGGGGCGCGATGTGGTCTTATTGCTCGAAACGATTGTTTTGAACCACCGTTTGAAGAAGATGGGGTACAATTCTGCCAAGGAATTCAATGTGAAGCTGCTTGAAACGATCTCAAATCGCCAAAAACAGAAAAAACTTTCGCCCATTTTTTAGATGGGGCTCATTTGTGAATTTTCCCGTGTTGTTTGGCTTTGTTGTCTTCTTTTGTAAAGTTCTTGTAAGGGACTAAATAATATTATCTTAAATATACGATTATGATTCCAAATATATATAATTTCTGGTTGTATTAACAAAGAGATTCAGGTAGAATCTGTTGTTTAATTTTCACTTGATCGAACATCTAGTTTTTTCGGTCGGGTGGCCCAACCTCTTTGCAGAAAAATCCAATAAAAGGGATTTGGAACATGGGACATTATCGGGAAAAACATTTTCATGGGGTGCCAGTCAGTCACGGGATTGCGATTGGAACGATTGTTTTCATGCAAGCACCTGTAGATGAGTTTGACGGTGTGCAAACCGAGTCGATCTTGGCGCGGGAAGTGAGTCAACATATCCGGCGCTATCGGCGCGCGATTCATTCGAGTCGGAAAGATCTCGAGAGTTTGCAGGTGAGTTTAGCTGAGGAGGGGAGTGGCTCTGATGCGATGAATATTATCAGCACTCATATCCACATGCTCGATGACCCAGTGATCACTGAGCTTGTCGAGTCGCGTATCTCAAAAAATCTTCTCAGTCCTGAGACGGCTTTTCGCGATGTGATGAAGGAATATCAAACCCAATTCTTAGCTGTCGATGATGACTTTTTCAAAGAACGCCTGACTGATGTACGTGATTTATCCAAACGGATACTACGTAATCTCGATGGGCGTGTGATGAGTTCTCAGCCGAAGCAAAATGATAATGCTCGTATCTCGAGTGATACACATGTAGATGAGTACCCAGCTGAGGCTATTGTTTGTGCAACCGAGTTAATTCCCTCATTTGCTGCCCAGGCTCCTCCCCATAAGGTGAAGGGGTTTGTCGCTATGTCTGGAGGTGAGACCTCTCATGCAGCACTGATTGCAAAGGCCAAGGGAATTCCATTTGTGGCGAATGTGCCGGCAAGCGAATTGGAGACGCATGCGGGGGATATCATTATTCTCGATGGGTCAACTGGCGATGTGGTGATTAATCCGACAACGGAGACAATCAGGAAGTATCAGCAACTCAAAGAGGAATACCACCGTCAATATCAGAAAATTGCTAAAGATTCTCATCTGAAAGCTTCCACTCAAGATGGCGTAGAAGTGACTATTCTATCGAACATTGAGCGGGCAGAAGATATCGAGCTGGTGCACAAGTTCCACTCTGCTGGAATTGGCCTTCTCCGTTCTGAGTTTTTCTGCTTGGGTAAAGAGGTGGAAAATTTTACCGAAGAGCAACAATATAAGGCCTACAAAACTTTGTTTGAGAAGGCAAATGGCCTTCCTGTGACGTTTAGATTATTTGATGTGGGTGGGGATAAGAACTTTACCCAGGAGCAACACGTCGAGTTTAACCCAGCTCTGGGATTGCGCTCTATTCGCTTTTTGCTGCACCGGCCACAGGTGCTTCAGACTCAACTGCGAGCTGTCTTGCGTGCTAGCCGGACAATGGATGGGGATTTGAAGATCTTGATTCCCCTTGTCACCGATGCATCTGAAGTGCGGGAAACCCGTTCGATGCTTGAGGAGGTGAGTGAGCAGTTAAGAAGTGAGGGGTATGTCCTTACCCAAAATATCCAGCTGGGATGTATGATTGAGGTGCCGGCAGCAGCATTGATGATGGATGTCATCTTGCGCGAGTGTGACTTTGTCTCAATTGGGACAAATGATTTGATCCAATATACGTTAGCAGCTGATCGATCTCATTCTGAAGTTTCTTACCTCTATCGGCCCACTCACCCAAGTGTGTTGCGCCTCATTCAAACCTCTCTTGAAAAGACCGCTGCGTGTGAAAAGCCCATCTGCCTCTGTGGGGAAATGGCTTCTAATCCGCTTTTCACAGCGCTTCTCTTGGGGCTTGGGGTGCGCCAGCTATCGGTTGCACCGAGACATATCCCTGCGATCAAACATACAATTCGACAAATGAGTTTAAAAGATGCCAAGAGTTTGGCAGAAAAAGCACTTTCGCTCAGCACAACAGCTGATGTGCACCAGCTGCTGACTGATAACTATTCAATTAAAAGATAAGCTTAAAAGCCAAGCCCGCCCATTAGACTTCCAATATCGCCTAAGGGGTTGTTGTCCTCAATTTTCTTCTCCGCATCTTGGCAGGCTGCAACAATCAGATCCTCGAGTCCTTCTGTATCTTCTGGATCGACACAGTCGGGTTTGACACGGATAGCAACAACGCTTTTTTCGCCATTCATATCCACTTCGACAAGACCATTTCCACTGCTGCCAGTGACAATGGTACTTTGCATTTGCTCTTGCATTTTCTGCATCTGCTCTTGCATCATTTTCTGTTGCTTTTTCTTCTTTGCGAATCCGCTTCCCATAATTCTCCTTTAGATCGTAAGTCGTCCGTTTAGCTCAACTGCGGCAAAACGGAGGGTGTTTTCAAGTTGGATGGCAGGGTCAAGTGTAAAGTCTTTTGGGTCTCTTTCCTCTCCCTCTGCACAGGCCGGTGTCTCACTCACAGGAGCCTCTTGGGCCGGCTTATCGAGCATGTCTGTTTGCACAGCGCTCGGTAGGGGAGGAGTTTCCATTGGCTCTATCGACTCATGCGGGACCACTTCAGTTTGGGCCACCTCAGTTGGCACCCGCTTGCCAGGAAGCGTGGGCGCTGCCGGCTTTGGAATCGCCTCGGTCGGTGGGGCGGGCTGAGGCTTTGAAACCACTTCAGCAGCTGGGTCAGGCGTAGGTTTCGGTAGCTCTGCAGCTGGAGCTGGCTTTGGGAGGGCTGCGGCTGGTGGGGCTGGCGCAGGTGTTGGCGCTTTTTCTGCTATTGGTGGGGTTGAAACGGGGTTTGGCGTTATTGGCGCTCCCTCTTTGAGTTGATTGAGGTCGTGGACGATTTGGGTGAGGCTGGTGCGAGAGGCACTTTGGATGATGTGGATGAGGATGGTTTCGATGTGGAGTCGGCGGAAGGGGATTTTGTTGGGGGAAAAGAGGATGTTTGAGAGGTAGCCGATGAGGTAGAGGGCCATTTCTTTGGTATAGATTTGGTAGGCAGCGCGGTATCCGTTGATTTCATCGGGGCTGAGGTGTTGAAGGTGTCTGTCATTGGGGCTAATTTGGGTGAGGAGGATGGTGCGGTAGTGTTCGAGGAGGGATTCGAGGAAGTGGCTGGTTTCTTTGCCCCGAGTGAAGATCTCTTTTGCCAGTTCAAAGGCAAAGGGAAGGTCCCCTTCTTTATAGGCGGTGTCGAGGCGGAAGAAGATGTCGTAGGAGAAGATCCCAAGCGCTTCTTGGGTTTGTTCGAGGGTAATTGGGGAGGGTTGATAGCAGGTGACTTGTTCGAAGAATGACTCGCTATCTCTCATACTGCCATCGCCTAAGCGGGCAATGAGCTTGAGCGCCTCTGGACTGATCTCTATGGCTTTTTCACCCGCGATGGTAGAAAGTTTTTCTTCAATTTGCTCGAGGGAGAGGCGGGTGAGGTCAAATCGTTGGCAGCGGCTGAGAATTGTGGGTAGGATTTTATGTGCTTCAGTGGTAGCGAAGAAGAATTTTACATTGGCTGGAGGCTCTTCTAGGGTTTTCAAAAGGGCATTGAATGCCTCTTTTGTCAACATATGCACTTCGTCGATGATGTAGATTTTGTATTTGCCGGCAAATGTTGCGTATTTCACTGTCTCATTGAGATTGCGCACATCGTCAATCCCCCTGTTGGAGGCGCCATCAATCTCAATCACATCAAGACTTGATCCCGCTGCAATCTCTTTGCATGATGTGCACGCATTGCATGGCTCGAGATCATCGGTGAGTTTGGCACAATTGAGGAGTTTTGCAAATAGGCGAGACAGGGTTGTTTTTCCCGTTCCACGACAGCCTGTAAAAAGGTAGGCATGTCCTACGCGGTCTTGTTTGACTGCGTTTTTCAATGTGCGCACGATCGCTTCTTGTCCGCTCACTTCACTGAAGCGAGAGGGGCGATATTTTCTTGAGATGGTTTGGTATTGTGACATAGGGATACCGGCTTCATGTTATGGAGATTTCAGCATAGCAGAAGATGGTTTTTGTGGCTAAAGATTAGTCAAGAAGAGTTTTGTCTTGGTAAAAAATTCAATCCCAATATATAACATTTCCTTTGTTTAAATTATGAGTGTATTTAAAATGAGTGGTTTAAGTGGGATTAATTCGTATGTTAGAGACCCTTTATGGCCTGAAGAAGAGGGAATTGATTACGCTCTTTGGGATGAGCGGATTGAAAATGTGCATCCTCAAGAAAGAAGGCGTTCTTTAGAACATCTAATAGAGGCTTTGAAGCTCGATTTACCAGCTTTTTGCAAGGGGGCTCCCTCGCTTTTGAGTGTGAAAGTGAAGCTAGACGTGATCACTGAAGAGTAGCGTTTTTATTTAACCACTCACTTGTCGAGGCATCACCGCTGGCAATGTGTGCGTTGTAAAGGGTATGTATGATCCCATAGATAGAGATCTGTTGGTGGATGAGGGCTTCTTTTTGTTCGGGGGATAGATCTTCGAGCAGGGCATCGGCCATTTGGGTGTTTTTGGATGTGAGGGCCCGAAATAGAGGGGGAGTCGGTGCTTCATCGAGTAATGCGCTTGGCTTTTGTAAGTCTGAAAACCAATTCTCTGGGGAGAAAAAGGGACGTACTTTTCTTAAAATTTCAACGCTATGTGAGAGGACAACGACATAGGCTATTGTGGCCCAATTTTGGGGCCTATTGTCTACGACTTCAGCCATACAAGGGAGGATCGATTCGATGTTGCTTACTTTTCCAGATAGGATCAAGCAATCGATGAAGGGGACATTGATTTCCCTAATTGTTACCGGGTGAAAATGTAAGATGGGAAGGGTTGGGTCTTTGAGGTGAATAAAGCCCGAGAGCAGCTGTCCTATTTGATAGAGATGCTTATCTTCTTCAAGGGAGGGGGTGGTGAAGAGTTGCTTATACCTTCGAATAAAAGTTTGTCTGACGAGAGAGATAAGCTCGTGCAGTAATTTGCGTTGATTAGCAGACATTGAAATACTATGTCCGACCATCATTTCGATGATCCACCGACAATACCGTTTACTGACTGTAGGGAGGTGCTGAATCACTCTATTATTCCAATCGCTTTCGGCTTCTTCGGTTGCTGTGTATTCGATGACTTCTGCAGACAGACTAGGTGAAGGCGAGTGCGTGGGCGAGGGAGTTGGCTTTGGAGCCGGCATGCTTATGGTCATTGGACTAGAGGGAAATTCAAGCGACTGCCATACCGCCATGTATCGATCCACTTCTACTTGTGCATGGGTGTCAAAAATTTTTGGTTGAAAAAGGCTATCGAGCTCTTTGGGCACGGTCTTATCAAAGTGACGCTCTAGTCCTTCGATCGTATAAAAGGGGGTGGTTTGGACGGTGCGGTTTGCTGTATTTATACCCATTCGCTCTCCGAGGATTCGTATTCATCATCAGACCATGGTGAGTGCTCGAGAAGCGGTTCAAAAGTAGTGGGTGTTCCTCTGGATATGGTGGTGTGAAGCTTTCGAAATTGATCAATTGAAATGCGGTTAATCACCCAATAGAGCGCATGAATCGAGTTGCTTTCTATCACGGCAGTGAAGATGTTTTCTAGACTAAACTCGTAGGGTCTAGAGTACTCCTGGGTGAGGAGTTTGGCCTGATCGTCCGGATCGACGCTATTTAGGATCGCTTCGGCCATCTCAAAGTTTTGCATAATGAGGGCGCGAAAGAGGGCTGGATAGGGTTTTTCAGAGTTGTTGGCAGAAAGCTGTGTGAGCTGATCGATCCATTGCAATTGAGTGTAGTGGGGGCGAAGGAGCTTGAGAAGTTCTACATTTTGCGAGAGGACTGCAAGGTAAGTCAGTGTATAGGTTTCTCCAAGGCGTTTTTGGGCGAGGTTGCAAACAAATCCAATGACTTGTTTGCATAGTGGGACATTGCCAGAAAGGAGGGCTGCATCCAAATAACAAAATGTCCTTCTCTCACCGGCTATACAATTTTCTAAAAAGTATGAACTGGGTAAATCTGGGCAAATGACACCTGCCAGCAAGAGGGCAATCCGGTTTAGACGGCGGATCTCTGATGCTTCATAATCGGTAAATGTAACGCTATATCGGTCGAGAAAAGTGGTTCGTACATGGGCCACATACTGATTCAGTTCTTTTCGGACAGTTGGAGGAATTTTATCGGGGTAGAGCATAAAGTGTGTTCTGATCCAGTCACTGAAATAGTAGGTAAGATCTTTAACCACTGCAAAAGAAAGCTTTTGCCACTCAATAACTGCTTCAGATACATAAAAATAGACTTCTGCATCGAGTACCGATTGCGATTTGGCAGGATCTTTGGGTGAAACATGATGATATTCAGTTGGTTTTTTCCAAAGAGTTAATCCTTCTGTCAGTGTAGGAGGAGATGAGGGAGGGGAGAAGTGAAAGGGTGTAGGCTTCCCCTTGTGGGTCGGGATCCGGACGACTGTTGGGAGCTCTCTTGGTGCTACTTGATCGCATAGCCAGTCAAATTGAGCCATGACCTCGCGGTAGGATTCAAATAGTTTTTTTGGCGTCTTGTCCATCAATCCTCTGGAAAAGGCCCTGACCATAGGCCCGCTAGAAAGTTTTTTTTGATAGGCTATGATGCCTTCGACAGGGATAAATCCGCCTATGGAATTGGGTGTTGGAACGATGGGCGTTAGCATGGCAGATATTTTACTAGAGGGGGGTAAATAGATCAATCAAAGAGATGTTCGTAAATTTTTTTAGTTTAGGGCAATGAAAGGGAGTGAAAGCTAATTGATTATATGATAGACTCTCTATGAACTATTTTGGAGGAATCGGATGCGTGTAGGGGATAAAAGTGGGGTGGCAAGTGTAGCTCAGGCAGTGGAGGAGCCAGAGATGGTTCGTTGTCCGCAAGTTGAAACGACAAGTCTTGCCAGTCGTGATCGGGTTGGGGAGAAGGTTTGGACCGATCGGTTCATACGTTTTGCTGAGCAAATGCAGGGCCTCATTTATAAGGCTCCTCTTAAGATAGTCAAGAGAGAAGGAGTGGTTGAGTTTTCGGAGCAGAAGGGAGTTTACCTCTCTTTACGCGGTAAACTTCACCCTTTACTCCCATGTGTCAATCCCGATCGGTATATCACTGGCAATGACATTGCAGATGTGATGGAGAGATTGGAACAGATAGAAAGGGAGCTGTCCTAAAAAGAAAGTTGAGGCGAAAATTTCTTTTGTAGGTTAAAATGGGGGATACGACTCGATGGTTATGGGTTAAAGAGTAGGACTTTGATGAAAAAGGTTGTCCAGAAACGCTCACTTAAAACAGTGCTAGCCAAGAATTCTTTGGGGTGGCGCTTGGTTTTAGGACTCGCTTTTCTCTGTGTTTTAGGCTCATTTTTGCATATGCGTGAGGTGCGTGTAGAGGCTCTTGAAATTGATGCCCATGCGAAAAATTATGTGGTTGCTGAGGTGGACTTTGAGTTTCCTGACCCTGAGGCGATGGTCCTTTTGAAGCAGGAGGCGATTCGGGATTTGGGGACTGTCGATCGGATTAATCCCTTTCAGATTAAGCAGCAGCGGGACTTAATTGAGCAGCAATTGATTGCCAATACCCATTGGCGGCAAGTGATTCCGGTCACGTTTGAGGAGATGTATCACATCATTAATACGATTGAGGAGATGCTCAAACAGGCCCGCTTTGTCGATCAGCGCACCTATCATAAGATTGAAGAGCTCAATCGGATGACTCCTAATTTCTATATTGTCCCTTATGAAAACCGTCGGATGGTGTTGACAAAAGAGTTTTGGGAGGAGTTTTACTCCCGCTTTCAAGATAAGTTTCACTTTAATGCCAAGGCGGCAGGCTTTGCCCTCAGTCAGTTCCAAAGTAAGAATTGGCAGATTCAAGATGACTATCAGAGTCGGCGCGACTTGAGGCAGGTGATTGAGGAGGGAACGCCCACTCGGATGACGATGGTGAAGGCGGGCACGCGGATTATTGAGCCGGGCGAAAAGGTGAATCAACGCCATTTGTCGATGATTACAGCGCTTAAGGGGGCATTGCGCGAGGGGCAAAATTTATGGCAGGCCCGGACAATTGTCGCATCTCTTCTCTTCACGCTGATAATTATGGTGATTGCCTCTGTCTACTTTCATCTCTATCATCGGCGGTTTTTCCAGTCGCTTTCAAAGCTGACTCTCTATTTAACCATTATTACCTTTACTTTGGCTTTGGCAAAAGGGACTGAGTTTTTCATTTTGGAGGCGAGCGAGTCGGTGGTGGAGTTTATGCGCTATCCGGTGATTGTCCCATTTGCATCGATTTTGATTTCAGTCTTGATTGGGAAGGATATCGCTCTTTTATCCACTTTCTTTTTGACCATTTTAATTGGCTTGTCGCTGGCTGTTGATCATGCATTTTTTCTCTTTATCAACTTGGTGACTGGGGTGGTTTCGATTATCTTGACCCGTAATTTGAGTAAGCGGAAGGAGATTTTTGGGATTGTCTTTAATGTGTGGATGGCTTCGATCCCAGTTGTTGTCGCCTTTAACTTGGTGGAAAAGACGTTGTGGACTTCCACTTCGCTTTGGAACATGGTGAGTACGGCGGTCTGCATGGCAATCATTGGGGTGCTCGTGAGTGTGATTCTCCCTCTTTTGGAGTCGGTGTTTAATGTGATGACCGATATTACGCTGATGGAGTTTATGGATCCCAACAATAAGCTGCTAAGAAGGCTTGTGTGTGAGGCGCCGGGCACCTATCAACACTGTTTGATGATGGGCAATTTGGCAGAGAATGCCGCAACGGCTATTGGGGCCAATGGGCTATTTTGTCGGGTATCGACTCTCTATCACGATATTGGGAAGTTGATCAACCCACACGCTTTTGCTGAAAATCGTCAGAAGGAATTTAACTTGCATACGCTGCTCAGTCCGACCGAGTCGGCTCAGGTGATTCGCTCGCATGTGACTGAAGGAGTGAGCTTGGCTCAAGAGTACAATCTACCAGCCCCCTTTATTGACATTATTAAGGAACATCACGGCACCTCTTTGGTGTCGTTTTTCTACAGTCAGGCGATTAATGATGCGGGTGGGGATGCAAGTCAGGTGGATGAGTCGATTTTCCGCTACGCCGGGCCCAAGCCGTCGACAAAAGAGTCGGGGATTATTATGATTGCAGATACGGTGGAGGCAGCGGCGAGAACCCTTGACGTCGTGGATGAGAAAACGGTAGGGGCGCTTGTGGATCGGTTAGTGAATGATCGGATTGCTGATGATCAGTTTGCCGATTGTGATCTTTCGTTTCATGAGTTGAGTGTGATTAAGCGGGTGATTATCCAACAGATTTGTGCCATCAATCATTCACGTGTAAAATACCCCTCTCAAAACAAATCACCGAAAGCAATCACTCAACCATCGTAGGAGTTTAAATGGATCCTTCCCTTGAAGCTTTTTTGCTCAGTCTAGATCATTTTCATCATTCGCCAAGTCGAGAGAGTGCATCTGAATTGCTTGAGATTTTACAGAGCCCCGATCGGCTAAAAGGGCTAAAAGTTCATGCCAAGCACAATCCCCACCCTGACTTGCGGATGGGATTTATCCAGGATGTACAAACCCTTTCGGAATCACTTGTTGATTGGCTGCGGAATGATGAAGAGTTTGGCATTCCTCATGATGGGATTGAAAAGGTGCGCTTTTGGGTTGAGGGGAAATCGTCTTAGGTCTTTTTTCCCATACGGGCGCGCATGGTTTTAACGACGAAGTGGTTTGTGATGGGGTCGGGAAGCCAACGATGTGCGACGCTTGTGAGTTTGGCTCTCCAGCCAATTGTTGTGGCGCGCTTGCCTCTTCGAATTTGTTTTGCAATGAGCGTGGCGGCTTTGTTGGGACAGAGAGCAAGGGGTGCTGTTTTCATATAGCGATATTCTGTCGCTTTGCGGATAAAGTTGGTTTTGAGGGGGCCGCAGTTGGTGGTGAGTATGCGGATGCCATATGGCTTGGTTTCTGGGTCGAGGGATTTACCCAGGTGGGAAATGAACGCTTTGCTCGCTCCATATGAGGCGTAGTATGGGTAGGGGGCATCTCCGGAGATGGAGGTGATATTGACAAGAGTTCCCCGATTCTCAAGTCGTTTCCACTCGGCAATAATTTGATGGGATAGCTCGAGGGTGAAGCGGATGTTTGTGTCCATGAGCATGAGGTGATCGTTGAGATCCACCTCATCAAACGGGCCGACATACCCGATCCCAGCGCAATTGATAATTACGTTTGGGGATTTTTCATGGATGAACTTCATGAGATGGCGAATGGGTTGGTTGACATCGAAAAAGAGGTCGTCTTTAAGGAGGGGATCGCGGCTCACTGAGTAGACTGTGACCCCATTGTTTTTATAGTAGGTCTTTAGGGCAGAGCCAAGTCCTCCTGAGGCGCCTATGATCAAGACCCGCTTAGACATTTTTAAACAGTGTTTTTCTCACTGCCTCTTTAAGCGATTCGACTTCTTGCTTGAGTGTATGGCGGGCTGTTTCGATTTGGTCGGTGGGCTCGCTTTTGAGTTGGAAGTAAATCTTGATCTCGGGCTCTGTTCCTGAGGGGCGGATAAGGATATTGATATCTCCTTCGATTTTAAAAATAAGGAGGTTGGTTTTTGGGAGTGTGAGATCCCATTTTGCTTTGGTGAGGCGGTTTTGGCCTTCTCGGGTAAGATAGTCTTCCATCACAATCACTTTGCGATCATTAATGGTTGTGGGAGGATTTTGGCGGATTTTGGACATTTCATCAATAAGGAACTTTTGTCCTTTGTCACTTGCGATGAGATCTTTGGCGTCATAAAAGGTGCCAAATTCTGCATAGATCGCATTGAGTTGATCGACTAGGGTCATCCCCTTGAGTTTGTAATATAGGGCCATTTCGGCCAAAAGGCACGACATACTGACGGCATCTTTGTCCCTTACATGTGTTCCGTTGAGATAGCCAATCGATTCTTCTCCTCCAAAGATAAATGTTTTTCCCCCCGATTCATTTTCCCACTTGGTCATCATCTCTCCAATGTATTTAAACCCTGTGAGGACGTCGAATGATTCAATTCCAAAATGATCTGCTATAGGAGCAAAGGCGCGAGTAGAGACAATGGTTGTGATGCAGCCGCCATTGCGGGGGATTTGATTCCGTTCTTTGAGGACAGAGAGGAGGTAGTAGAGACAAAGGGTCATGGTCTCATCCCCTGTGAGGGGGCGGGCCGCTCCTTTGTGGTTGACTGTGATGCTCACCCGATCCGAATCGGGATCGGAGGCGAGAAGGATGTCTGAGTGGTTTTGCTCGAGCTGTTCGATACCAATACGGAGGGCTGGGACGAGCTCGGGGTTGGGCTTTTCAAAGGTGGGGAAATCTCCATCAGGGGTGCATTGCTCTTCGACTAGGTTGAGATTGGTAAAGCCCCAGGCTTTGAGGGCATCGGGGATCATGGTAATCCCGGCGCCATTGCAGGCGGTATAGCAAATCTTCAGCTTCTTTCCCTCTTTGCGATTCACGTCAGGAAAGTGGGCAAGCTTGCTAATCGCCTTTGTGTAGGCCTCTTTAATCTCCTTGGGGAAGGGGCGGATTCTCGGGTGGTTGACCGACTCCACTGCGTGAATATCTTCAACGGATGTGATTTTATTCACCTCATCGATCACTCCCTTATCTTGTGGGGGGACCACTTGGGCTCCATCAGACCAGAATACTTTGTATCCATTGTATTCTTTGGGATTGTGGGAAGCGGTAATCATCACGCTAGCAATGCATTTCTTATGTCGGGTTGCAAATGAGACGAGTGGGGTGGGGCAAAGCTCGGGACTAATAAGTACATCGATGTCATTTCCCGCAAGGACGCGGGCGGTCTCTTCGGCAAATTCTTTGGAGTGGTGGCGGGAGTCATAGCCGATGGCAACTACGGGTTTTGTGACGCTTTTATTCTTGTGGATGTAATTGGCAAGTCCTTGTGTAGCCCGTCTGATAGTGAAGTTATTGATCCGATTGGTGCCGGGGCCCATAATGGCACGGAGGCCAGCAGTTCCAAAAGTAATATCCCCACCAAACTCATCTTGGAGGTTTTCTGGTGAATCGAGGTTGGCGCGAATCACTTCATCATAGGTGGGGTCAAGCTTTTCTTCGATCCACAGGTTGAGTTGTTTAGCTAATTCTGTTCGGTTATTGCACTTGGCTGTCATCTCGTATCCTTGACTCGTTTTCTCGAGTTTATTCGTACCAGATCTAGGAGATTAAATTCAAGTTAAGAGGAAAAGTTTGAAAGTCCTTTTTCGATTTCTTCTTCAGAGACTAGAACTGAGTCTTTGTGATTGACCCCTTCACACGAGTCCTGGAGGCGGGCCCACGACTTTTTGGTTTTGGTATGTTCGGGCCACCAAGGAAAGGTGGAACATTGAATGGGGCGCCCCTCATAAACAGAGCACCGTTTTCCCTTAAGGAACACACAGTCATAGGTTTTAGGATCTTCTAAAAGGGCAATGCGTCGTCCCACCTGGCGCGTGTACTTTTTGAGAAACTCTTCGCGTTGGATATTGAGATGTTTGCACAGACGGTTGATGTCTGTTGGTTTGAGCCAGACGTAGCCGGGTGAGCCTGTGCAGCATCCTCCACACCCTGTGCATTTAAAGTAGAGCCCATCTGCATACCACTTAGACTTGGACATGGGAGGATCTCTCATATTGAGGTTGGGGGGAGGCTTCGTCTTTCACTTCAGCAGTGACTGAATAGCTCTCGATCCCTTCTAGCTTAGTCCCTTCAATCTCAATCACCTTGTAGCTCCCTTTCCGACAGTCGGTTAGGCTTCCCGTATCGATCATGTATGGGAGTCCATTTGCGGGCTCAGTCACTTTTGCCTTGTGGGTATGGCCGTGGACATAGAGCTGTACAGAAGGGTGATTGGCGATCAGCTTTTTCAGTGCATCCCGTCGTTGCATTTGACGAGCCGGGGCTTCATCACTTTCTAGGGGGAAATGACAGGAGAGAATCACTTTCTTGCCGGAGATTGATTGGGCCGAAAGAAGCTTTGAGAGTTTTTCTTCCATCGCATCAGAAAAGAGTCCACCTGAGCGGAAAAAGGGCATGGGAACGGCCGCGTCGATCATCACTAGCGTCCACTCATCGCTCAGCTCGTAGCTTGCAATCCGATCGCGATCGAGGCTCCAGCCAAATGGGGTATTTCCCTGAAAGTCAAGTTGTTGGTCGAGGAGGTGGTAGAAGGGCATCTTGATTAGGTCTGATTTGACATAGCAATCGTGATTTCCAGGTATGGCATAAACGTTTGGTACTTTTTGTTTCACGGTGTGGAGAAATTCTCTTGCCATGAGGTATTCGAGAGCGTAACTGCTGGTGGTAAAGTCTCCCATGAAGATGAGGTGGGTAAATGACTCATTTTCGAGTAGTTGGAGAAACTGGCCTGCGAGCTCTTTCCGGTGGACTTTTGACCGGTTAAGCAGGCCGTTCCAGTTGGCGACAAACCTCTTTGAGCAAAACTGGGAGGGAGAGGGGTTGAATTTGAAAAAGTGGAGATCTGAGATTAGGGCGATTCTCATAAGCGACTCTTAATTCGATTTGGAATCAGCATACAGGTCCTCAGAATTATTGGCCACAACCTCCTCAACATCAGCATCGACCCACTCGATTTTCTCCCGGTTGTAGCAGGAGGGGACATATAGGCTGAGAAAGGCTTTCATAAAGTGGATCGAGTCCGGTCTCACCACAGCAAGGCCATTGTATTCATCCCGTTTTTCAAGCGGGATAGGGATCCCATTTTCAAACATTTCCTTTTCAAGGGAAAAGTCTAAAAAGCGGTATTGGTGGCCACACACTTCGATAATGGGGCGGCCATTTCCGCCTTCCACAAGGCGTGCTGCCTTTGCACCCCTTGGTAAACAGGGGATTATGACGCTCAGGCCGATCGCCACCAGGCATAGAATAATGATAATTTTCCTCAACATACGGCAATAGAATAACATGCAGAGCGACTATTCTAAAGAGTAAAGTTTCTAGTTGATAATTAAATTAATTAGTTTGAAATTCTAGTTGGGAAGACTACGGTCTAATGTACTAATATGTAAAAATTCAGGTGTTTATGAAACGTTTATCAGCAAAGCAAGAGAAGATGAGGAAGAAGAGTATTCACAAGGGGATTCGGGAGGCGCAGAAGAAGGCATCTCCGCGTGAGACGAAGGGCATCAATCCTCATTATGTGGCGCCTCATATTGATAGGCCTCGAGAGGTGAGGACGTTTCGTCCTTCTGAGTTGTTGCAGCCGGCGACGACGATTAATCGGATAGCGATGTTGAAGGAGTATATCAATCGTGAGCGGCACAAGCGTGATTGGGAGGAGCATAAGCATTCGAGGCGTGCCTCGCCGGGGGATGTACCGTCTGACCGCAATTACACGCACATCCAATCAAGCCCCAAGAAGATCACTCGGATCCAACAGCAAGCCATCAACGAGAGGAATCACCGCAGTAAGTAGGTAAATGGGGGAATGTTTGATGGGGGTGGGGCACCGGCTTTTTGCCTGGGTTTTGTAGACTCCCCCTCGACGTATCATCTATACAGATCATCGGGCGAGTTTGCAAAACCCAGGCAAAAACTCCGGCACCTCCCTGGCGCTGCCTTTTGGCGCTCTTGCACCCGGCCAAGGCCAGGCACAAGCCCATCCAAAATCCAGGCCCCAGGGACAAGCCAGTTCACCCCAGCTATCTCCAATTGCCACAACCTCCAATCCCCATGCCGCAACCCTCGCAGCTTGACGAGCAAGCCGCGCTCGGGTCCAGGCATTGCCTACATGAACGATTCGCAATTTTTGCTAGCGCAAAAAGATTGGCTTTAGTCCCTGGGGCCTGTATTTTGGATGCAGTTGGCCGCGGGGCTTGCCCGTGGTCAAATGCGCCAAAAGGCAGCGCCAGGGAGGCGCCGGAATTTTTTCTCAAGCGAAGGAATCTCGCCCGATGATCTGTATAGATGATACGTCGAGGGCGAGATTTCGTAGCTGGAGGAAAAAGCCGGTGCCCCTCATAATAATATTTTCTTACCAGGTAATGGTGTCGCGCCGGCGCCGGGTGCGGAAAAAGGCTAGGAGGGATCGCTGGAACGTGAGACGGTCCCGAAGGCGTATCGATGAACGAAAAAATACCGTGCTCTTCAACCAGCCCGGCTTCAGAAAATTCTTCTTCTGCTTCGGACTCGAAATGACAAGGGTGGGAATCTGTAGGTTTGAGGCTAAATGATAATCCATCGGACGACTCGAAATGACATAACCCGCCTGGAACATCGTTTGTGCTAAGCGGTCGAGGGAGCCTGACTTGGCCTGGTCATCGAGAAAGTTGAGCCGATAGCCATCTTCTTCGAGCTTCTGAAACGAGCGGGCATATTTCTTGCGCATCAGTTTAGGGAGGCGAATGAGAATGCTCTTCTTGTCCTTGCGATAGGTGAGTGAGGTAGGAGGGTTGAGGCCATTGTTTTTGGAATGATAGCGCTGCTTGAGGAGGGAGGCAATGGCTCGAGAGATGTTTTCTACCTTGGACATTTTCTCGTTAAAGACCCGGTCCCAACGGGTGAGGGGAGGATTGGTCGCTTTGTCAAAGGTTGAGTAAAAGACGCTCATCTTGGGGATGATACCGCTATAAAAGAGGTTCTTCACCTCTCCAACACGCTTGCTAGGGGAGTCCTGGACGATGACAAAGTCATATTGGGAAAAGGTATCTTCGAGCTTTTCTGGGGTGGGAAAGGGCTTGAGCTTGTGGTTAGAAAACCAGTTTTTGAGTCGATAGAGCCTATGGTGGTAGGTGGTGACATCGAAATCCTCGCACATGAGCCGGTGTGAGGCAACCATCATCATGAGACCATCTTCAAATTTGTTGCCACAGACAACAGCGATTTTGTTCTGTTTATTGAGCTCAGACAAAATTACTCTTCCAGGGTTTGCTTGTTTGAGATGATCACTTCGGTCAAGAGAAGTTCGGTAGCAGCTTTGAGGGCCTGCTCAATCGCTTCGATAGTCATCGCGCTCGAATCGGTGATATTTTGGGCGTAGAGGTCTTCGATTTGATCGGTGATTAGGTGGTAGCCATATGAATCGGGTTTTTTGAAGATTTGGTGGATGATGGCGCCACTTGATTTATTGTGATTCTCAATGAGTTGACGGGCTGGAGCTAGAAGAGCTTGGCGAACAAGGCGGATGCCAATGTGTTCATCACCTGTTGCAATAACTTGATCGAGACTTCCAAGCGCATGTAACCAGACGGCTCCACCTCCAACGACAACCCCATGTTGGGTGACTTGTTTGAGGAATTGATGGGCCTTTAGATGGAGGTCAATCTCATTTGCAATTTGGACGACGGAGAGGAGTGAATCTTCATCCCTCTGGAGGGTGACACCATATGCTGTAACCCAGGCTTTTGAGAATAGTCCACACTCAATGGGTGTCTTGTCAGTCTTCTGCACACAACAAATGTTGAGTGTGTGTTGGAGGTGATTCATCGCAAGTGTAGAGAGGGCATTTTTTGAAATTGCGGGAGCAACGATAATGAGCGAGTGGTTTTTCTGTCTTGCTTGAATGAGTATGGGGAGGAGCTCTTCAGTGGAAGTGAGAGGATGGTCAAAAATGTGGAGAGTTCCGGGGCCGAGCTCTGATAGGCCAAGGTTTGGTTCATCGACAAAGTAGCCACTGATGGGGGAGGTGGAGAAATAGACACCCCGTTCAAGAGTCACCTTTTGGGGAGTGGCACGTGTTGGCTCCAGGACAATGTTTCCATCAACACCCACCTGGTCATAGGCGACTCGCAGAAGCGGGAGCACTCCCTTTATGTTGTGGTTGGCAAGCTGGGCGGTGAGAAAAGTTAAGGGGAGGGTTGCTGGTTTAACCAGATTTGACTTGATGAAATCAACGACTCCTTTTACCCCTTTTTCCATGCCCATGATGACATGTTGTAGATTAGCCTTTGGGCTGATAAGTTGCGCACCTTCTTGCAGAAAGTTGTAGAGGAGGATAGGTGCTAGTCGAGTTCCATCTCCACAAAAAGCATCCATTGATTCGGCAATCTTCTTGATGCACATCACACCGACCATTTCTTGAGGATCATCGAGCTGGACTGATTGGGCAAGCTCTCCAAATGCATGAGGGGAAGTGTGGGAGGTGTGGTGACCATAGGAAGGGGCGAGCAAATTTATTGCAGCGCGGGCCCCGCGAAGAATCTTCTTTTGTGCATCGACATTAAAGAGAAGATAGCTTGGGTCACTCATTTTGGGTGGTTGTGTTGGTTGTGGTTTTAAAGAAAATTAATAGAAAAGCGCAAAAGAATCAAGAGAAAAGCGCAACGATTTCTTTTGCCGCTTTGCGCGAATAGCCCAACTCATCGATGAGCGCCTTAACCGCTTTGCTCGGCTGATCAATCAACCTTTTTGTCTGTTTTATTTCTGGCTCAACAATCAGCACCATTTCCCCCTTGATCTGATCACTTTCAATCGTTCGGGCATCAACCACCTGCTCAAACTTCTTTGTCATTTCTCGGCAAAGAGTGAGCCTGGTCTCTTCTGAAAAATGCCGAATGAGCGATTGGAGATCATGTGGAGGGATAAAGCAGACGCTTGTTCCCTCATACTTTTCAATTTCAGGGATCATCCGCTTTGTTAAAAAGCCAACAAACTGGAAGGGGAGGTTGGCTCGCCCGGACACAGCAAGCGCGCTGCTTAGGCTGCAAGGACCGGGTACTACCCGCACTTCAATCCCTTTTTCATGACACGCTTGCACCAAAAGGGCTCCCGGATCGGCAAGTAGAGGCATGCCTGCATCTGAAACCAACGCCAATTTATCTCCTGCTTCCAATCGATCAATCATCTCCTCCAACAAAGCTCTCTCATTGAACTTGTGGTAGGACTTGAGGGGTGTTTCAATCTCAAAGTGGTGCAAAAGAGGCTTGGTCCGCCGCGTATCTTCGGCTAAAATAAGACTTACTTCACCGAGCGTGCGAGCAGCACGCGGGCTCATGTCATCTAGGTTTCCAATGGGGGTTCCGACGAGATATAACATAGGTGATCAAAGTTAAAAAAGGAGGCACCCAGATTTGAACTGGGGATCAGGGAGTTGCAGTCCCTTGCCTTACCACTTGGCCATGCCTCCAGATAAGATGTACAACAGTATCACCAAAGATATCTTAGAAGTCAACACCTAAATCGGTGAGAAAACTCTCTTTCCGGTGTGAGTAGTTGCCAAAATCGATTTTTTATTCTATAGTGGGGTGTTCAATTTTGAGGGCCTTGTCTATGAAGCTATTCCTCCATCAGATTATCGAAGCGTTGGCGATTAAGGAGCAGTTGCTCAATATTACAGGGATTAATACGAGCCGCCAGCTCAATACGTCAATTGCCTCATACCATTTCGATAGCCGGGATGTGGAAGAGGAGGGGCTCTTTTTTGCCTTGAAGGGGAAGAGTTTTGATGGGCACGATTTTTTACCCGATGTGTGGGAGAGGGGCGCGACGTGTGCCATTGTCGATGAGCGATATCAGAAGCGGGAGGGGGACCGGTCGCTCATCTATGTCAAGGATGTCCAGTCGGCGCTGCAAAAGCTTGCTCAGTATGTGGTGGAGGAGATGAAGCCCAAGGTGATTGGGATTACGGGGACGTGTGGGAAGACGACGACAAAAGAGTTTCTTTCGTGTTTGTTGACTGGGCATACCGATCACTACAAGTCATTTTCAAGTGCCAACTCGCAAGTGGCTATGCCCCACTCGATTCTCAACTATTACCAAGGGGAAAAGGTGATGGTGTTGGAGATGGCGATGACCGAGGAGGGAAATATTCGCAATCTGGTCAAGATTGCTTCCCCCCACTTTGTGGTGATGACCAAAGTCCACTACGGGCACATTGCCTTTTTCAACTCAATCGAAGAGCTAGTGGAGGCAAAGTGTGAGATATTTAGCGGGAAAAAAGTAGAAGATGCGGTGATCCATTGGGATACCTTTGCCTATGAGGGGGTAAAACGCCACTTGCCTGAAAAGTATGCGACGTATGGGCTTGTCGACGGGCCTGACTTTTCGGGTCGGTGTGAGGAAAACCGCTTGATTGTCGATCAGGTGGGCACGTTTGAACTCCCTTTCACTGAATCCCACTTTATGGAAAATGCATTGGCAGCAATTGGGGCTGCTTTGAAGCTTGGGGTGAGTGTAGAGCATATTCAAAGCCGTGTGGGGGAGCTCAAATCCATTCCGAAGCGTTTTGAAAAGTTTGAGAGGGATGGGGTGCTATTTGTGAATGATGCATTTAATGCGATTCCGCTTGCTGTTGAAATGGCATTTCGAAATGTCCCCTCACCCAAAAAGGGTGGCGAGCGGATTGCTGTGTTTGGGTCGATGAAGGAGTTGGGGGAGTACACGGAGATGTTTCACTCGCAGGTGGGGAAGTTGGGGATGGAGGTGTTTGATCACTTTTTGTGTGTGGGTGATGAATGTCAGACGATTGTTGATCTATTCGCCAAAGAAAATCGCTCGGCCCAACTCTTTTCTGATCTTGACACATTATCGGTTGTGCTGAAGCGCGTGATGAAGGAAGGAGATGTGGTGTTGGTGAAGGGATCAAAAAGCCATGCGCTTTGGGAAGTTTTTGATCGCATCTAACTCGGTCATATGTTTATACTAATGCTTTGGAAAACAGTAGACGTTAGATGATTTTTACCTTTCTCAATTTTTTAAGTGAAACGCTCCATATTCATATTCCCGCTGCATTTTTCAATACATCTTCTCGTATGGGTCTTGCCGCGATGACTTCGCTCTTATTTTCTATTTTAGTGGGGCCGTATTTCATTCGGAAATTGTATGAGATAAAGGTGGGACATGTCGTCCGGGTAAGGGATTGTCCGGTTCTCGCTGATTTACATGCCAAGAAGTCAGATACCCCTTCAATGGGGGGAGTGATGATTGTGGGGGCAGTCACAGTGGCCTCTATTCTATGGCTTGATTTGAGAAGTGGGATGGTGGTGCTTTCGCTTTTATTGATGTGGGCCCTTTGTCTCCTTGGGCTGAGGGATGATTACCTAAAAGTCAAATTGGATTCGACAAATGGGATGAGTGGGCGGAAGAAGTTGTTTTTTCAGATGGTGGTGGGCGCGGTTGTGGCGAGCTATTTATTGATTCCGGCAGTGGCTGCGGGATGTGAGCACTATTTCGGGATTCAGCCGCCGTGTGCAAAGGAGCTATACTTGCACGGGAAAGAGGTGTTGAGCGTGAGCGAATATGCCTCGAAAGTCTATGTGCCTTTTATCAAAAAGCCTTGGGGAATTGATCAGGGTTGGGCGCTTGTTGGATTGTTTGGGTTCTTTCTCTTTATGGTGAGCGCTTTTTCGAATGCGGTCAATTTGACTGATGGATTAGACGGATTGGCTGCAGGGACTGTGCTCTTGGTGTTATTAGTGCTTATTCCCATTGCGTTTTTATCGAGCCATCACGAGATCGCCCACTATTTGAACTTACTCTATATTGAGGGTAGTTCTGAGCTTGCGATTTTCTTATCAGGGGTGTTGGGGGCATTGATTGGATTTTTGTGGTTTAATAGCCATCCAGCGCAAATTTTTATGGGCGATTCAGGCTCTTTACCTCTTGGTGGGATTGTCGGGCTTTCTGCTGTCTTATTGCGGCGGGAGTTTTTGATTGCTGGGGTGGGGCTCATCTTTTTTGTGGAGGCGATGTCTGTGATTTTGCAGGTGGCCAGCTATCGGTTTCGTGGGGGAAAGCGGATCTTTTTGTGCGCGCCGATTCACCACCACTTTCAGCTGCAAGGGTGGGCCGAGTCAAAGGTTGTCTTCCGCTTTTGGATTGTGGGGTTGATTTTGGCAATTTTGGGGATTTTGAGCATTAAGTTTCAGTAGGAGGTCTGGGTTGAAGGCATTGATCATTGGGGCTGGTAAAAGTGGTGTGGCGGCAGCTGACTTTCTATTTCGATCGGGATATCACATTACGCTTGTGGATAAGCATCCAAGACATGGGCTCAAATATTGGGTGATGAGGGATGACATTCACATTGAACATTTTGTCTATGATTTGGTGGTGGTGAGCCCTGGGATTCCCCCGAGTCACCCCCTCTACCGGCGGGCGCTTGAGGAAAAAAAAGAGGTGATTGGTGAGGCTGAATTGGCCTTTCGTCATATTAAGAGCAAGGTGATTGGGGTGAGTGGTACCAATGGAAAGACTACTTGTGTTTCATTGTTTGATGCTGTTTTGCAACAGGCAAAAAAGCGCTCGTTTGCCCTTGGCAATATCGGAATTCCACTCACGCAGGCAACTCAAGAGCTGGAAAATGATGATTTTGTTGTTGCTGAGCTCTCTTCTTTTCAGTTAGAGACGATGTATTCAAAGGTGCTCGATTGTGCAGTTTTACTCAATGTTACACCAGATCATATGGATCGATACGATTCGTTCGAGAGTTATCTACAGCAAAAGTTGAAGATGATCGAGTTGACTCGCGAGGGGGGGGAGGCGTTTGTCGATGAGCGGGTCTTTCATAGCTATCCCCATTTGATGCCAAAAAGGGCGAGTATTCCCTTCTCAAGTCATGAGTTGGAGCGAATCTATCCGGAGCTGGCAAATGAAATTCGCAGGCGGGATCTGGGGTTGTTGGAAAAAGGATTACTTGCCTTCCATGTATTAAAAAAGTACGGGGTCCAATTTGAGCATGTTGTTGCAGCTGTAGAGGGGTTTAAAAAGCCTGATCATCGACTTGAATTTGTTGATGAAATTGAAAAAGTGGGTTATTACAATGATAGTAAAGCAACTAATGTCCAGTCAGTTGTCTTTGCTGTGAAGCAGATCCAAAGGCCGATTATCTTGCTTGCTGGTGGGGTGCATAAGGGGAGCCGATATGATGTTTGGAAAAAAAGTTTTGCCCATCGGGTGCGGAAAGTGCTAGTATTTGGACAGGCAGCGCCTTTGATCAATGATGACATTGGACAAGAAGTGGATGTTGAGTTTGCATCGGGTATGGAAGATGCGCTAGAAAGAGCGCGGAAACAGGCGAGAGATGGTGATGTAGTGTTACTTTCTCCGGGATGTTCGAGCTTTGATCAGTTTAAGAATTATGAAGAACGGGGGTCCGTTTTTCGCAAGCAAGTAGAAAGGTTCAGAAATGAAACGAAAAGAAACGATTCTCATTGCAGTTATCATTAATGCATGTTTGCTCATCGGGCTGTTTGTCTTTGCTCTCAAGCCTCATGCGAATGTTGAATACAAAGGTAGCAAGGCTGTGGCTGCAAAAGCTGAACCCACTCCTCAAAAGAGTCAGTCGCTTGAGATTGAAACCCCTTCTGTTGATCAAGTGGATCGGATTTTGAGCCAGTATGTTGAAAAGTCTGAGCCGGCAGAAAAGGTTGTAATGCAAAACACTCCCGTTGAGGTGGCAAAAACCGAAGAAAAGCAAGAGGCGGTATCGATTCTGCCCCAAGATATGCAAGTGCCCATTAAAAAACCAATGACCCATCTGGTGCAGGTTACGGTGAAGCAGGGGGATGCATTGGAGAAGATAGCGAAGGTGCACAAAACCACTGTTGAGCAAATTATGGACCTCAACCATTTGCCCGATACCCGTTTGAAAATTGGGCAGGTACTGATGGTGCCGGCGCAGGAAAAGGCGAATGGGGCTTTGCAAGATCAAGTGGTAACAGGGGCAAAGAGTGCTGAGAAGTTTTATGTGGTTGAGCCAGGAGATAATCCTTGGACGATTGCTGCAAAGAACCAGATAAAGGTAAAGGAGCTCTTGCGGGTGAATAACTTGGATGAGGAAAAGGCGAAGAAGCTAAAACCAGGTGATAAGCTGAAGATTCGTTAGGAGGCCAGTTGTGAACTATGCGCTCGGTTGGCTTTATGTATCGGTCATGACCTTGTTAATGCTGGGGGCAATGATGGTGTATAATACCACCTCAGCCGATCTAATTCTCAAATTTCATTCTGGGCTCAATCGAGCTTTGATTAAACACGGGGTGACTGTGGTGATCGGAGTGGGGTTTGCTAGTCTCTTTTACTTTTTGGGGTATAAGCGGCTGATTGCCTATTCACCATGGCTCATGGTGGGGATTAATCTATTGCTCTTGATGGTCTTTATCCCAAAGTTGGGGATGCAAATCAATGGGGCACATCGATGGATGCGGGTGTTTGGCATTTCCTTCCAGCCATCTGAGTTTGCTAAAATCATCTTGCCCGCTTATTTTATCCATTCATATCTGCAGATTAAAAAAGATTTGTCGTTTTGGAAGTTTTTCAAGATGATGTTGATGATAGGGATTCCTCTCTTTTTGATCTTGATCGAGCCCGATAATGGGACGGTGGCAGTAATGATTGTCACGCTTGCCACTCTTTGTTTTGTTGCACATGTGAGATGGACCTACTGGGTTTTGCCTCTTGTTGGATTGATATTAGTTGGGGGAGTGGTGGCCTCACAGATGAAGCACGTCCCTGATCGGATTCGCATCTATCTCAATCCCGAATTGGATTTATTGGGAAAGGGACACCAGCCCTATCAGGCAAAGATTGCCAGTGGCTCGGGAAAGCTATTTGGGAGGGGGCTTGGTGAGAGTTTGCAAAAACTCAACTACCTACCTGAGGCGCGCAGTGACTATATTGCGGCAATTTATGCCGAAGAGATGGGGTATGCGGGTATTTTGTTTTTGCTTGGCACTTATATGATGTTTGCTCAAGCAGGATTTTACATTGCGACACGGGCAAAGGATGATGAAGGGTATTACTTGGCTACGGTGATGACCTTTTTGATTGTCTTTCAGGCCTTCTTGAACTTGGGGGTGGTGTCGGGTTTATTGCCGAGTAAGGGGATTAACTTGCCGTTCTTTAGTCATGGCGGATGCTCTCTTGGGGCTAGCTTCTCGATGGTGGCAATTCTCACCCACATCTGCCTCTCAAAAAATCGGGAGGCGGCTTTATGGAATCGGTAGAAAAGAAGCCCCCCATCTGCATTGCAGCTGGGGGAACAGCGGGCCATTTAATTCCTGCACAATGCTATGCAAAAGAGCATGGCAATGCATTTTTTGTCGGGCATAAGCTGAGTGAAAACCGGTTTTTAGATAGAGAAAAGTACCCCTACTATGACATTGCAAGTGCGCCGAGTTTGAGGAGGCCCTGGCCTTTGGCAAAGGGTTTTTTTCAAAGTGTTCGGATTTTGAGGCGGATGCGGCCAAGACTTGTTGTGGGATTTGGCTCGTATCATTCATTGCCTGTCTTGGCGGCTGCGATTTTCTTGCGCATTCCCATTCGGATTTATGAGTCGAATATTCGGCCGGGAAAGATTAACCGAGCGTTTATTCCTTTTGCAGAAAGGGTGTATATCCATTTTGATGGGCAGACCGAGCACATCCGAAAAGGGGTAGAGCATAAACCTTTGAGTTGGGGGTACCACCACTTTCCCCTTTCAGTCGAAGTGCAAAAAGTCCATCGGAAGGAGATGGGGCTTGATCCGAATCTATTTACCTTCCTAGTCTTTGGGGGCTCACAAGGGGCTCAGGCTGTCAATGGAATTTGGCTTGAGGCGCTTGCCCATTTATCGCGCGTGCATCCCCCTTTTCAGGTGATTCACCTGACGGGTAAGCACACGCCAATCGATGGGGTAGCTGCCCAATATGAGATGCTTGGCATTCGGGCTCTTGTGATGGATTATGTGCGCGACTTAGGCCCGTATTGGCAGATGGCAGACCTCTTTGTCGCTCGTTCAGGTGCGATGACCTTACGCGATGCTCTCCACTTTGGGGTGCCTGGGTTGATGGTCCCACTGCCACATGCAGCTGAAAATCACCAATATCACAACGCCCACTATTTCCAAGAGGTGGTTGGTGGGGGAAGGTTGATTCATCAGCGGGATTTGGCAACTGAAACGTTGCTGAATGAAATTGAGGAACTTATTGAAAACATCGACCAATACCGCCAGAAGGTGCAGGAATGCGGGGAGGCTGCGCCGTGAGGGCTCATATTATTGGAATTGGTGGAGTCGGGATGAGTGCGATCGCTCACTACCTTCTCGATATGGGATATGAGGTGAGCGGTTCAGACCTTTCCCCAAGCCGCCATACAACTGGGTTAGAGGGGCGAGGGGTTGATATTCGCTATTCTCACCAAAAAATGAACGTTCCCAATCAGGCAATGGTGATTTACAGTGCAGCTGTCTCTACGGAGAACCCTGAGCTGATGGAGGCAAGCCTGCGAGGGTTGAGGCTTTTATCGCGAAAAGAGTGTATTGCTATGTTGGCAAAGGATCGGAAGTGCTTGGTAGTGACTGGCTCTCATGGGAAGACATCGACGAGCTCTCTTCTTGCTTTTGTGCTTAAAGAGGTGGGGGTAGGATGTGATTACCTTTTGGGGGGTGTTTCTCCCTCGTTGGGTGTGCATGGATCGTATCAAAATAGTGAGTGGCTGGTTTTGGAGGGGGATGAGAGTGATGGAACATTTTTACACACTAACCCCTATGGGGCGATTATTACGAGCGGGGATTATGATCATCCAAATTACTGGAAGAGTCCTGCAGATCTTGAGGAAGGGTATCATCAGTTTGCCCAGTTGTGTCGGGACAAAAAGCTTTTATTGAGCTTTGGGGATGATCCGGTGCTAAAGCGAGCTGTTCATGGGGGAAGGCGCTATGGCTTTTTACAAGATAATGATGTGTGTGTGGGCAAGTTGCCATCAATGAAGTTGCAGCAACTTGGGAGGCACCATTTGCTCAACGCGGCTGCTGTCTATTCCTTGTGCGAGGAGGTTGGAGTGGATGGTGATCGAGTCCGCCTGGCAATTGAGGCATTTGGAGGGGTTGAGCGGCGTTCTGAATGGCTTGGGAAACGGTGTGGGGTAGATCTATACGATGATTACGCGCATCATCCGACTGAAGTGGATTTAACTGTGAGAAGCTTTATTTCACACTTTCCGAATCGGCGCGTGGTGGTCGCCTTTCAGCCCCATCGGGTGAGTCGGTTGGAGAGTTTGCTCGATGGATTTGCCAAAGCGCTCAACCACCAGTGTGAGCTCATTATCACAGATTTATACGCAGCGGGTGAGGAAGGAGAAGAAGAGCGGGTACTCAAATCGTTTATCCAGGCGTTGGAAAGTGAGCGCGGGGATTGTGTTCAGTATGTACCGAGAGGGGAAATAGATAAGTATATGGGGAATTTTCTAAAGTCAAATGATGTCTTTCTTACATGTGGGGCGGGGGATATTACCCATGTTGGACGGGGGTTGTGGGGGGATGAGGGATGAGGAAAAAATCTCTTGGAATCACTGGGGCAATGGCTCTTTTGCTTTCTTGTATTCTACTCACTCTTTTAGGGGTCCGTGGGGGGCAGTGGTATTGGGTTCGAATCATTGAAGCGCGCAAATTGGAGAGTAAATATTTTGTAACAAAGATTATTCAAACGGGATCGGAGAAAAATGCCCTTCCCACCTTCTATTTGTCACAGCTCCTCGAACTTGCGGCTGATCGTCCGGTCAGTCTTTACTCGATTGATGTTCGGCGGGCTCAAGAGATGTTGCTCTCGTCTCCTTGTATTAAGGAGGCGCGGGTGATCAGGCAGTTTCCCGACACCCTCTACATCGACTATACTGTCAGAAGACCCGTTGCGTTGTTGGGCGACTTTGTCAATGCTGCAGTGGACAAGGAGGGGGTAGTCTTTCCCCTGGCTCCCTTTTATTCGCCGAAGAATTTAGTCGAAATTGTTTTGGGCCTTGGTGTGTCCACCCTCGAATGGGATCGAAAGCCCCAAATTGATATGGAGCGGCTCAAAGAGGCGTTTTCGGTCATTGAAAAGGTGGGGGAGGCCGACCTGGGGGATTATCAACTGGTCAAGCTCGATATGACCCAGTGCAAGCAAAAGAGTTATGGAAAACGTGAGATTGATCTGATCTTTTACCCCGGGGAAAACTGTCCGTTGCATTATGTCCGGTTGCCAACGCTCCAGATTGAGTCGAGACTTGCCAATTTAGCAAAACTCATTGAGCAAAATGAAAAGCTTAAGCTCGATAAAAAAAGTGTAATTGATCTTAGGCTGGATGGCCTTGCTTATGTCGAACAGGAGGATGAATGAATCAACTCGTGCAATTGCAATGGACGTGTGATGATGAAGAGGTAGTCAAGGAGGTTATAGAGGATCTGTTGGGAAGGAAGTTAGTTGCCTGTATCAACTATTTCCCGGTGAGATCGAGTTATCTAGATGGGGGAGAAATCCACCATGCTGAAGAGTTTAAGGTGCATATGAAGCTCAAAGAAGAAAACTGGGAACGTGTTGAGTGTCGAATTCGGGAATTGGCCACCTATGAGGTGAGCGAAATCCTCGCATTTTCAGTAGATAAGGTGAGTGAGCCTTATCTCACTTGGGTGGTAAAAGAGACTTAAAGTCATATGAGTTGCGTCTATTTCATAGATGAAGTATGCTGATAGGAAAATTATTAGAGGATATGCATGGATCTTGTAAACGAACAAAGAGATGGATGTGAGCTGATTCGAATCGATGGGCGGCTCGATGCTGAAACAGCAGTCCAAGCTGAAAACCGGATTAATCAGTTGCTGGAAGGGAAGAGCAAGAAGGTGATCTTGGACTTAGCGAAGGTAGACTATTTGAGTAGTGCGGGGATTCGTCTCATCTTATCTCTTACGAAAAAGCTTAAAACAGAAGAGGGAAAATTAGTCGTTTGTAACTTACATGAAGATGTGAGCCAGATCATTAAAATGGCTGGATTTGAGCAGATCCTCAACATTGCAACAGACGAAAACGCTGCCATTGGGCAGTTTTAACCTAAATCTTTGGATCGATTTTGAGTGCCGAGACGCTAAATGATCCTAAAAACCGCCCATGGTATCAACCACAAAAAGAGCGGCTACCTGAAGAGACTGGTCGGAAGAAGGTGATTCTTCTTGCGGGCCCGACTGCCTCTGGAAAATCGGCTCTTGCTATCCGCCTAGCCAAGGCAATTGGAGCCGAAATTATTTCGTGCGATTCGATGCAGGTCTATCGCGGCCTTAATATTGGAACGGCCAAGTGTAGTTCAGAGGAACGGGCTGAAGTTCCCCATCACCTTATCGATATACGCGATGTCGATGAGAGTTTTAGCGTGGTGGATTTTTATCGCGAAGCAACAGACGCATTTCGCTCAATCACCCTCAAGGACAAGCCAGTAGTTGTTACTGGAGGGACAGGCTTTTATATGCGTACTTTTATCTATGGCCCGCCACAAACACCCCCTTCAAGTCCTGAGGTGCGAGAACATATTGAGGGAGAGTTTGACAAGTTTGGTCCTGAATTTATGTTTGAGAAGCTTAAATCTGTTGATCCGGACTATGCGCAAACCATTACCATTCACGATCGGCAAAAAATTATTCGCGCCTTTGAAATTATTATGGTCACAGGGGGACAGGTGAGCCAGATCCCCGTCCAATCAGTAGAAGACATTCCAAAGGATATCGATTTTCGCTGTTGGTTTATTTATCATCCCAAAGAAATCCTCTATGATCGGATCAATAAGCGGTGTGACGAAATGCTCCAAAATGGCCTCCTCGATGAGGTGGCGCGTATGATTCCCAAGGGACTGCGTGATAACCCATCGACAGCTCGGGCCATTGGCTATCGCCAGTGTTTGGAGTTCCTCTCGTCTCCCCAAAGCGAAAGGGACTATGAGCATCTCCAACAAAGCTTTAAAAAAGCTTCTCGCCTCTACGCCAAACGGCAGTTTACTTGGTACAGGGGAGAGCCAATGTTTCGCTGGGTCGATCTGAGCCAGTATTCGGCCGAGCAGGTCGAAGAACTCATCTTGCGCGACTTTGAGCAATCGTAGCCTTTTCCTCTCGTTCAGAGGAGGGAAAAAAATCCAAGAACTTAGTTGAAATTAATCCTTTTCTCGACTAATCTCATCTGTCCAGAGCAACTCGAAGAAAGGAAACATCTTATGACTAGTGAAAAAGCTACAGCAGACTATGATACGCTAATTGAAGAAATCAAGAATCAGACTCCTGATGAGAAGGCGAAGATGTTGGTTGGCTTTATGAGTGGGGCAATCTCTTCTGATACTGAGCAAAATTTTAAAGACTTTTGGAGAGCAAAAACAGTTTTGATGGAGCTATTCAAAGAGAAGCTCGATCCAATTGTCCGGGCGACTGTGTGGGACGAATTCAACCGACTATGCAAAGAGGCGCGGTTGATGCAAGACCATATCGACAAAGAGGCCTCATTTGAGATTGAGCAAATTGAAAAGGCGCTGGCGGCAATTGAGCAAGAGATGGCTCATCTCGACGAGCGGGCTGAAAAAGTTGAGGGGGTGGAGATACCCCGCTTCCCGAAGAACAAGCAAGCGCTGGGTGATCGATTTTCTCGGCTGCGAAAGAAGTTGCATTTGCTCGATTCAGCATGTGATAGACTTGTTGCTTTACGGGATGAGATTATCAAGATGCAGGTGCGGATTAGTCGAAAAAATGGCTTGCTCAATCGACTTTCAAAGGTGGGTGATGTCGCCTTTCCCGAGAGAAAGGCACTTGGTTCAGAGATGAGCGAAATGTTTGAGAAGATGTGCGAGGACTTCATGCAGTCCAACTTTGCCGAGCGGGCAGGGCTGCAACTGCAAAGTCGTGTACCGTTGAAGGTGCTTGTGGATGAGATTAAGCAGATGCAGCGGATGGCAAAGCAGTTCCGAGTCTCAGGCCCAGTTTGGAGAAAGACGCGTGAGATGCTCTCAAAGGCTTGGGAAGTGGTGAATAAGGAGTTCGATGCTAAGCGGAAAGCAGATGAGGGGATGAAAGCGGTATTTGAGGCCAACTGTCAGCGTCTGATGGACAAGATCGAAGCGCTTAAAGTGCAAACTAAGAAAGAAAATTTTGAAAAACAAGTGGGGGAGCTTTACGCAGAGGTAAAGCGGGCTCAGGTAGGGACGACTCATCAAGAGAGTTTGAAAAAAGCGCTTGAAGCGAAGGAAAATGCTTTTTACGACCAGGTTAAGTCTGGGATTGAGCAAGAAGATCAGCAAATCAAGAATCGGGCGAAGAAGCGAGAGGAGCAGATTGAACAGCTCGTTAAAGAGATTGAAGCGGCTCACAAGGGGATGAAAAAGCAACCTTTAGAGGCGCTTGATGAGACTTTGGTTGGTTTTGATGAGGTAATTAATCAGATCAATCCTATTTTAGATGAAGAAATTCTTTACATGAGCGAGCTTAACGGATTGATTGAGCACTATCTCGAGTTGAGTGAAGATGAAGAAAATTCGGCTTTAAACTATCGAATGGATAGAAAAAAATATCGGACTTATCTAAAATCTCTGTTGAGCCGACTCAAAGAGGCGGGAAAAAGCTGCGGGCTCGATTTGGAAAAAATGTTTGTCTATCAAGAAATTTATGCGGAAGAAAAAAAGCGTTTTGATGGGTTAGACAGCTAAATGTAAGTATACGATGAGCAAATATGATACTGTAAGCGTTTTTGATCTCGATCATACGATCCTCCGTACAAATGCGAGTAAGCTCCTATTCCTTCTTCTCCATGAGAAGGATGATTTTCCAGTTCCATCTCATATGACCTCGCTGTATTACTATATGCGTCATAAATTCTTTGGGATGGAGCTCCCCACGGTCCATTCGATAGTTTTTGAAAAATTTTTGCGCAATCGATCCTACCGGATCATTGAAAAGTATATCCCTGAGTTTATCGAGGAGTGGGTAATTCGAGAGATCTACTTCCCCGTCTACTCCAAGCTCCAGGAGGCAATTCAAATGGGGCATTATACGGCTATATACTCAAATGCTCCTAACTTTGTGGTTCGCCCCATTGCAGAGTATTTAGGGGTGCACGAGTGGATGGGGTCAAACTATGAAATTGATGATGAGGGAAATTTCACTCATATTTCTTCATTTTGCCTGGGGGAGGATAAGGCGCGACGGCTTGAAAGTTTGATGGCTGAGCTCAACATCCCAAAAGAGCGAATCTACACCTACTCAGATAGTATTTTAGATAAAGAATTTTTAGAGGCATCGGGAAATCCAGTCGGTGTAAGGCCTGATGCAAAGCTTAAAGCCCTTTGTGAGAAGAATCAATGGACAATGATGTAGAAAAAATTGGTGTATGTATTGGCACCTTTGACCCACCTACCTATGGCCATCTTGCTATGATAGAGGGGGCAAAAGAGGCCTTTCAACTCGATACTGTCCTTATGTGTCCAACCCCATTTCCGCTGAATAAACAACAAACGCCTCCAGTGGCTAACTTGAAACAGAGGGTCGAGATGTGTGAGCTTTTGATCCCTAATGAGAGTGGATATGAAGTTTACACCGAAAGGGATTCGGGTAAAGTTTCGTTTACAATCAATCTGATCCGAGAGCTGAAAAAGGGGTATAAAGGGGAGCTATACTTAATTCTTGGAGCGGAACATCTCCCTGGATTTGGGGCATGGGTCGAGTCAAAGGAGATTGAGAAGCTAACAAAGATTGTGGTTGCCACTCGGAAGGGGGGAAGTGTCGAAGAGGTGATCCCCCATTTGCCAGAGACCGTTGGCAAGGAGCGGATTTTTGAGGTGGAACCCCTCGATATCTCTTCAACTGAGGTGAGGACCCGGCTGAAAGAGGGTCAAGAAATTTCTGAGCTTGTTCCTCCAAAAATTGTAGACTACATTCGCAAGCATCATTTATACTCTTGATGCAAGCTGAAAAAGGCGAAGAATTGATACAGGAAATTGGTGTGGAAAAGAAAGAAGAAATTTTAAATCAGATCGCTCAGGTGATCTACGATAAGAAGGGTTCAAATATTGTTTGTCTCGATGTGAGTCATAGTTCGCCAATGACCGATCACATCATTATTGCAGAGGGGAATGTCAACCGGCATATCGTCGCTATTGCTCATGAAATTATTAGTGAATTTAAAAAGCAGGGAAAAGGGCCGGTTCATGTAAACGGAATGGAGCACGGCGAGTGGGTTGTGATCGACTTTATCGATACTGTGGTGCACATTTTCCACCCCGATATGAGAGAACATTACGACCTGGAAAATCTCTATGAAAAGAGTCGACAAGTCGACCTCGAGCTTAAAGATGTTTCATAATTAAACTGAGAAAGGACAAGGGAGAGTATGTCAAAAGAGAAAAAGCGCATCGTAGTCACAGGAATTGGAATTGTATCATGTCTAGGTACCGACTCTGAAACTGTATTTGATGCCCTTTGCAACGGTAAGAGTGGGATCAGTCAGATTGAGGAGTTGGAAGGTAAGGGGCTTCCGGTCACTTTCGGTGGTAAGGTGCGTGGCTTTGATGCGTCCCAGTATGTCGATCGTAAGACGTTGAAGAATTTTGACACATGCACAGGTTTTGGACTTGCAGCTTCCAAGATGGCCCTTGAAGATGCCCTGCTCGATATTGAGGCAATGGAGTTGCTGGATTTAGAGCGATTTGGTTGTGTTTGCTCTGCGGGTATGGGAGGCATGGGAGCCTTTATTGAAGGAGTTTTTCGCTGTGAAGAAAGGGGGGTATTGAAGGTCTCACCCTATTTTGTTCCTGCGATGATTACTAATATGACAAGTGGGATTATTGCTATTCGGCATGGACTAAAAGGGCCAAACTATTCGGTCTCCACTGCTTGTTCAACTTCTGGTTATTCAATTTATCATGCGGCTAAACATATCCAAAATGGAGAGGCTGATATCATGATTGCTGGAGGGATTGAGTCGACACTCAATGTACAGGCGTATGCTGGCTTCCTCGCTTGTAAAGCGCTTGCATCCCCTCGAGACGATGTGACTGAAACTTCTCGTCCATTTGATGCCGAGCGGAGTGGATTTGTGATGGCTGAAGGGGCGTGTGTGCTTATCCTAGAGGAGCTTGAGCATGCCAAGAAACGGGGTGCCAAGATTTACGCTGAATACTTAGGAGGAGCGATCAATTGCGACGCTTTCCACATTACAGCACCTTGTTCTGATGGAGCAGGTCTTGCAGGGTGTATGGAGCTTGCCCTGAAAGATGCTAATTTGAAGGCAACAGATATCGATTACGTCAACCCGCATGCAACGGCTACCTCAATGGGTGATGCTGCCGAGTGTCATGCCATTAAAAAAGTGTTTGGAGATTGCCTTGATCAGATCAAAGTGAGTGCGACAAAGTCGATGATGGGCCATAGCCTTGGGGCAACGAGTGCTGTAGAGGCTGTGGTGACAATTGAAACCATCCGGAAAAATAAGGTGCACCCTACGCTTAACCTACTTGATCCAGCTCCCGAAGCAGAGGGAATCGATCTAGTGCCTGGAGACAAGGCAATTGATTGGGATGTGAAGATTGCGATGAGCAACTCACTTGGATTTGGGGGGCATAACGTTTCGCTCATTTTTGGTGAGTATGCGTAAAGAATGGGCCTATGGAGTGATTCCAGTCTGGGTTGAAGGGGGAGCAATTACCCTCTGCATGGTATACAATATACGCCCTTCAGGAACTGACTTCTGGTCATTTCCCAAAGGGCATCCCGATGGGGAAGAGAGTGAAAAGGAAACAGCTCAAAGAGAGCTAGAAGAAGAGACAGGTCTTTTTATCGATGAGTGGCTTGAACTTCCTCCTGTTGAAGACCATTACCAGTTTGTGAGGGGGAATGAGGCGGTAGACAAGCATGTGAGGTATTACTTTGCTATAGTCCAGGACACTCAAGCAAGGCCTGATGCGCAAGAGGTTGGAGAAGTCAAGTGGGTACCACTTGAAGAAGTTGAAGAGCAGATGACTTTTCCAGAGGGAAAACAACTGGCCCGGCAGATGGTCAAACAATTGGAGAAATTATGAGTCAACAAATAGCAGCGACACAGTTTAGCAGACTTTCAACACTGAAAAATGCCCTTGTAGTGGGCTTTTTACTCAGCGTTCTTTTATCTCTTGCCAAACCCTTTTCCATTCCACTTCCATTTGTTCCGGTGCCCATCTCCCTTCAAGGATCACTCATCACCCTATTTATCGCCATTCTCCCCGGATCGATCTCAATGACCGCAATTGGTTGCTTTATTGTTCAAGGGCTCATGGGACTTCCAGTCTTCGGATCGGGTGCAATGGGACCCGCAGCCTTCTTTGGCCCAACTGGTGGATACATTATCGGATGGTTTATCGCAGCCATGGCGATGCATCAGCTACAAACTCGAACCGGAGCCTTCAGCCAATCGCTAGCCAATCTCTCCCTAGCACAGATCTTCACCCGTATGGCATTTGCCACCTTGATCGTCTACGCTTTTGGCGCCCTGTGGCTCTCACAATTTGTGGGCGGCCTGCTAAACGCATTGCGCCTAGGCGTCCTTCCATTTATCTTAGGTGATGTCATTAAGGCAGCAGCGCTAACAGCCGCAGTTCGAGGGCTGAGGCCTCTTTCAAGAAAATCCTAGCCCTCTTGTGAAGAGCTAGGAAAGAAACAGAATGGAAACAGATTAGATTATTGACCGCGCATAGGGCGGATGTCGCGTCCAGCAAGGGTGCGGGTATGGTTACAATGTTGAGGGGTGAGTTTTGCCACTTTGGCCTCTTCTGCTCCTTTGGGCTCCTTGCTCACGGGCACATCACGTGTTGCCTCATGTTGAGCGAGCGCCTGAGCCATGATCCCTTTTGCGACATTTGTGATCGCACTTGCACTTTGTGTTTGGACTTCCACATTTTGTGGCATATTTGCTCTTGCTTTTTCAGGGCTTCCCCCACCGGATACACTTGCCATCTTCTTGCTCCTTAAGCTTCTGGTTGACTGCAATTTGGGTTTTTATCCTTATTCATTTATACTTCTTACATTCTTATGCAAGATATGTCAATAAAAAGTTTAATTATTATGCATCATAACCCGCTAAGCCTAAATGGCAATTGCTCGCCCCCACCACAATTAGGGGGCTGCGACAAATAGGGGTTGCGACAGGTGGGGGCGCGACCATCCGGCGGGGAAATAAGTGAGAGCGCTCGCGGGGGAGCTGAGCGCTAGGACTCGTCGTAGGGGGCTGGTTTTGGGGTGGGGAGGGTGTGCAGGCTCCTGTGCTTTGTCTGAGGGGTGATTTCAGACTCGAGGAGTTGCTTGATTTGACGAAATTTTTGGATGATTCTCCATGATGAATCGTCTTGGGGGGTAGGGAGATGGGGTTGATGGTGGGCTTGTGTCATGGCTAACCTCTACTCGGGTGTTTTCTCAATGATAGTCTCAATACATAGTGAATGGGGATTTATTTCAAGAAATTTGTGTGGTTGGAATAAATCGGCGGAAGGGGGATACTTGATGGCATGGATTTAGAGTCGATTTGGCAGTCATTAAAGGGGATTCAGCGGGTTGAATTTTTTTCTCGGGCGAGCAGTTGTAACACGGGTTGGGATGGCGTGGGCGCTGGCTTAGTTGAGGTGGAGGACTTTGGGGATTCTATCATTTTTCATGAAAGGGGGAGATGGGAGCAGAGGGGTGGAAGGCAGATGGATTTTTCCAATCAGTTCTTTTGGTCGATTAATTGGAAGGAGTCATCTATTCGTCTGGAACATTGGCGGAGGGGAAAAGCAAATCGGGTCTATTTGTTTGATTTGGTTGTGGAGGGGGAGCGTTTGGTGAGCTCTCGGCCCCATTTATGTGGGGCAGATAGGTATAGTGGAAGTGTTCGATGGGTAGGTGAGGAGATGGTTTTTTGTTGGCAGATTGAGGGGCCAAAAAAGGATGTGAACATTGAGTATCGATATTCATGAAGTGGAATGGGGTATTGAAGGCAAAAATTGTTTAACTAAATTGGGTTTTAGGGTACATTTTAAGCACCACGACTAATATCGAGTGAGCTGAAAAATGAAGAAGTTGTTCCAAAGAGTGTTGGCCGGAATCACTACCTTTTTGATTCGATTGCGCTATAAAGTTGAATACCGGGGAATGGAGGTATTTGACGATCCTGAATTGAAGGGGAAACCGCTGTTAATTTGTCCAAACCACGTGACAGAGGTGGAACCAATTATCCTGGTGAGCAAACTCACTCCAAGGTTTCAGATGCGCCCAATCGTGGTAGAAGATTTTTATAATATGCCGGGTGCGGGCCCCTTAATGAAGTTAGTTGGGGCTGTCCCGACGATCAATCTCGATCTCCACGTCAACGAGTATAAGCGAAAAAAAGCGGGCGATACAGTTGATAAGATTATTGAGGATCTCAAAGATAATCAGTGTTTCTGTATTTATCCCTCAGGGATGTTGCGTCATAGAAATCGAGAGGTGATTGGTGGCCGCTCACTGGTCTACCGTTGCGTGCAGGAAGTTGAGAATGTTGAGGTGGTGCTCACCCGAATTAGTGGGTTTTCAGGAAGTATCTTCTCCCGAATGATCACCGGGGAGTCGCCTGATTTTTGGAAGGCTATTCGTCAGTCCCTTTGGGTGATGATTAAGAATGGGATTTTCTTTATTCCAAAACGGAAGGTGTTGATTGAATTTGAGAGAATGCCTAAGTCAATACCGAAAGAGACTAAACTTGAGTTTAACCGGGCTTTAGAAGATTGGTATAACCAATACCCAGATGGACGGGGTGGGATTGCAGATGCAGAACCGCTCAATATGGTCTCATATGCATGGTGGAGCAAGACCCAATATCCCGACGTGGTTGATCAGGTTGACACGGCCGATTTCCAAGATCTGATTGTTCCAAAAGATGTGGAAATGAACATCCTCTATAAACTCTCTGAAATTTGTGGAAGAGGTGTGTCTGATATCTTGATTGATGAGCGGTTGGTTTCTGATTTGGGTCTTGATTCCCTCGATGTGGCCAATCTCTACACCTATTTAAGCGAACAGTTTGATATGGATCCAGGTGTGCAGCCGGGGAGTTTGGTGCGGGTTGGAGACCTCTATAAGGCGGCACTGGGTGTAAAGGAAGTGGAAAAGGAAGAGGAGACGAAGGTTGATCTTCACAAGTTACCTTGGGGCAATGAGCGGGGACGGCCTTGTGCTGAATACGCCACGGGTGCGACGTTGATTGAGGTTTTTATCAATTCGTGTAAGCGGATGAAAAAATATCCTGGGGCGGCGGATGATGTTTCTGGAGTGGTCACCTATAGTCGCATGCTTCTTGGGGTCATTATCATGGCTGAGAAGATTCGGAAGATGAAAGGGGAGAATATCGGGATTATGCTTCCTTCGAGTGTTGGAGCGGCGATTATGACGTTTGCAACAATGCTTGCTGGGAAAGTTCCTGTGATGGTCAACTTTACAGTTGGGCGGCGTAGTCTAGAGTATACGGTGGATTTTGCAGAGATTGATGTGGTGCTCACCTCTCAGCGCTTTTTGGATCGGGCATCACATATTGAGATCGGCAGTGTAGAGGATAAGCTCTGCTTGGTCGAAGATTTGAGGAAGAGAGTGCATGTTACTGATAAACTCAGGGCACTAAGGACCTCTATGCGTTCGACAAAAGGGATCTTGAAGCACTTTAAGGTGGATAAAAAGACTGAAGATGATACTGCGGTGATCATCTTTACAAGTGGGACGGAAAGCAATCCTAAGGGGGTTCCACTTTCTTCGAAAAATATCATCTGTAACCATATCGATGCGTTGGGTAATATGACCTTGACAACCTATGATGTCATGCTTGGCGCGCTTCCTTTCTTCCATGTGTTTGGAATGGCAGTGACTGGGATTATGGGACTGTGTGCGGGAATTAAGGTCTACTATTGCCCTGATCCAACCGATGCAAAAGCGATGGTGCGGATTATCTCCTCATGGCGGGTGACGATTACTTGTCTTGCGCCTAGTTTCTACGCTAACCTATTTCGGGCATCAACCTTTAGACAGCTCAGATCTGTTCGCTATATGATTACGGGTGCGGAGAAGATGGCAGCTGAGCTGCTCAACTATATGAAGCGTTTAGGGGCGTGTGTTGTCGAGGGGTACGGATGTACAGAAACATCACCCATCATTAGCTTGGTACGGCCAGGGACATCGTTGATTGGGGTAGGGCAAGCTTTAGCGAGTTTGGATGTACGGATTCTCAATATTGAAACAGAAAATGTGGTGCCACAGGGAGAGGAAGGAGAGCTGATTGTCCATGGAAACTCTGTCTTCAATGGATATTTGAAGCGGAATTCAGACGATGTCTTTATTGAGATAGATGGGAAGAGGTTTTACCGAACAGGAGATAAGGCTTATATCGATGAGCGCGGTTATATTAACTTGGTTGGGCGGCTCAAGCGATTTGTCAAGATTGGTGGGGAGATGGTGAGTCTCTATGCTTTGGAGCAAGAGTTGATCAAACAGGGGATTAAGCGAAAGTGGTTTGATACCGAAGATCACTCTCCATTATGCATTATGCCCTATGAAGAGGATGGCAAGCGGCCAAAATTGATTTTGCTCTCCACTTATGATTTGGAATGTTCACTGATTAATACTGTATTGCAAGATGCAGGATTCCCGCGCATTTCCCGCATTAGTGAATGCCGTAAAATTGAAACAATGCCTCTTCTCGGCTCTGGGAAGGTGAGCTATAAGAAGCTCGATGAGTTATTAAAAGAAATGAGTCACGAGAGATAATGGGCAAAGAACTCCTCAATCTATACGATACGCAAAGTCGCCAGCAAGTCTCTTTCCCATTTGAAATGGGGCGGGAAGTGAAGCTTTATACATGCGGACCAACGGTTTATAACCGAGCACATATTGGGAATTTGCGCACCTATGTCTTCGAAGATCTCCTCCATCGTTCCCTCAACTATTTTGGCCATACGGTTAACCACGTGATGAATATCACCGATGTGGATGATAAGACAATTAAGAAGGCTTTGGATGAAAATAAGGGGTTGAATGAGCTGACTCAGCCCTATATTGATGGGTTTTTCGAAGATCTCGATGCGCTCAAGATCAAACGTGCCACCACCTATCCACGGGCGACTGAGTATGTAGGGCAGATGATTGAAATGATCGCTGCGCTAATGGAAAAGGGGTGTGCCTATCAGGGGGGTGACGGGAGTGTCTTTTTTCGGATTGATGCCTTTAAAGAATATGGTAAGTTATCGGGACTAGACCTGTCTGATTTGAAAGCGGGGGCATCCAACCGGGTTGCATCTGATGAATATGACAAGGAAAATGTTCAAGATTTTGTCTTGTGGAAGGCGTATGACCAAGTGCGGGATGGGGAGGTCTTTTGGGAAAGTCCGTTTGGAAAGGGGAGGCCGGGCTGGCATATTGAGTGTTCAGCGATGGCTTATGCTCTTTTGGGTGAATCAATTGATTTGCATTGTGGGGGGTGTGATAATAAATTTCCCCATCACGAAAATGAGATTGCACAGTCTGAATCCTTTACCAATCAGCCATTCGTCAAGCTTTGGATGCATTCAGAACACCTGATTGTCGAAGGGGCGAAGATGTCTAAGAGCTTGGGCAACTTTTTGCTTTTAGAGGATTTGCTAAAAGAGGGGTTTTCGCCGGCAGAAGTGCGCTACTTGCTCATTTCAGTACACTACCGCTCGCAGCTCAACTTTACAAGAGAGGGGCTCCTGGGGGCCAGATCGGCGCTGCAGCGCATTGGGGATTGTGTCGTGCGTTTGTCTGAGATTGCGGCCCGAGAGAGCGAACTTGATGGGGTCAATGACGCGGTCCAAGATGAGCTCAAGTTACTTATAGGCAAGTTCAATCAGGGATTGAAGGATGACTTGAACATTTCCCTTTCTCTAGGGGCTCTTTTTGAGGCGATTAAGGAGATCAATATTTTCATGCAAGAGGGGTTGATAGGGCCGAATGATGCCAAAGATTGTCTCGACTTTTTGCGGGGAATTGATCAAGTGCTTGCGATAATTCCATTTGATGAGAAGGTTGAAGGAATTCCCAAAGAGGTGCAACTCGCTTTTGAAGTGCGTCAGCAGGCGCGAAGAGAGAAAAACTTTCAGCTAGCGGATGAGAAGCGGAACTATATTGCAAGTCAGGGGTACGTCATTGAAGATACACGTGAAGGGGCTCGCCTGAAAAAGGGGAGCTAGTTCCGCTTCAAATACCGCTTCCATTTACTCACTTTTTTAGGCACCACTACCTCTTTTGAGGGGCTGAGTAGTTCGAGCTTCCAGTTGAGCTCGGCCTTTGCCTTTTCAATTTCAATTTGGGTTGAAATGCCGGTTTTTCGGATCGATTCTTCTTTTCGATTCAAGTCGCGAAGGAGTTTTTCTTCCTGGAGCATCTCTTTTCGGTAGTGGGTGCGTTTATAGTTGGCCATTTCCTCTGCAACCGTTGCTTTTTGTACCTTTTCTTTAAACTGGGTACTGCTGGCTGTCTCTACCCGTCCACTCACAAGCTCTTGTAGCTCGCGACACCGTTGTTTCCAAAGCATTTCAGCCTCATCATATTCTTTTTTTGCGTCTGTGTATTTCTGTTCAATGAGCTCTCTTTCTTTGGTGAGTGCCTTGATATCTTTTATGTTTTCTTCATAGGACTGATTGAGCGTGTTGAGTTTATCTTTAAGCTGGTTGATCCCATCTCTCAATCTCAGCTCATCCATTCCATTATTGATTTCTACTGTAATGGAGTGGCGCTCTTTGTCATCTTTGTGATGGGGAGTGAAATAGACCCATGCAAAAAAGAGGAGAACAAACAATAATGTGCCTCCAATTAAAGCTGCAAGAACGATAAAGAACCATTTTCTGAAGATGAGGAGAAAAGCGATCAGGGCGCACATGATAAAGATGCTTAAGAAGGTTGATTGCATTGCGCTTAAGTGTTGCTTTTCTGGAATCTCATAGGCGAGTTTATCGACGCTAAAGCAGCCATAGTAGACCCAATACGAGTGGCCTAAAGGCTTGAGCAGGAATAGCCGACTCTCTTTCCAGTCAAAGAAATAGCCAAACTTGGTTCGCGTGCCATTTTTTGAGAATGTATCCATGGTAAAGTTGGCATGGCCGGGGATATCAACTTCTCCTGTTGCCTCAGGTTTGATTAGAGGTTTCTTAGAAAAGTCCATGATGTATGCGTGTTCTTTCGCCCCTACATACTGGCTATTGATTTCCGGTTGGAAGATTTCTGGGGAGATAAAAAAGAGCATATACTTCCCACTCCCGTTGAAATAAGGTTTTTCTTCATCGACATAATTGCTTAGGGGAACGACATAGACCCGTGTTGCAACTTCGCGTTGAGGGGGGATGAAGACTTCTGCAGATTTTCTGGCTTCTTGCTGTTCACGGATGATGTCAACAATTCGCCCGAGCTCCTTTTCTTCACAAAGCTCTTTCTTGTTTTCCCTCTCACACAGGTAGAGTCGGTCTCGATCAATCAGGCCCATACCGATAATTCCAGGCATTTTTTCTTTGGTCTTTTTCAGTAGAAGAGAGAGCTGCTTTTCAGTGATGTCCCGATTGTTCATTGCCAAATCATGGGCATGTTGTTGGGTATTTCTAAGGACTTGGAGGGAGGCTTGAAAGCGTTCATAAAAGGTTGTGCTGGCAATCTCAACAATCGTTTTTTCATCCTGTTCACTCAAGTCATTCGAGAGGTGAGTATAATACCCAAATAATCCGAGGGAAATAATTCCAATGCAAACACTTCCAATTAAGACGCTTTTGTATAACTTCGTATTTTTCTTCATTTAATTACATTATTTTAGCAATTATAGTTTTCATTATTTTAAAGTGAGGAGGGAGAGGCGTCAACCCCCTTTTCTTGACTTCTGCTTTTCTAGAGGGTATGCTGCTTGACTATGAAGCAACGACTGAGAAAAGTGTTACTTTGCCCGCTCAATGCTTTGGGTGATGGGCTTAACTTTATGATGATTGGGGAGAACCTCGCGCTCAATGGGATTGAGGTAGATGTGTTTCATAACTCCCTTTGGGAGATTAATCATCGCTTTAGTCGCATGTCTGTTATGCCTTATCCGCCGATGGGGGCAATTGACTCGCTCTTGGATGCTTATGATCTAATTTGCATCCAACAAAATGATCGAGAGCCGTTTCACGAGCAGTTGATCAGCCAGGGTGAGCCTGGCCGAGTGGATGTTTTTTACTTTGCTCCATTTCCATCGAAGAAGGGGATGAGGGGACCACATAGTGGGCGAGTGGTGACTGATCACAAAAAGGGGATATTGGAGAACCTAGAGGGATATTGTCGGGATGTATTGGGGTTGCAAGGGGTGAGACGCTCATGTGGGATTGAGCGAAAAGGGGAAGTTGAACCACGCAAGGTGATTTTTCATACGGTCAGTACGAGTGAAAATAAGAACTGGTCGATCGATCGATTTTTGCAGTTGGCAGAGAAGATTGATCGAGAAGGGGGAGAGGCGACGTTTATTTTCTCACCAACCGAATATGAGGAGTGGAAGTGGATTGCAAGTGAGGGCTTTTCCGTTCCACAGCTGGGGAATATGGAAGATTTAGCAAGAGAGCTTGAGTCAGGGGCTTTTTTTGTCGGGAATGATTCAGGAATCGGACACATGTGTTCTGCATTGGGCCTATATACAGTAACAATTGGACGGAGAAAAAAGATCCTTGATTTCTGGAAGCCCGGGTTTAGTGATGGACAGGTGGTGTATCCTCGGTGGCCACTGCCCAATTTCAAGGGAATGCGGCTAAAAGATCAGTATTGGCGGGAATTGATTAGTGTTAGGCGGGTGATGAAGGTAATAGATGCTAAGGCCCTAACTCGGTGGTAGTGGGTGGGGAAGCTAGGGCCCAGCAAATGTTTTTTAGCTACTCATTTTATTATGGTGCGCATGGTCGCTGATGCGCTCTCTATAAGCAGACTCTCTCGGAGGATTGACCTGCAAGTAAATGAGTAGGCCTGCTGTGATTAGAAGCACCGTAATAGCAATAGAGGCTTTTGCAAAGTGGAACTCTGTCTGAGTCAGCAAGATGATGGCAATAATTGACATCACAATAACAGCGACAAGAGCAGTCCTCCAATAGGTGACATATCTTAATGTGCACAAAAGAGCATTTGCCTTGTTGAACTCCATTGCTCGGGCAAAGCTCCATCCACTCGTTCCAACTGGAATAACCGTATAGAGCATTGAGGACTTTTTTCCCTCCTTGACAAAGGAGGCATATCTGAGGTAGTGGTGTCGGAATCCCTCTTCAACATACCCTGGAACTTCAGGAACATCTCTGCAATCAATCTTGCTTGGGCAAATATACCCATCTGAAAAGTCATCGGCAATGTAGTAGAACCTGGATTGCGAATTTGACTGATCGTTGAGGGTGGGTTTAAAGAGGGTGGGGCTAATCCGGTACATGACCATCACGCTATTGCGGCTGGTATGTTTGTTCTCTGGTTTGTCACACTCTTTTCCTATGGGAACGACGAGCAGTTTGTCACAGCTGTTGCCCTTTTTTGGATAATCATCGATAAAGACAACAGAGCACTCTTCTTCAATTTGTGTGGCTTCGATCAGAGAGACAATGTTTGCTGTTTCATATAGGCCTAAATCTTTTTCACAGCAGCTAAAGCGGAGGTGACCGTTTGAGAAGCGTCCAACGGCTCGCACAGCTGAGTGGTTTTTATTGACCCTTGCATACAACTTTTTGATCTCCTCATCACGCGCTGCTTTATTGTAGTGTGAAAAGTCGACAAGACTATTTTTTTCTTTTTCAATGACTTTACAAATTTTTCCATAGACTCGGTTAAATTCCTTAACTTTTACGTGTGCGACTTCTTCGCCAATTTCTTTGGCGATCGCGGCGGTGTTCGCCCGGTAGGCTGGTGAGCCATGTTCCGATTCGCGTTGCCAGATGCGTCGCAAATCCAGGCCTGCCTTGTAGCTTTGGGCAACGCGCTGG
>JAJACM010000022.1 GCA_022601545.1 Chlamydiia bacterium | reverse complement strand
CAGTATCTTACTCGGTATATTAATTGCAATGTTTCCCCTTGGACAGTTTATTGGGAGCCCTTTCACAGGTTTTCTCTCTGATGCATTTGGTCGGCGGGTGATCTTGTTAATTTCTCTGTGCCTTGCAGTCCCTGCGTTTTTTCTCTCTGGGTATGCCATTTGGTCGCGCAGGATCTACCTTTTATACTTTAGCCGGCTCCTTGCCGGGGTTTTTGAATCAAATGTGGTAGTTGCCCAGGCGGCAATTGCCGATATCAGCGAATCGCAGGAGGAAAAGACCAAAACGTTTGGCTGGATTATGTCTTTTACGGCGATGGGATTTATCCTTGGTCCAATGATTGGAGGGTTTCTCATCTACGTCCCTTTATTTAGCGCGCCTGGCATGTCTACTCCATTCTGGTTTGCGGGATTTTTAGCCCTCCTCACTTTTCTCCTCACTCTCTGGATTTTTCAGGAAACAAAACTCATCCCCTCTGAAAAATTACGTCCCAAAGAAGTGCTTGTGGAAATCTTTTTTCCCTTCAAACACAGCTTTTTGCGGGGGATTTACATTGGGAACTACTTTATTTTTCAAAGCACCTTTTTCTTTTTTAGCTTTCTACCTGTCATGCTGGTAAGGAAATTTGACTTTAGTGCTGCCATGATCGGTATTACTGATTCTTATCTATCCTTGATTGTCACCCTCGCGCCAGTGACATATGGCTTTTTAGCAAGACGCTTTTCATCGGGTATTATCACCATTTATACAGGAGTTGGCCTTGCATGTTCGCTCATCTTTTTTATTCTTCTTGAGCATCCATCATTTCTCATCTTCACCCTCATACCGGTAGGATACTTCACTGCACTTGCTCTTTCGTACACGAACATTTATGTCTCTGATTGTGCAAGCGAAAGGCGGCAGGGATCTGTGCTTGGCCTCAATAAATCCGTCGAGGTGTTAGCCGATGCAATGAGTGGGCTTGTTGGAGGAATTCTAGCTGGATTTGTCGTTAACCTCCCCTTCTATGTCGCAATTGCTCTCGCACTAATCTCTGCGCTTTGGCTTTATCTTGTCCAAAGAAGAGACTTTGAAAAGCTACTCTGATTAATCACTTGCGTGAAATTTGGGTGGAGGATTGGCAACTTTTTGCCTTTTTATCCCGATCAAAACAAAAAACATAAGCCCAAGAGCTACAAAGCCCATCAAATAAAAGTCTTCATTCAAGGCTAAGACCGAGGCTTGTTGGTCAACCATATTGTTAAAGAAAGTGAGTGCCTTCTTCCCAAAAAGGCCAATTTGATTCAGGGCTGTTTGATATTCTGCAGCAAGTGCTGAATATGGTGTGACGTCTGAGGCGAGATTGAGATGGTGGTGAACGGTGCGCCGCACCCAAATTGTGGTATAAATCGATGTGCCAATTCCCCCAGATAAGCTCCTTAAAAAGTGGAAAAGGCCTGCTCCACTTGGCATTTTCTCAGGGGGAACTTCTGATAAACTCATTGCAAACAAGGGAGTCACCCAAAAGGTGACGCCAAGCCCCAAGATGAAGCGGGAAATCATGATGTGATAAAGGTCAACTTGTGGATTAAAGTAGGCGGTATAAAAGCAGGACATGCTGATGAGGAACATGGCAAGAAAGATGGATGGGATGTATCCCATCCAGTTCACCACCCGCCCCATAATAAAGCCGAGGGCTACGGGGGCAAATCCAATGGGGGCCACTGCAATCCCCGCCCAAAGGGCGTTATATCCCATATAGGTTTGGAGCCAAAGGGGAATGACAACGACAGTCCCAAAGTAGAGTGAATAGGAGAAAAAAAGGACCGTTGTCGAAACAGCAAATGTCCGAATCTTCATCAACTTCAATTCAATCAATGGCTTTTTGATCATGATCGACCAAACCGTTAGATAGGAAAGGCAGATGAATGAGGTGGCAGCTAAAACGCGCACTAAATTACTTCTAAACCAGTCCCACTGCTCCCCTTTATCTAGGAAAATCTGTAAACAGGTCACGCCCACTGCAAGGAGAAAAAATCCCACCCAATCAAATCCCTCTTTTTCAATGGCCGACTCCCGATCGTGCATGGAGACGTAGATAAATAATATCGCCAAAGCGCAGATAGGGAGATTAATAAAGAAGATCCAGGGCCAAGTATAATTGACGCAAATCCATCCCCCCACCAAAGGGCCTGCAACAGGTGCTACAAGGACGATCATTGACCAGATCGCAATGGCTCCAGTTCGCTTTTCTGGAGGAAGTTGCTGCATAATCATACTCTGACTAATCGGAATAACCGGACCAACGACAAACCCTTGAATAAACCGAGAGATCACAAGCATTAAGATCGTTGAGGAAATCCCACAACACCAGGAAAAAATGGCAAATAGTAAGATCGAGATCATGACAAGGCGGACGACCCCAACCCTTTTGGACAACCAACCTGTCATAGGAAGGGCGATTGCATTTCCCACTGCAAAGGAGGTGATCACATAGGTGCCCTGCTCAGCACTCACCGCAAGTCCACCTGCAATATAGGGAACAGCCACGTTTGCAATCGAGTAATCAAGAACGTAGATAAAGGTGGAGAGGGCTGTTCCAACTAAAAGAAAAACAACGTGTATCCCACTTAAAAAGCTATCACTTTTTGGCTGTGCTTGCAACTTTGAGCCTCATATCTTCAATCTTCTCAACTAAAACATTGAAATCATCGGTAATTGAAATGTCATGAGTAATATTTTCATCAACCACTTGAGTGATAATCTTGTCTGCTCCATCTACTTGATGGGCAAATACATTGGTCTTGTAGATAGAAGCTGTTTGCGTTACCTCTGGAACCCGCGTGCCGTGCTCATCGCGCACATCCACTTTTGCATGGCAAGAAAGGCCTATTCTCAAGGGATACCGTTTGAGCATTTCAACAGGAAGTGTGCACCTTACAGGAATCCGCTGCACAATTTTAATCCAGTTACCCGTCGCATTTTGCGGGGGAAGCACTGAAAAAGCAGCTCCTGTTCCAGCGGCAATTCCTTGAACATATCCCCGATAGACCACATCATCCCCATATGTATCTGCAGTGATTTCAACTGCCTGCCCAATTCGGATTTGCGCCAGGTGAATTTCTTTAAAATTTGCCTCTATCCACATTTGATCGAGGGGGATAATCGCCATAAGAGGGCTCGAAGTACTCACCGACTCTCCAACTTGGGCTCTTCTCAACGAAACAATTCCCGTTGCCGGTGCATAAATCGTACACCGCTGCAAATCAACCCACGCCCGGCGAACTGCCTCAGAGGCCTGCACCACAAGTGGATGCGTCTTGATGGTTGTTCCTTGAACCATTGTCGCCGCTTCAAATAGTGCCATCATGGTTGCATTGAGAGCATATTCCGAGGCAAAATATTTGGTCTCGGCCGCAATTTGGGCTTCCTGCGAGACGGCCCCGCTATCAACGAGCAGACTTCTATCGACAAAGAAAACCTCTGCTTCAATGAGTTGTTGTTCTTTCACACCTACTTCATTATTGAGTTGAACGACCCGCTCAAACATCTTCTGAACCATCCGTGTGGTTTCAGCAAGGTGGGCTTTGGCTTTGTCGTAGGCAATTTTTCGATCGGTTTTATCAAGCTCAACTAAAATTGATCCTTCATCGACGAGCATGGTTTCTTCGGCATTAATAGAGGTAATAATCCCAGGCACTTGCGGCATGATCATCACTTCATTTCCATGAACATATGCATCATCTGTCGAATCTTCGTATCTCCAGATTGTCAGATACAAAATCAAGACGATGACCCCCGCCACTAAAAAAACAAGTCCCAAAATTCCGAGAACCATATGCCGTTTTTTCTTGGCTTTTTGCTCATCTGTGAGTTGATCTTTGGGCTTATTTGGACTCTTTTGATCCTTGGGCGGATCTTTTTTGGGGTCTTGTTCTTTTGGAGTCTTTTCCTCGCTATCAGCCATTCGACTCTCCTGTCGTACATTCTATCTTGACTGGAGAAATATATCCTCCCCCAATCGACTTAATAAATCCAAGCACAGAGTAGTATTTCCACTTCTCTAGCTCTACTTCAACAATCTTCTTCTCAAGGAGTTCGGCATTGGCTTTTAAAACCGATAGCTTTGAATCCACCCGATTGACATACCGAAGCCGGATGAGCGCCTCTTCATCACTCACCGTTTGCACATGCTCTTTTTGCACCGCTACTTGCTTTGTTAAAGAGGAGACTTCGCTTAAACGATCTGCAACCTCTTTTGCTGCATTAAGCACCATCTCATTATACTCGTGAATCAACATCTCAAACTTGGCTTTCTTTACCCCGAGATTGGCCCTCAGACGCCCCCCAGTAAAAATAGGTAAACTAATCGCAGGCACTAATGTCCCGAGCAAACTCTTGCTATTAAAGTAGTTGCGAAACTCAATGCTATCAAACCCACCAAGACCAGCTAGACTTACATTGGGATAGAAAAGCGACTGGGCCACTTTGATTTCTCTTGCGGCTGCCTGCACCTTCCAAATTTGGGCAGTGAGATCGGGTCGCCTTGAGAGTAGATTGAGCTCGATGTCATCTGGAATCATTACCCGATCCTGAAAAGGCTTAAATTGCTCAATCAATTCCTCTGTGAAATCAGGGCCCATTCCTAGCAAGGTTCCAAGGGAATGCTTTGAATGGTCAAGCTCATCTTGAAGTGCTTCAATCTGCTTTTGGGCACTGAGCACCTTTTCTTGCATCTCTAAAACATCAATTGAGGAAGCAATCCGGTACTTTTGTAAGTTGACGCTCAAATTGTACAGCTGATTGTAATCGTCGAGCAAATCATTCATTAACATCAGCTTTTCACGGTTTGCCAAATAGATATAGTATTCAGAAGCAATCCCTATAGTAACCATCAACTCTGTTTGCGACTGCAAAGCCTCTACACTTTTAGCAAGTCCTAAGGCCGCCTGGTACCCATTCCAGTTTTTTTGCCAAAAGTCAATTTCATACTCAAAGCCGATACCGAGGATGAGCGGGTGAATAACAGCTGGAACCGTAGGAGCAACAGACCGAAGCAATCCATTTTTAGGCAGGTGAGCGTAGAGCATCGTGGCAATGGCGCCCACATCGGGAAACATCTTTGAGCCAACTACCTTCGCTTCTTGCTCGGCGCTTTCAACTTTGGCACATAACTCTTTGAGAAGGGGGCTGTTTTCCAACCCCAGCTGAATGAGATAGTTGAGCTCTTCATCGTCAAAGGCTACCCACCACTTCTCATCTGGCCAATTGCCAAATTCAAAAGCATTTGATTGAACTGCATGAATCGCAGAAGCTGTGACGGGAACATTATTTGTCGTCTTAGCTCTGGGATCACACCGTTTAAAGCGCGCACATGAGGACATCGTCAAACTCATTGTCAATAACAGACAACTTCGCACGGCTAATTGCAGCCACCGAACAACTGAAAGCGCTGAGCGTTGTTTAAACAACTTTTCCCCTCTCGAGCTAAAAGCCTTTTAAACAACTCAATAAAAGAATTTTGAATTTATTAAAAGAAAATCACCCAGAAAATTCATCCTGGGTGATTGAACATTGATAGAATCAATAACTTGATTTAGACGTGGAAAGAGCGAAGAGCATCTTCATCGTCTTCGTCATCATCTTCGTCATCAGATACAAGCTGAGCTTGTAGTGAATCTTCTTCCTCATCATCGTCATCATCAGATGCAGGAGTTACTTCTTCTTCATCGTCATCATCAGACGCCTGACAAAACTCATTTGCCTCTTCTTCTTCGTCATCAGATGCAGCAGTCGCTTCTTCTTCCTCGTCATCATCTGATGCGGCAGTAAATTCAGCTTCCTCTTCTTCCTCATCATCATCTGATGCGGCAGCAGCTGAGAATTCATCATCAGAAGTTTCACCTTCGTCAGAAACTTGCTCTTCTTGAGTAGCACACTCTTCAGATACTTCAGTAGCAGTTGCCTGCTCGTCATCGTTTTCCTCTACAAATTGTACAACTTGTACATCATTGTTTTGGTCTTCACACTCATCTGCAAAAATGGCAGCATTGCCAGACACTAGCGCAGCGAGAGTCATTACTACGGCTGATTTTGTAATCATTTATCACTCCTAGTTGATTGTATACTAAGTACTTGCACCATTATACCCCAACCTCCCCTATATTGTGAAGAGTTAAAAATCTCCCTATAAGAGGATTGATAGTGAATAAAAAAATCATGTTTACTATGTGATTATAATTCTTCCAAAATCAATTTTAAATATCTCCCCTTCCATTGAAAAGTAATAATCATTTTACTCGATCCGAATGGGCGAAAAATTTTTCCTTGCTCCAACTGTAAGGCTGATTTTCTCTGAAGCCGCTTTCAATGCGGCTCGCTTAGCTCATGCTTTCTTTTTTTATGAAAAAAGATTATGATGGAGCGCATGGCAAGATTTTATAAAGTTCGTGAAAATGGCAGTACCTTCCGCAACGAGATTGTGGCAGGATTTACCACATTTTCTTCTATGGCCTATGTAGTGATTGTCAATCCACTCATTCTCTCTTTTGCAAATATGGATGAAGGAGCGGTGATGGTCGCCACAATCCTGAGCACTCTAATCGCCACCTTGCTTATGTCTCTTTTTGTCAACTCACCTATAGCCATTGCCCCGGGGATGGGCGTAAGTACTTTTTTGGTCTTTAGCCTCATTGGAAAAGGGCTGCTCAGCTGGCAGGAGGCACTTGCTGCGGTATTCATTGCCGGTGCCATTCTACTTGTCCTCAACCTCTTTCGACTGCGGGCGCGATTTTTACATGCCATTCCCCCCTCACTGATGAAAGGGGCCATTGGGGGAATTGGGCTTTTCTTAATCACAGTAGGCTTGCGCGAATTGGGCATTATCATTCCCCATATCAATGGTATGATTTCAATAGGTGCTCCCCTGCCCGGTCCAACGCTCCTTGCTTTAATGGGGCTACTTGTTACGATCTACTTGCTCAAAAAGGAGTTCCAAAGTGCCTTTTTGCTGGGGATTGGATTAATTTGGATTGTCTCATTGGCCACCCATATGTCTGAGTGGAAGGGGGTATTTTCTCTCCCTCCATCTCTCATGCCAACACTTGGTAAACTCGACTTTTCAGCTATTTTTACCCTCCGCTTTCTGCGCGCCCTATTCGCCCTCTACTTAGTCACTTTGTTTGACTCTAGCACAGCTCTTCTCACTCTTTATCGCTTTCTCGGCTTTTCTGAATCGAACAAAGAGCTGACCAAAGCCCTTTATGCCGATGCCATTGGGACAATGGGTGGGGCCTTCTTTGGGACGGGGTCTCTTGCCATACACCTCGAGTCTGCCTCAGGCATCCGCGTCGGGGGCAGAACTGGGGTAACAAGCCTGATTGTGGCGATTTGTTTTGCACTCACACTCTTCATTTACCCCGTAATCTCCTCGATTCCCCCTTTTGCCAGCAGTCCTATCTTGGTCCTAATTGGGGTGATGATGCTCAAAGAATTGCGTGGCATTGCTTTTAATGACATTACTGAGTGGCTTCCCCCGTTCTTAATGCTGATAGTCATGCCTCTATTTTTTAGCATCTTCTTGGGGTTTGTGGTCGGATTTATCGCTCACCTTCTCATCAAAATACTCTCGGGCAAGGGAAAAGAGCTTTCCTGGTTTACCTGGGTGATTGCTATGCTGCTTGGTCTTTTTGAAGGGATGAATCGCTTTTCATAGGAAAAGAGGCATAAAATCGCGACCCTTTTCCCCTCTCACTCTCCACCCACACTTTGCCATCGTGTGCCTCAACCATTTTTTTGACAATCGATAATCCAAGACCTACACTTTGTTCTCCCGCGGTGGTTTTGGCTGTAGTCTTTGAAAATCGCTTGAACAACTTAGACAAATCTTCTTCGCTTAACCCTTGGCCGTGATCCTCGACAGAAAACTCAACATTTTGATCGTTTATTCCCAGATGGATCACAACTTCTGTACCAGGGTCTGAGTATTTGATGGCATTTGTCACATAGTTTGTGAGCACTTGCTCAATTTTATCTCGATCACAAATGACCTGTGGAACCTCACCTTGTTTGTCGAGGGAGATTTTGATTTGTTTTTTATCAGAAAGGATTTGATTGAGCTGAATGTTTTTTTCAAAGAGCTCGCCTAAATCGACAAGCTCTGTTTTAAGGGTGAGCTGACCTGACTCGATCACAGAAACATCTAGAAATTCATTCACCATTTGTAAAATTCGCTGAGTGGATAATTGGATGGTATGCACCATATCCATACATTCCGAGCTGATTTGATCTTTGAGTCGCTCCTCCAAAAACTCTGCATAGCCCTGAATCACTCCAAGTGGGTTGCGCAGATCGTGAGCTGCCATTGCCAGAAAGCGATTCTTCTCTTTATCAAGGAGCTGTAGCTGTATATTGTTTTCTCGCACTTTTTTATCCGCTGCTTCAACCGCGCGATTTCTTTCGACTGCATTTTCGTAGGTAGAAATAAAAAGGGTCATGACCCGATTAAAGTCCCCCTCTATCCGACGCACTTCACCTCTCACGAAACACTCTAGATCAATAGGGATTGAGCGTCTCGAGCGTATATGCAAAGCCTCTTCTATAAAGTGAAGAAGGAGTTCATGAGCTGATGATTTCGTAAGAAAGTAGTCAGCCCCCACTTCAAGGGCTGTCAGCATTTCTTTTGGATCGTATAAGACGGTATAAATGATAACAGGGAGATCTTTAAGCGCTTCTTTACTTCGAATTTCCCGGCAGAGTTCAAAACCACTGACTCGAGGCATACAAACATCAGAAATGACTACATCTGGTCTGAAATGCTCTAGCTTATCCAGAGCTTCTCGCCCATCACCTGCCTCATGAACCTGTATGCCATTCTCTGTGAGCAACTTTTTTAAAAGAAGCCCCTGGGTTTTGCTATCCTCCACTAAGAGAACACTCACCTGGCTAAAGTCCACTACCGACTCCCAATTGCGTTCAAACACGCAACAATTTCATCTACTTTTAAGGTGTCTTTTTGCGCTCCCATCTCTACTGCAACCTTTGGCATACCGTACATCGGACACCCATCGGGATGTTGTGCAACTGTATAAGCGCCTTTACTCTTAAGCTCTAACATCCCCTTTGCTCCATCATTACCCATTCCAGTCAACAAAAATGCCGCCACATGGCTGCCCAGACTGCGAGCAAGTGAGCTATAAAAAATGTCGATCGAAGGGGTCGATCCTTTCTGAGTTGCATCATGGGTTTCTACGATCGTCTCTTGGTCTGTATAGCTGATATTTGCCCCTCCCACTGCAAGATAAACTCTTCCATTTTCAAGTTTTGATCCAAATGGAATTGGCTCAACTGGGATAGTTGACTTGGTGTTAAACCAATCAGTGAGCGGTAGCCCAAAGTCCTCCCCTAAGTGCTGAACAATCACAACGGGGACTGAAAATGGGGATTTTAATTTTGATAAAATCTCCCCAAGAACAGCCGGCCCCCCCATTGAAGCACCAAAAACAACTAGTTTGACCTTCTGAGGAATGCTAATTTTCTCTTTGTTTTGAGTGAGAACCTTTTTCCCTACAGCAGATAGAATCGCCGACAATAGCTCATCTGCTTTTTCCTTTTCCTGATTTACAAGACCCAAGGGTTTTTCAAAGATCGCAAAAGCTCCAGCATCTAGAGCTTCCTTCTCTTTCTTAGGATCATTTTTCTTGTACAAACAGCTCACAATAATTGCCGGAATGTGGGGATAAAGCTTTTTTGCCTCTTTTAAGAAGGCATAGCCATCCATTTGAGGCATGATAATATCTGTCACAATAACGTCAATGGAATTGGATGCTAGGCAGGCTAATCCCTCTTGCCCGCTTGACTGGGCAATTACCACATTCTTCCCACCTTGCTCAAGCAGCGCCTTTAAAAAGCGGCGTGCAGTTAACGAATCCTCTATTAATAGTATTTTTACTGAATCATCACTCATATGACTTTCCCAATCATTTCTCTAAGCTGTTGTTCCATAAAGCTCGACTTCTCAATCAATCCATTAACGCCTAAAGAAGTGAGCGACTGTTTAATATTTTCTACTTCACACCCAGTGACAACAATCACAGGGATATGTTTCCACTCTTGATTATTTCGTATCGCTTCAATAAGTTGAATTCCATCAAAATTGGGCATTTCAATATCGGTAACCACAAGATCAATCTTCTGAGAAGAAAGGAGGTCGACGGCCTCTTTTCCATCGTTGACTCCACTTACTTGGTATCCTAAGTCTTTTACTAGTTTGCATATTAAGAATAGAGTGGTCTGGGTATCTTCTACAACAAGTACATGTTTCTTCACTACTCCCTTCGCCTCTTCGTTATTTTGGGTCTGTTCAATATTTATCATTGGATCTGGAAACATGGAAGTAAATAGGTCCTGGATACTCAAGATTGGAACAATTTTTTTCCCTTGAATAATAGTGGCAGCCGATACAAACGGTATATGAACCAACTGTCTACCCAGACCCTTTACAAAAATTTCCTGCTCCTCATCTACTGCGTCTACACCCAATGCCACCATCTGCTTTCTAGTCATGCCTTCATGCTCAAGGACAATTGCCAAATCTGATTCAAGCTTTTCTCTTTTAATCTCGAGCAAGTCCCCTAATTGAACATAAGGAACATTTTGATCTTCAAAAAATAGTGTCATCTGATCCCCTACCAGACTCAACTCATACTTCTCTTTAGTAAATACCCTGGCGATACTTCTTACAGGGATGATGATAGGTCGGTCTGAAACAAGCACTGTGATTCCTCTTAATGTAGCAGATGAAATAGGAATGCGCATCATCACACAAGTCCCCTTTCCTGGATCTGTCGTAGTTGAATAATTGCCTCCGATCTGCATCAAGTTGTCTTCAATAACATTGAGTCCAATTCCCCTCCCTGACAATTCAGACACTTGCTTTGCAGTCGATACGCCACTTTTAAAGGCAAACTGAATCAACTCCTCAAAAGATATACTCTTCACTTGTTCGGCTGGAATCAAGCCATCTTGAACAATTTTCTCAGCGATCAGATCGGTATCAAATCCCCTTCCATCATCCTTGACGGTAACCTCAACTTGACTCCCACCGATTCTATTGATCGCAATTTTCAACCTCCCGGACCGATTCTTACCTTTCGATTCCCTCTCCTCTGGCACCTCAATTCCGTGATCAATCGCATTTCGAATTAGGTGCATCATTGGGTCTTTGAGCTGATCGAGTATCCTCCGATCAATTCGAATCCCTTTGCCTTCAACTTCAAATTCCACCTCTTTTTGAAGCTGCTGGGAAATATCCCTTACCATTCGGTTAAACGGATCGGTAATTGAGGAAAACGGTTGGAGGACCAGTTCTCGCCCATCATTTAGCAGTGATTTAACAAGACCTCCTAAAATATACCCCTCGCTCTGTGTTGTTTTTACAAGGGCACTAAACTCGCCAATTAGATAATCACATGACTCGTGAAATGATTGATAGAGTGCATCAAATTTCCCCTTTAACCGATCTTGTTCACTCCCTTCCAATAATCGAATTACTTCACTCCCAACACTTTCAAGCAAGCGTTTTGTTTGGTTTGCCCCCAACATGAGCCCATGTAATCTCTTAATTTCTGACTGAATCTGATCAAACCCACTTTTTATGGAGAGGAGATTTTCAATTTTGACAATCAGCGAGTCGAGTTTCTTTGCAGACACCTTTAAATAGGAGTCTTCGAGCTCAAATTGCACTTTTTTTTCTCCAGCCACAGGTGATTTAGCTTGGATCTTTGGCTGAGTCTGCTCTGCTTTCTCTACTTTTTGAGGGGGAGAGTTATCCTGATTGTGGGGGATGTTTTGAATTACCTCTCCTATCCGACTGAGCAAACTATTGTATGTATCAATCTCTTCTATCTCCCTATCGGGAGAGTCGATAATCTGTTTGGAATAGTCGAGAAACTCAAATGCAAGCTGGAAAAACTCTTTTGAAGGCTCCACCTCTTTTTTTCTAAGGGCTACGAGCAGATCTTCAAATGACTGGAAGAGGTTTTGGATTAAATCAAAACCGACGGCGCGAGAAGCGCCTTTTAAACTATGCGCTTCTCGCCCAACCATTTCCAACATTTCATCAGTTCCAGCAGCCTGAAAATCTTTTTCTAATTGGAGGAAGGCTTCTGAAAGTTTTTCTAAGTGCTCAGCGGCCTCCATCTTGAAGGTCTCAATGAGTTGCTTTGCAAACTCTGGATCGTCGAATTCCATGGAGCTCCTTATCCTTGGGATCCAGATTGAAGCTCAGATTCGGGCAATTTGAACTGTTGTACTAACTCTTGTAAAACCTTCATAACCCGAGCGAGCTCGCCAATCGCTCCTTCTACCTCGCCCACTTTTACCTTTTGCTTCTCAGCAGCATTGCGAATCTCTGAAATTGCCTCTGTTGCTTGAGTGACTGCGCTAAATTGCTGCTGGGAAGAGGTATTGATTTCCTGAGAGGCACTCATTACGATATTCATCCCATCAGTCATTGTTGTCATGATCTCGCTTGTTTGTTGTGACTGCGACACGCCCTTAAAGACCGTTTCACGCCCTTGATCGGTGGCAATCACCGTTGTATTCATCGAGGCCTGAATGTCTGAGAGAATTTTGCGCACTCGAACAGTCTCTTCCTTCGACTGTTCAGCCATATTACGCATCTCTTGAGCCACAACAGAAAATCCCTTTCCATGGTCTCCAGCTTTAGCCGCTTCGATGGAAGCATTGATTGCCAATACGTGGGATTGCTCTGCAAGAAGTTGCACTGAGTTATTGATGATTTCAATCTGTTGACAGTGTTGATTCAGCTCATTTGTACTATCGGAGATTGTGGTCATCCCCTGCTGAATTTGTGTCAGATCTTCAATGGTTTGTTGAATGGCATCGGCACCGGTATGGATGATGTCCAGGGTGTTTTTCCCTCTATCCATCACTTCCATTGTTTTCTGGGAGTTGAGATCAGAAGTTTGTCTGAGCTCTTCCATCGTGTTATTAGTCTCAGCCACAGAGGACGTGATACCCACTTGGTCTTGTTTAAACACCTCTACAGATGACTGAATCTCAGAAGACGCACTCGAAATCGAATTGGAGGATCGGGTAATCGCACTGATAATTCTTTGCAGCGACTGACCGAGTTCGTAAATTACTGCCTCTAACTTCCCATACTCATCTTTTCGATTAGAAGGGGTTAAACTGAGTGTAAGGTCATTCTTGGCAAGCGAGCGAGCCATTTGAATCATTCGACTGAGAGATTGAAGGACATCTTTTAATATCGCCCAATTGTAAATAAAAATTACTGCAAGGATGAGCAGACTTAGAATACTGAGCGGAATCAGCCATGATAAAGCAGTCCGAATACTCTTTTCAATCTTTTTAATTAGCCAACTGCTGTATTCAGTAAGCAATTGAGAAAAAATCGAGTTTCTATGGGACTCAATTGCATTGAGCTTTTTCAACTCTACTTGTGAAGGGGGATTTCCAGAACGGATCATCTCTTCCACAAGCGACTTAGACTGAGTCACAGAGTAATTCCCTGTATACTCCAAGTATCGCTCTTTTTGTTGTTCTTCTGCGTAGGCTAAAAAGAGATAGTTAAATATTCTCTCTTGCTGCTTAACTTGAGCAAGTCCAATCAGCTCCTCCCAAGTGACATTCCCATCAATTGATGCTGTCTCCAAAATAATGTGTTGTCGTTGGAGAGCATGCTTTTCGGCTAATAGATAAGAAAGAGCCCGAATGGAGTTGAAGAGTTTATGGCTTACCTTATATCTTTTCTCGATCTCCTCTGTCACAATCAGAAAATCTGTTAAAAGATTGCCAAAGTAGTGATCAATCTCTTTACGCCCAATTTCACCTGTATCAATAGCCTCTCGAATTTGCACAAGTTTGCCCAATTTGAGGATTAACTCTTTTTGATAAGGCTCAATAAAATAAAGCTCTCCTGACATCTTTTGATCCATCATATTACGTAGAGCAATGATTGCCTCTTCTGTCTGGATCCTTGATCGCTTGAGCTGCCCAACATCATGATTATGAATATAGTTCATGCTCGCAATCTCTTCATTCCCAAGGGCGTTACTCAACTCAATAAAAACCCGTGAGGCGCTAATAAGCTCCTTGTTTGTGTGAAGGGTGGTCACATTCTGCACCCCATTACCAATCAGAACAGCCACAATGATGGTATACAATATTGTTGGCGGGAAAAAGAGTAAAAAAAGCTTTGATCGAAACCTGATGTTAGAGATAAACTTCACTTTGAATTCCTTTTGTTACCATTTCTCGTGTCATTGACAGCAAACTTCGGATCTGAGAAAAATGCTTCGCCCTCAAGTATGATAAGCTTATCTGCTGTAATTCCTTTTAAGATCATTCTTTGAGTACCCTCAAAATTTTCTGGAGGAGCCTCAATTAGTGACTGGTTGACAAATGTATTCCCTTGTAGCTCATCCACTAAGATTGCCAGATCCATCCCACTCCTCTCCAAGACTATCGCACATTTTGACTTAGACTCTGTATCAATGGGGATGTTTAACACCGCATGTAAATCCACAACGGGGATAATTTTCTGCCTTAAGTTCATCAGTCCCACAAATGGATTTGGAAGAGTCTCAACAGGAACAATATTAAAATCATGAGCCACTTCTTTCATCACAGTTGTTTCAATCCCATATTGTTGTGCTCCCAAACGAAAAAGAATGAGAAACACTCCCTCTTTACTTTTGTCTGCCTGAATGGGTTCTGCAAGCTGCCTTGTCCTAAAATCGAGAATTCCCTCTTTATCCATCTGTCCCTCCCACACCAGCGAGTACATCCTGCGATAGGAGTTTCTCAAATGCAAACACTGGGACCAATGACTCATTAAACCGAATGAAGTGATCAACTGGACACTTCGCTCCCTCTTCAATTGCTTCATTTGTCTGAGCAATCTCACAATATTCCGCGCAAATCACACTATCCACCAAGAGCGCAAGGCGCGTTTTATTTATCTGGCAAACCAACAGATTATCAGAAACTTCAATCTCTTTATCCTCAAGGCCAAGCAAACGCCGGAATGACACCACCCCAGTAATTTCTCCCGCAATATCGATAATTCCAAGCAGATGGGGGTGATGCCCTTCGACCTGGCGAATAGCAACTGCTAAAATGCTCCGATCAACCCAATCGATCGGAATCGCATAGGTGTTTGAGCTAATTGAAAAGATTAGATATTGATTCATATCCGGGCCCTTAGAAGAAAGGGCTTTTTCCTGTCAAGAAATCAAAAGCAATTTAAGCTTTGGACAAGCTGATTCAACAAGATGAGTGAGTAAATTCGAATATGAAATCCCCGAGAGATCCCAAAGCTTGGGGAAGAGGCTGATCGATGTCATTCCAGGCAAAGTGTTTACCTCATTGAGAAGGAGTTTGCCATCATCTGCCAGAAAGAAATCCACCCGAGCCATTCCGTTGGACTCGAGAACCTTACATGCTTTGATTGCCATCTGTTGAATTTGTAAAACAATCCTATCTGAGATCTTAGCTGGCAAAACAAACTGTGCACCATCCGCTTCGAGATACTTATTGGCATATGAATAAAATCCCCCTTTTGGAATGATCTCACCCGGAAGGGAAGCTCGGTATTGATCTGTTTGCAAGACAGCGACTTCAAACTCTCTTCCCTCTATTAATTTTTCAATCACCACCTTCTGATCATATTGCCTAGCCTCAACTATAGCCCTTTCTAGCTCCCCAAGCGAAAATGCGCGACTAATACCCACAGATGATCCCATATTTGCTGGCTTCACCACACATTTTTGATCAAATCGAGCAAGTACAGCCTCGAGGTCTAACTCCACGTGAGGGGTCAAAATATCAAACGGAGTAGTGGGAATATCATTTGCCTTGAGTAGAGTTTTCATCAGCACCTTGTCCATACAAAGGACAGATCCACGCGTGCCAGCTCCCACACACGGAATCCCCAAGAACTCACATGCTCCCTGAATGGTCCCATCCTCACCCATTGGGCCATGCAAGCAGGGAAATACAACATCTACCCCTTCCAACTTCTGAAAATCGGCAAGGGTCGCCCCTTCTCTTTTCAAATAGACGGGAATCAACTCAAACCGGTCCCGGTCCAGATATTCATCGACAAATCCAAATGTAGAAATAGAGACTTCATGCTCTGGAGAATTGCCCCCATAAAGAGCAGCAACCCGAATTTTTTGTCCCATCTTACAACCTTACAAGGCGATATGCATTCCAGATGGCAAGCAGAACAAAGACCTGCTGGGCCAAAACCGAAAGGGTCATACCAAATATTCCAGTAAAGTTGAGGATAACTAATAAGACAAGCAGACACAAGTAGGAAATTATGTTCTGCAAAAAAACCTTCTTCCGCAACCCACTTAAAACCCCTAAGTGAAAAAGGTTGCTCAAGTTGTTATTCATAATCACCACATCAGCAGTAATCGGATTTTTCGGCCGGCAGAGACCATTCATCAGAACACTTACCGATCCCTTCACAGTTGTGGGGACATCGTGCCAAGGATCGTGCACGACCCAATTGCGCCTCCCCTGCCGATAAAACTTCTCGAGCAATCGCACCTTCTTGGAAAAGGTTAGGTTGGCATAGCCTCCTGTCAATCCTCCCTTCTTTGCAATGTGCTTTGCCACCTCACCCCCATCGCCCGACAATAACTCCCTTCTTGAAAACCCAAGCTTAGCAAGCCCCCTCGATACCTTTGGAAAATCCTCTCGTACCCGGTCAGAAAGCTCGAAAACTCCGAGCCATTTCTCTCCCACCTTCAAAATCAAAGGAGTCATGTCCTTATGTTCTACCTCCCGCACCGCATCGATCACTTTGGCAGGGAGTTTTTCAAACACCCCCTTTCTCCCTAGCTTCACCTCATTTTCCCCCACACTTCCCGTCCAACTAAGATCGCCACAATACTTCACTTGGTGGATATCGACGTAGGCCACCTCTTTTTCCCTACATTGCTCAGCGACAGCCCGAATGAAAGGATGGCTCTGATCTCCTTTGAATCCGTGAGCGATCGAAAGGATTGTTTTTTCATCTCCTTCGATGGGGTACACCTTGTGAATCACAACATTTCCCTCTGTCACCGTTCCACTCTGCTCAAACAAAATTGAGCGGGAAAAGCTCATCGCCTCTAAAGCTCTTTCGCTCCTCACCCAAATCCCTTTTCTCAACACCTTCATCTCAGAAAAAAAGGTGATCACAAAGAACGTCATATCCATCACAAGTGGTGATGCGGCAATGAGAAGAGACAGGGCGAGCTTCGATGAAGCATAGTAGCTCATCGAAAAGAAGATGGGGCCAGAAAACCACAGTAAGAAAAGGAAGATGAGAAGCCCTGGATAGTAAACACGCTTGATCCGGTCCATATTCTCACTAAAAAGGGCGCGACGAGTCGTTGATTCAGCCAAATCGCAAATTAGTGTATAAAATACCGAGCGGGAAAACGGCTCGGAAACCCGCATTCGAAATGCACCTGCCATATTAGTAGACCCGGCAAATACACTGTCTCCCAACTGCTTTGTCACCGGGCTCTCATCAGCTGAAAGGTGTTTTTGGACAACCTGAGGACTCCCCTCAATCACTACCCCGTCGGCAGGGATAGTTCCATTTGGCTCAACAGAGATCACCTCTCCCGATTCATAGTGAAGCTTTGTCTTTTCCATCAATCCCGCAGGAAACATTTTCAAGAGATAATCGCGCGTCTGATCCATCACATACTGACGACATGCCTTTCCCAACCCATATAAAAAGAGGGCTAACCCCCCAATATACCAATCCCCAATCAATCCCATGCCAAGTGTTGCAATCATCACCACCAGCTCACTATCAATGCGCCTTTGAAAGGCAATCTGCAGCCCATTTTTATAGGTGTAAAACCCACTCAACCCATAAGAAATAAGGGCAAAAAGAGCGCCCCACCCCTCACTTGCCAATGAAAGAAGTACGCCGAGCAATAGTGATGCCCCTCCTGCAAGGCTCAAGATAAGCTGAAGGTAGCCCGGATTAACCCCCTTCTTTTCCTCAATTGGATCAACGGTGTACCCCAACTGATAGAGAGACGATTCAATTTGGGAAAGGGTAACAAAGTGGTCATCAATTTCAATCCGCACACTTTGAGTAGAAAAACACGCCTTTGCCACCAAAACACCGGGGATCTCAGAGAGGTGAGACTGAATAATATCCTCACAATCTGTGCTATCCATCCCCCCTACGCGGAGATGGAAGTGCTGATAGCGCAGGGCAATTTGCCCTCCTACCAGTTGAATCTGCTCCCTCACTTCAGCCAAATCCATTTCTAGCGGGTCATATGTGACAAAGTACCCATTTCCCACCTGATCAATTTGTAGCTGCAATCGATCTGATAACCCTCCCGAGCCAAACAGGGAGCGAGCCGCTTCTAATACTGACTTTCTCTTTTCGGTATCTTTAGGCAGTTCAAGCGCCAAACGGACAAGATCATCTGAACAGGTCATAAAATTTTGATTGCCCCCACTTTTTCGGTCTAAATCCTTATCAAATCAACGAATTTAGAGCATCAGATATTCACCCATACCCTCAAGTCACTCAAAAACAAGATATTATTATCCCCTTTAAATGTTCTTAATGATACACTTTCCAACCAAAGAGCTCAAAGGATACCCAATCCATGAAAATCAGTCTGAATGACGCTAAAAAATGTCTTCTTGCAGGTATGGTCATTGCCGCTCCTACCGATACTGTCTATGGCCTTTGCGCCTCCATCCACAGTGACGATGCGGTCAAGTGTCTCTATGATATGAAACAGCGTCCAACCAGTAAACCCATCAATATATTAGTCGATACCATTGAGAGTGCCACCGCGCTCGTCAACGAGAGCTTTGACCCACTCCTATTCAAGCGAATCGCCGATCATTTTTGGCCCGGCCCACTGACTATTGTTTTGCCCATTAAGAAAGGGTGTTGCTCCCCTCTTATCCACCCAAATATGGACACAATTGGCATTCGGATTCCCAATCACTACGACCTCCTCAACCTCCTACGCGAGACAGGCCCACTGGCTGTCACTTCCGCAAACATCTCAAATATGCCTAGTTGCGTCAACGAAAGAGACCTCTACCAGACCTTTAGCCCCGATCTACCCATACTCGACGGGGGCCCTTGTCAGTATAATAGCGAATCAACCATTGTTGCCTTAATGGGTGAGGAGCTTGTCATTCTCCGCGAAGGGGTTGTCCACCCAGTTGAACTCGAAGAGGTAATGAACCAAGGACCTGGCCTTTTGGGAAAAATTCCCCAAAAAGCTGTTAATTAACTATCGATTCGCTATGATAGTCTATAGAACAGATGCGAAATACCATCGAAAACCCAAAAAGGAGTCACAAATGGCAAGCGCGAAGAGCGGCGACACCGTAAAAGTTCACTACACCGGAAAGTTTGAAGATGGGACAGTCTTTGATTCATCAGAAGGGAAAGATCCCCTTCTATTCCACCTCGGAAAAAATGAAATTATACCCGGATTTGAAAAAGCAATTATTGGCATGGAGCCCGGCGAGAAAAAAACTGTAGAAATAGAGGCTGCAGATGCCTATGGAGAGCCTCGCAAAGAGCTCGTCCAGAAGGTAGAGAAAAAGCATCTACCCAAGGACCTCACACCAGAAGTAGGCCTTCAGCTCCAAATTGGTGAGCCAAAAGATGGAGTTGTTGTCACCATCACAGAAATTGACGACGAAACAATTACCCTCGATGGAAACCATCCCCTAGCAGGTAAAAAGCTCATTTTCAACGTTGAATTGAGCGAAATTGTCTCATAAAAACAGATTTGATGAGTTGTTTTTTACTTCCATTCGGGGTAAAATCCCTACCATGATTACACTTGGTATTGAATCAACTTGTGATGAAACGGCGGTCGGGATTGTAAAAGACCAATCGACAATCCTGGCCAATGTCATCTGTTCGCAAGCAGAGTTCCATAGCCGATTTGGGGGTGTTTTCCCAGAACACGCCTCCCGCCGCCATTCAGAACGCATTATCCCCGCTATCAAGCAAGCTCTTGAAGAAGCTAACCTCCCCCTCAGCGCCATCGACCTCATTGCCGTCGCCAATGAACCCGGCCTCATCGGCTCCCTTCTCGTCGGCCTCAACGCAGCTAAAACCCTCTCCCTTGCCACCAACATCCCTCTCATCGGCGTCAACCACATCCAAGCCCACCTCTACGCCGCCCTCATCCCCCTCATCGAACAAAATCTCGAACCCCAATTCCCCGCCATCGGCTGCGTCATCTCCGGCGGCCACACCTCCCTCTACCTCATGGAAAGCCCCACCCACTACCAACTCATCAGCCACACCGTAGACGATGCCATCGGCGAAGCCTTCGACAAGATCGCCTGCCTCCTCGGCCATCCCTATCCTGGCGGACCCAAGATCGAGCAACTTGCCAAGCAAGGCGATCCCAACCGCTATCCCCTAAAAGCCGGCCAAGTCAAGTCCAAGCCCCTCCACTTCTCCTTCAGCGGCCTCAAAACCAACGTCCTCTACATTGCAAAAGGGCCCAACGCCAAAAGTCCCACCCTCCTTCTCAATGACCAGGAGCAAAAAGACCTCGCAGCCAGCTTCCAAAAAGCCGCCCTCACAGACATCATCAAAAAGTCCCTCCGCGCCGCCCAAAAGTACCACTGCAAAACTCTCCTCTTTGGAGGAGGTGTCAGCCAAAGCCAATCCCTCCGCACCTCCCTTTCCGCCGCCCTCCCTCCAGATATTCAAGCTTACTTCCCCCCCACACCCCTTTGCATGGACAATGGAGCTATGATCGCCGCCCTAGGCGCGGCCCTCGCCCCAGCCACCCAACAACAGCTCCTCACAGCCACCCCCACCTCGTAAAATGGGGGAAGGGCAGGCGGTGGGAAGGTTAAGGGGCATCGTCTTTCTCCTCGAAGCTGCGAAATCTCGCCCTCGACGTATTTCTTTATACAGATCATCGGGCGAGAATTCTTCGCTCGAGAAAAAACTCCGATGCCTCCCTGGTGCAGCCTTTTGGCGCCCTTGCACCCGGCCAAGGCCGGGCCCAAGTGCATCCAAAATCCAGGCCCCAGGGACTAAAGCCAAACTCAATGCGCTAGCCCATATAGCAAATCATTGAAATGGGAATGCCGCAACCTTCGCCCCAGCTCAGGTCCTGGCATCATCTCCCCCCCCCCATACCCGACTACACCTGCGCTCTGAATTTCCCCGCAGATCTCCAAGATCAAATCCAACGCTCCTCTACGCAAGGATGCCAGGACCTGAGCACGAGCGAAGGTTGCGGCATCCCCCACCCCAACGTCCGCAAAACGCGCCAGCCCGGCTAGCCTGGCCTTAGTCCCTGGGGCCTGGATTTTGGATGCACTTGGGCCCGGCCCCGTCCGGGTGCAAGGGCGCCGAAAGCCTGCGCCAGGGAGGCATCGGAGTTTTTGCTCGAGCGAAGAATTCTCGCCCGATGATCTGTATAAAGAAATACGTCGAGGGCGAGATTTCGCAGCTTCGAGGAAAAAGACGATGCCCCACCTCCCCTCTCCTTCCAAATACTTGTTGAGGTATTTGGAAGGATAGAGTATAGTGTTGGGTGAACAAATTACTTTAGGTTCTCAATATGGCTAAAAATCAAAAACGTCTCACCATCAAACTCAAAAGCACCGAATCCTCCCACATGTACTCCTCAAGGAAAAACAAAAGCAACACCCCAGGTCGCATCGAACTCAAAAAATACGACCCAACACTACGCAAACACGTCGTCTACAAAGAAGCGAAATAAGTTGCATCCCACCCCTTGATCCAGTATATTGATCAATTGAGTAAAGAATTTGATAGAAGGGCCGGCCCTACCCGGTCCTCACTATGAAATCCAATATGCACACCCCGCATATGACCCGTAGAAGATTGACATGTTTGAGTTTTCGCTTTTAAAAAAATATCTAATCCCCAAAAGAAAACAACTGACAGTCTCCCTGATTGCCACGATGTCAATCATCGTCATCTCCCTTGTCGTATGGCTCCTACTCCTCTTCCTATCCATCACAGAAGGCATTGAGAAAAACTGGCTCAAAAAACTCACCTCCCTCAACGCCCCCATCCGCATCAGCCCAACAGAGGCCTACTACAACTCCTACTACTACCAATCCGATCGCTTTTCTAGCGAGGCGGGATATGTCGCAAAGAACATTCGAGAAAAGCTCCATGCTGAGCTCACCGACCCTTACGACCCTGAACACGATGAAGAGCTCCCCCCATATGTGCCAGCCAGGCAAAATGGAAATAATGGCAAACCCCTCGACTTAGTTAAAGAGGCCTTTGCCTCCATTGATGGACTGAAGAAAAACCACCCCCGCTTACAAGCGAGCGATTATGAGATCACTGGAAGCCTCCTACGCTTACGCATGCTTAGGCCAGAGATGGGCGATCAACAAAGCTTTTTGACCCAGGTTTCCTACCTATGCACATTCTTTGAGAACATCCCTACGCTCAAGCCGATGATTCTCCCCCCATCGGCAGATGATATCAACCACCTCCTCTATCTTTCAAACCTTTCCTCCAAAGATGGCCTCTCAGATTCGCCAACGGTTCAGTATGCCCCAGACGGTTTGAGCAAGCGGGCTAAGATTTTCAATAACTGCTCGATTACTTCTTTTGTCCCCCGCGCCACTCGATTTACACTTCCGATGAGGACACTTCCCCAGCAGAGGAATTTTCACGCAGCGGTTCATTTCAGCCAGGGGCAGGTTGACCACCTGATCGTGATGAGTGAGAAGGGCCAAAAGGTGCCGGAGGGCTACCATGAGGGGTTATTCACTCGCGGTGAGCAGGAGGGGCGCATTAGTGCTGGGGGGCATGCCTATTCGGTCCCTCTATCACTTGGCATCTCATTTGATCACCCCCTTGAGTTTCGCGCTCAGAATCAGCCGGGTCCAGACATGCGCATTGATGGAAAGGCGATGGTTCAAGGGCATGCCATCAACCATCAGTTTGATATGAGTCAGGTGCGCTTAACCAAGGTGGATCCCACCCGGGTATTTGATCGTGCGCCCGCTCAAGAGCCGCTCTGGACTTACTTTGTCGAGGGAAATGAGCCATCTAATACGATACCAATGGTCAATGTGGGAGAGCATGGAATTGTGGTTTCAAAGCACTTCCGGGATCAGGGTGTCCGGTTGGGAGATCGGGGCTATTTGGCCTATTCGGCAAGCACGACGAGCAATGTCCAAGAGCAGCGGGTACCTGTTGTCATCACCGGTTTTTACGATCCGGGGATTATGTCGATTGGGGCGCGCTACATCTTGCTTCCCAATGAGCTGGTCTCAGATATTAGCCAGGCGACCAATGCGATGAGCATGGATCCTCTGATGTCCAATGGTATTGGGGTTTGGCTGGATGATCTGGATCAAACTCGAGAGGTTGCAGCCAAGCTCAATGCTGAATTTGAAAAGCGGGGGATTGCCCCCTATTGGAAGGTGACCACCTTCTATGAGTATGACTTTGCTAAAGACCTCCTTCAGCAGTTTCAAAGTGATAAGTATTTGTTCACCCTAATTGGGATGATTATCCTCACGATTGCCTGCACCAATATTATTTCCCTTCTCCTCCTCTTGGTGAATGACAAGCGGCGAGAGATTGGAATTTTACAATCGATGGGAGCCTCGACGAGGAGTTTAGCGATGACATTTGGCCTGTGTGGGATGACTCTGGGCCTTGTTAGCTGCATACTTGGTGCGATTGCAGCGATCATGACTTTGACCAATATTGACTCTCTTGTTCAACTGCTCAGCTTTATGCAGGGGCACGATGCCTTCAATCAACTCTTCTATGGCTCATCCCTACCCAAGACGCTCAGCCACAAATCACTCATCATTACATTGATTGCGACCCCCATTATTTCCCTCATTGCAGGGCTCATTCCCGCTGTAAAGGCGTGTCGCATGACACCATCTAAAGTTTTGAGGTCTGAATAATGCCTGAGAGCCCCATTTTTCTTGCAAAGAAGCTCTGCAAATCGTTTCTCTCTCCTACTCGCAATGATGTGTTGCGAGGCATTGACTTGCAGCTTGATGCTGGCACCAGTACTGCCATTGTTGGAGAGAGTGGCTCGGGCAAGTCAACTTTACTTCACATCATGGGAACGTTGGATACTCCCACTGATGGGCACCTTGAATATCGCGGTCTCCCGCTTGGAAAGCAATCTGTTCCCGAACTACGCAATCGAGAAATTGGGTTTATTTTCCAATCTTACAATCTGCTAAGCGACTATTCGGTCATAGAAAATCTCTTGATGATGGCTAAGATTGGTCGAGAAAAGACTCATATTGGATCAGAGGCGTATCACCGCGCGCAAGAATTGCTCAAGCATGTAGGCATCGGTGACAAAATCAACCACCGCCCCTCTCAGCTATCAGGTGGGGAGCAACAGCGAGTAGCTATTGCCCGTGCGCTGATGAACTCACCCTCTCTTTTGCTCGCCGATGAGCCAACGGGAAACTTGGATAGGGACACTTCACAAGCTATTCAAGACCTCCTCTTTGCCTGCGCGGCAAAAGCGGGAGCTGCCCTTGTTTTAGTGACCCACTCAATGGAATTTGCCAATCGATGCGATCAAGTGTATCGCCTCTCGGATGGACTACTTGTTTTGCAAAATAGATAAAAATGCATAAGGATATCGATGAAGATTACAGTTTTTGGAGTTGGATATGTGGGGCTTGTCACCTCTGCATGTCTTGCAGAAGAAGGACATCACACGCTCGCCTATGATATTGACGCTGCCAAAATCGACCGGTTGAAAAAAAGTGAGATTGAAATTCACGAGCCGGGTCTTCGCGATCTCATTTTACAAAACCAAACGAAACAACATCTTCACTTCACTTCCACCCTCTCACAAGCTCTCTTTGATACGTTTATTATCTTCATTGCAGTGCCAACCCCCTCGCTCCCCGATGGGAATGCCAACTTAGAGTATATTGAAAATGTCGCCCGCACGATTGGAAAGCATATTTATAAGCCGTGTGTGATTGTGGTCAAGTCTACTGTCCCAGTTGGGACAACCAACTATGTCCACGCCCTCATCCAACAAGAGCTCGATAAAAGAGGCGAAGAGGTGCGCTTTTCCACTGTATCCAACCCAGAGTTTTTGAGAGAGGGCTCATCCGTATATGACTTCCAAAATCCCGACCGGGTGATCATTGGGTCCAATAGCACTGCTGCATCTGCCATTATCAAAGAGCTCTACCTGCCATTTGTGAAGTCGCCAGATCAAATCTGTCTTTTTGACACCCAGTCAGCAGAACTTGCCAAGTATGCAGCCAATGCCTTTTTGGCGACCAAAATCTCGTTTATGAATGAGATTTCCAAACTGGCCGACCGGGTGGGAGCCAATATCCACATGGTCAAGGAAGGGATGGCAAAAGACCCCCGGATTGGAAAGGAGTTTCTCAATGCAGGTGTGGGATATGGGGGATCATGCCTGCCAAAAGACACTAAAGCGCTTGCTTTTCAAGCGCAAAAGAGTGGATTTACTCCGCACCTCCTCTCAGCGGTTGAAGTGGTCAATTATGAGCAGCAAGAAGAGCTCGTTGGAAAAATCCAAAGCTTCTGCTCCACTCTTCCCCATCGAGCCAAAATTGCCATTTGGGGACTTGCTTTTAAGCCCAATACAAATGATTTGCGCGACGCACCCAGTCTTGCCATTATTGAAAAGCTCAAGTCTTGGGGAGCTGAGTTGGTTCTTTTCGACCCACTGGTTACGCTGGATAATCATACGAATGCCTCATCGCCCGAAGAATCTGCTGCCGGGGCTGATGCTATCGTACTACTAACTGAATGGCCTCTTTTTGCCGAGTGTGACTTTGCAAGGCTCGCAAAAGAGATGCGTCATCAGGTGATCTTTGATGGCCGAAATTTGCTCTCGCACGAAAAATTGACTCTGCTCGGATTCAAATATTTTGGGATGGGAACTGGGGAGCGAATTTCTCCTCTGCTTGCTCCAGCCCCCTCTTAGACCCGGGGTTAATCATTTACACCTAACGCCATCTCGCATATACTGGGGTTATGAACACGAAAAAAGTGCTATACATTGCTCTTATCTGCAGCCTGTTAGGGGCGATTATCCTCCCCATGTTTTTTACCAACATGCGCATACTCCCCTTTGCCACTTTCCTCACCCTCGTCTACTCGCTCCGCCCACTCCACTATAGCCTTTGGTCAGCCCTCTTTGTCGGATTTATACTCGATTTGTTCTCCTGCCACCTCCCATTGGGATTTTATGCCCTTGGAATGGTGATGACCACCCTGATTATTTACCGACAAAGACGCCATTTTCTCCTTGAGAAGCGGGTGATCTTTATGCTCTATACCCTCCTTTTTTCCATCACCTACTTTTTTGTTGAGCTTCTCTTGCTGGCCCTATTTGATTCGTCGATGCAGTTTCACACCCTCTCATTTGTCCTCCATCTCATCGTCATGCCAGTAGTTGATGCCCTCTATGGCTTTATTTGGGTATTGATCCCCACCTTTGCCCTCTACCATATTTTCTCAATGAACACTGTAGCTCTCTTCAAGCGATTCTCCAAGCTCTATTTGCGCCCAATCCGCTTTCACCTTCAACGCATGAGGCATCGCTATGCAAGCAACTAAATCGATGCCCCAACCCAGTGAGCGCACACAAGTGGCGATGGAAGCAGCTAGGTGTGCGGGTAAGATCCTCCTCGAGGGGTATCATTCCCACCTAGAAATCAAGCAAAAGAGCTCTCCCCTTGACTTGGTCACTCAGTATGACGAGATGGCAGAAGCGTGTGTGATTGAAACGATTGCCAAACACTTTCCGCACGACTCTTTTTTGGGAGAAGAAGGGGGCATCCAACAGCGAGATGATAATGAGGCGATCTGGATCATCGACGCCCTTGATGGCACTCTCAACTTTACCCGCCAGATTCCCGCCTTTTGTGTCTCCCTCAGTTTTATTCAAGGAGGCGCGATCCAACTCGGGGTGATTCATATTCCCATGACTGGAGATATTTACGTCGCCGAAAAGGGAATGGGGGCGTATGTCAATGAATATCAAATTCGTTGTAGCACCATCGACGATCTTGAGCGGGCCATTGTCTCAGTGGGTGTGCATCAACTTGTTGAACCGCGAACCAATCGATTTATTGGACATATGACTGAGATTATCCAGTCTGGGGCCTCGCTGCGGCGCAGCGGATCGGCCTCCATCGATCTTGCTTATGTGGCTGCGGGCAAAATCGAATCTTACGCTGAGCCCAACCTATATGGGTGGGACTTTGCAGCCGGGCTCATCCTCATTAAAGAAGCGGGCGGCCGAGCCACCTTTTTAGATACTGAACAAATGGACATTTTCAGACAACAAACTGTTATTTTATCCAACTCAAATCTACACGACAAACTCCTCTACACTTTCAAAGAAGGAACGACCTATGAATATCATTGATGGAAAAGCGATTGCCGCAAAAAGGCGAAAACACCTCACGGAAAAAATTTCTAAACTACCACGAAAACCCGGTCTCACCGTATTTCTCGTTGGAGATGACCCCGCCTCCGCAGCCTATGTCAGGATGAAGCAGAAGGCGTGTGAAGAGTGTGGACTCCACTCTGAACTGATCAAGCTCCCAAAAGAGACCAGCCAAGAAGCGCTGGAAGAAATGATTGAAGAAAAGAACCAAGATGACACTTGCGATGGCATTTTAGTTCAACTTCCCCTCCCCAAACATATGGATTCCAAACGAATTCTCAACCTCGTCGACCCGAGCAAAGATGTGGATGGCTTTCACCCAAACAATGTCGGCAAACTTTTAATTGGCGAAGAGGACTGTTTTGTCTCTTGTACCCCATTCGGTGTGCTCACACTGTTGGAAGAAACAGGCATTGAGATTGCCGGAAAAAATGCAGTGGTAATTGGAAGAAGCAATATTGTAGGCAAGCCAATGGCCACCCTCCTTCTTCGCGAAAATGCAACTATTACGATTGTCCACAGCCAATCAAGTGAGATTGAATCCCACTGCAGGAATGCCGACATTCTCATCGCAGCGGTCGGCAAGCCAGGATTTGTCACATCTGCTATGGTAAAACCTGGCGCAACTGTCATTGACGTAGGCATTAATCGTGTTGTGGAAGAGGGCAAATCCAAATTAGTTGGCGATGTTGCCTATGATGAGGTCAAAGAAAAAGCAGGGGCTATCACCCCTGTACCAGGTGGTGTGGGACCAATGACCATTGTAACGCTTCTCGAAAACACTTACAAGAGCGCTCTTGCTCGGGGGGATCACCATTAATAAGAAAAAAGAATACGCAGAAGGAACTGTCTCCCTTCATCCCAAAGGGTTTGCCTTTGTCACAGCCTTTAATACTGGAAAATACCCCCTCGATATCTTTATCCCCTTTGGAAAAACAGGCACAGCGCTTGATGGAGATGAGGTGAAGGTACTGATTACAGCCCACAGAAAAAAAGGGCCTGAGGGAATCATTGAAAAAGTGACAAAGCGCAAACACAAACATCTCTATGGAACCATCGTCAAGGCGGATAAAAAAGAGGGGTACTATCTTCACATTACAGCGCTTGGAGAAGAGAAGCTAGCCTTTGCACACCCTGTAAAGAAAAACCCCTACAAAGTAGGAGATCGCGTCAAAGTAACTATTGAAGACTGGGGCGACAAAAAATATCTCCCCACAGTGTTTATCAAAGAGGTGCTCGGATCCATCTATGACCCTCAAATTGACAACCAGGTGGCTTCTTTGGAATATGCAATTCCCGATGCCTTTCCCAAGGAGGTGTTAAAGGAACTAGAGTCCCTACCTGACTTGATTGAGCTTGATCCCTCCTCTGGTCGTGAAGATTGCACACACCTGCTCACAATGACCATTGATCCCGACACAGCCAAAGACTTTGATGATGCAATTTCTGTCGAAAGAACAAAGGATGGTTATCTGCTCGGAGTGCATATTGCCGATGTGTCCCACTTTGTCAAACAAGGATCCGCATTGGATGCCGAGGCAATTCGAAGAGCCAACTCGACCTATTTCCCCGGAAAATGTTATCCCATGCTTCCCGAAAAGCTTTCCAATGATTTGTGTAGCCTGAGACCAGATGAGAGTCGATTCACCGTTTCAATCTTTATGAATCTTTCGACCGATGGTGAGCTCACGAATTATCGGATAGCCAAAACGATGATCCGCTCGCGCAAACGGTTCACCTATAAAGAGGCCAAACGCGTTCTTGATAAAGAAGAGAAAAGCCCTTATCTCAAAGAGCTAGAGCTTATGGTTGAAGTGTGTCAGAAGCTAAAGCAACAGCGTTTTGCAAGGGGAAGTGTTGACCTCGTCCTCGACGAACCGGTCCTGATCATCAACAAAAAGGGGGAGCCGGTTAAATTTGAGATTGTCGAATATGACATTACCCACCAAATGGTTGAAGAGTTTATGCTTAAGACCAACGAGGTGATCGCTGGCCATATGCTCGAAAAGTCTATCCCCTGCCTTTTCCGGATTCATGAAACTCCTGAGAACCTCTCCTTATTTGTCGAGAATGCCCGTCGACTTGGATACCAGGTACCAGACAAGCCAACTCCTGAAGAGGTGCAGGCAATCTTCGATGAAGCTAAGGGGACACGTGCTGGAAAACACCTTTCGATCAGCTACATCCGCTCAATGAAGATTGCATCCTATTCTGATGACAATGTCGGTCATTTTGGCCTCTGCCTAGACCACTATGCCCATTGGACCAGCCCTATCCGTCGCTATCCCGACCTTGTTCTCCATCGGGCCGTCTTTGACAATCAACTCCCTAAATCGCTTCCTGAAGTGGCCAACCTTTGCTCAACAAAGGAAAGAGAGAGTGAGAAAGCCGAAAAGTCTGTTAAGCAAATGAAGAAGCTCCGCTTTCTCAATAAACTCTTCGAAAAAGACCCAACAAAAACATACCCTGCTACGATCACCTCCATTAAACCCTTTGGGTTCTTCTTTGAAATTGAAGAATTTCCCATCGAAGGTTTCATTCATCTCCGCGATCATGGGGGTGAATACTTTCACTACAACGAACAAGAGCAGAGCTTGACAGGGCGTAATTCGAAGAATCAACTCCTTGTCTACTCCCCGATCGCTGTTCAAATTCGAGAGGCTGACCTACTTTTACAAGAAATCTCTTGGAAACTACTCGAATAATAGCGTAAAATTTGTCATAATAGTCAGGGATCTCTATAGGAATACCCCATGCGAAAATATCTCATCACCGGCCTAGTCATTCTCCTTCCCGTCGCTGTGACCATTGGGATTGTGATCTTCATCGTCGACTTTCTCACTAAACCCTTTATGGGGGCGGTCACCTCGTGGCTTTCAAGCAGTACGATTTCTCAACATGGATTTTACTTTCTCTCCTCCGAACATGTCATCCGAGTCACTAGCCAGCTGATCATCCTTATCTGCCTATTCCTCGTCACCCTCTTTATTGGAATTGTCACCCGCTGGTTCTTTGTCCGCACCCTCCTCCACTGGAGTGATCAGATCCTCAATAAGATTCCCTTGGTCAACAAAGTGTATAAGACCACCCAAGAGGTGATTCAAACCCTTTTCTCAGCTGAGAAGAACACCTTCCAACATGTGGTCCTCTGCCCATTTCCCCTTGGCGGATACATTATGGGAATGGTATCGCGGGATGCCCCCAATGTCTGCCGCGATGCCACATGTAGTGAGCTCCTCTCGGTGTTTGTCCCTACAACACCCAACCCCACTTCAGGCTACCTGCTCATGTTTAAAAAAGAAGAGCTGATTTATATCGACATGTCCATTGAAGATGCTGTTAAGTATTGTGTCTCCTGTGGTGTCATCGTACCACAAGCTGGTGCTAGCCTACTGAAATCTACAAGTCAAGAGCCCACCGATCCTCACGAATAGCCATGAAAAAAACGATTCTGACAGGCATTGTCGTCCTCCTCCCCGTCCTCATCACCCTTTTTATCATCCATGCCATCCTCCGATTCATCACCCGCCCCATCACTTCCCAACTCATGGATGCCCTCGCCTCCCACGGCGCCCAATCGACTAACTTCTTCCTCACCCACCCAAATCTCCTCCTCCTTCTCATTCAAATACTCGTTCTCATCGTGGTCATTGCTGCCCTTTGGGTCCTTGGGTTTCTCGCCAACAAACTCTTCTTTAGCTTTCTGATCGATAAGTTTCACCTCCTCATGTTGCGCATCCCCTTCATCAATATCATCTACAAAACTGTGCGGGAAGTGACCGACCTCACTCTCAACAAAAAAGAAAATGCCTTCCGAGCCACTACCATTGTCAATTTTGCCTCGGAATCGGCATATACTGCAGGTGTCATTACAGGTAGCGTCCCCCATCCAATGGCTCACGCCTTGCGCGCCAAAAGTGGTGAGAGCGCCCAGCAAGAGTTTAGCACAGTCTTTGTGCCAACCTCCCCTCACCCCATTTCTGGTATCCTCGTGATTAAAGAGCAAAAATCGCTCATAGATGTTGAAATGAATGTCGAAGAAATGTTTAAATTCTTGGTTTCCATAGGGGCTTATCACCCCGTAAAAGTCGACCTAAAAGAGAAAATCAATGACCAAGACACTCCCCCGCCCCGCCAAGACCCACCAAACTAAGCTCATCCTCCTCACCGTCACCAATCCCAAGCACAAGCTCCTCTGGCTCTATCGCAAAGCCAACTTCCATTTCCAACACCGCGAGCCCATTCTCATCCTCACGCCAAGTGAAAAGGTGAGCGATTACATTGATCAGATGCTCTGGAGCTTCCAGCCCAACCAGTTTCTTCCCCACGAGATTCTCAGCCCGCCACACGCCTCAACCGAGCTCATTCAAATCACGCATTCCACCACTACCCTAGCTGAGCACACAACAGTCTTCAATCTCACTCCCCATCCCCTTTCACCCACTTCACTCTCTCAAAAGCATCTCCATCGCATCATCTATCATTTGGATGATCAGACCACATCCCAGGGTCGTCTCCACTCCCAGTCACTATACCGCATATACAAGAACCACAGCTGCTCGATCCTCACCCAATAAAGAGAGAGAAATATTGGTGTAAAGGGGCACCTTCTATTTGTCCGAGGTCGAATATCTCGCCCTCGACGTATTTCTTTATACAGATCATCGGGTGAGATATTCAACCTCGGACAAATAAAAGGCACCTCCCTGGCGCAGGCTTTCGGCGTACTTGCACCCGGCCAAGGCCGCGCCCAAGTCCATCCGAAATCCAGGCCCCAGGGACAAGCCACCCTACTTTAGCATACGTTAATAGCATTACTCTTAAATGCAGATGCCGCAACCTTCTCTTACGTTCAGGTCCTGGCATCGCCGAATCCACTCTCTGATGCCAGGACCCGAGCGGGCATGCGTAGCATGTGCGAGGGTTGCGGCATCCCCACCCACGCCAGCCGAAATTCCCTTGGCTTGTCCCAGGGGCCTGCATTTTGGATGGGCTTGGGCCCGGCTCCGTCCGGGTGCAAGGGCGCCAAAAGGCTGCGCCTGGGAGGTGCCGGATTTTGGACCAAGGCTCGATATCTCGCCCGATGATCTGTATAAAGAAATACGTCGAGGGCGAGATGTCGAGCCTTGGGCCAAAAGGCGGTGCCCCACCCAAAATAAAACCTTCCCCCTCCTGTCAAAAAACTTGCACCATATCTCGGGATGGGATATACTCTGGGCAAAGATTTTATTGTGTACTAACTTTTTGAGGATTATATCATATGACCCGGATCTCTAAACAAGCCGAACGCCGCCATAAGTCCCCTCGCAAACGCCACGCGCGCTACTTCGAGCAGACCGGCCCTAAAAAATGCAACCTCCCCAAAGGATTCCGCGAACACACAAATAACCTCCCTGAAGGAAGCGGATTCTTCCCAACCGTTAAAGGAGCCAAATAATGTCTAGACACCCAAGCTACGGAAAATCCCGCTCAACTGCTGCTAAACGCACCGTCATGACCCGCGCCGAGAGAATTGCCATTCGTAAATCTAATGGAGTCGAGGTAAAGAAAGGGACCGGACACCCTAAACAGAAAATGAAGAGCTAGGGACAACCCACCAATATGTCACTAACTGTCAATATCAGCAATTGTCAGGACGACATTGAAGTCGGAGACCAAATGGTCGAAGCCCTCATTAGGGGGCTCGTCCAATTCAAAAAAGTGCGATGTAGCGAAATTTGTTGCTACCTAGTCGATCAAAAAACAATTTGCTCCCTTCATGAGCAATTCTTTGACGATCCCTCGCCAACCGACACAATCTCATTTCCCCTGGATGACCACGAAGATCTCAATCTCGAATATGTCCACCTAGGGGAAATCTTCGTCTGCCCAAGAGCGGCCATCGAATACTCGAGTGAGCACAAGACCGACCCATACGTCGAGCTTTCCCTCTACGTCGTGCACGGGTTCCTCCACCTTTTGGGCTTTGATGACATCACCCCCGAACTCCGCCGTCGGATGCAGAATGCTGAAAAATCGTGCATGGCCCATTTGGAAAAAAATAACCTCTTACTTGCATCTGAAATCTCTACGACATATACTGAGAAATGAGCAAAGGCCTCGACCCTCGACCCCTCGAGTTGGATAAACATTCATGATGCAAACCCTCCTTTTCCCCCTCCTCTTCCTCATCACTTCTGCCCTACTCACGGCCATTAAAACTGCAATGAGAAGGATGAGTGATCAAGCGCTCAAAGATGAACTCCACGCCTACAGGCGCTACTACTCAGTCTACATCCTCCTTTATCGGATCTTTCCAGAGAACTATAAAGAAGTCACCCTTCAGAGCTATCTCAACCTCACCACTCAAATCACCCGTCTGGGATTTGGCATTAGCACCACTCTATTCCTCATCAGTGAGGGATTTGGTAAGTTTGGCCTTGTGGTTCACGACAACCATATGCACATCAAAGCTTCATGGTTTTTCCTTTCTCTGTGCATCATTGTCTTCATTGGAATCTTGCTCGATGTCATTTTCCGCTTCTTCAGCTCACGACTCCCGATAGCAACTCTCAAGCTCTTTTCCTGGTACACGCAGCTTATTATTCTCCTATTCCTTCCAATCACCCTCACTATCCTGGCGATTCAGAAGCTGATCTCTCCCCGCACGCAAGCCGATACAATTGGAAGCCACCAAACCACCGTCCACAAGCGCCTTTCTGAGCTCCTCCAAGAAGAAGAGATGGATAAAGCGCTTGATCGCGCCGACAAGCTCCTCCTTCTCTCTTTTGCCAAGTTTAAAGAGCGGATTGTCAAGGAAATCTTGATTCCCAGAAAGGCTATTGCCGCTGTGCCAAATGATGCGACAATTATGGAAGGGGTTGTGCAGGTGATCGAAGAGGGGTTTACCCGACTTCCTGTCTACAAGAATAGTCTCGATGAGATGATTGGCGTTGTCCATGCCAAGAACTTTTTGCAGTTTTTCACTGAGAATATGGATCATCCAGAAAAACTCCACTCGACAAAAGTTGAAGAGATTATGAACCCCATTCTCTATATTCCTGAGACAAAGTCTGTCTCCCGACAGCTGCAGGAGTTTCGGGTGAAGCGGGAGCATATAGCCATTGTGGTCGATGAGTATGGGGGAACTGAGGGGCTGCTGACACTTGAAGATATTTTAGAGGAGATTGTAGGGGAAATTCGGGACGAATATGATGCGGATGAAGAGCACCCCTACCGCAAGACCTCTGACAATGCCTGGACAGTGGATGCGAGCATGAGCCTTGTCGATATTGAAAAAGAACTTGGCATCATCATCCCTCCCTCCTCCACCTATGACTGTATTGGGGGATTTATCTACGCCAAAGCGAGCTGCGTGCCCGATAAAGGGTGGAAAATTGTTCAAGAAGATTTTGAGGTGGAAGTGCTCACCTCTACCCCGCGCCAGGTGAAGACTGTTTCGATTCGTAAAACCACTCCCATCCAGGAAAAATAGGCAATGTGAAGTTGTCTAATAAGCACTTGATCTCCAATCAAATTAGTGGTATACTGGGCGAAAAGTTTCACTTTGAACCAATCAATAGGTACTAGATGCGAAGAGCTATCTGCATAACTGAACCCGCTATTGCCACTGCTGGACGCCCGAATACCTGGCGTTTTGTTTACATCCCAAGTGTCAATTTACCCAAAGGAACATGCATTAAGTTTGACCCCCTATCTCGCGGACGAGATAGCGATTGGAAGCTCCCTGAAACCACTTTGAAGAAGAATACCAATGCCATTTGGTGTGAACTCCCCTCTGAAAAAGTGATCAGTGGGAAGAAAGTTGAATCTGATGATTTGATGACACAATATGAGTTTGTCATTCCAGAAGAGATCCCAGCAGGTGAAAGGCTAGTAATTTGCATGGGAACGACTGATATGGAGGCACGCGCTGATAAGGGAAACCAGGCTCAGTGGTTTATTCAACGCCGTCGCGCCTTTAACCTATTTGTCGACCCAAAGGGGAAAGGAGACTATGGAGAGCCTGAGATTTTCAATATTGATGTGAAGGGAGATAAGCTCGAGAATATCCGGATCATCACTCCTTCTCTTGTCTATAAGAACTACCGCTTTGATGTGATTGTCCGGTTTGAGGATAAATTTGGCAACCTCACTTCAAATGCACCTGAAGATACGCTGATTGAGCTCACCTATGACCAATTGCGGGAAAACCTCAACTGGAAGCTCTTTATTCCCGAAACTGGATTTATTGCTCTGCCCAATATATACTTCAATGAGGCGGGTAACTATGTACTCAAGCTCAACAACCTAAAGACTGGTGAGAGCTTCAAATCAGCACCCATTAAGTGTTTCCTCGAGTCAGACCGGTATGTCAACTGGGGTGTACTCCATGGGGAATCAAAGCGATTTGATGGAACTGAAAATATGGAATCGGCTCTTCGCCATGTGCGGGATGACTTGGCCTATCAGTTCTACTCCTCTTCACCTCCCGACTACGATCCCAATGTCACCCCCGAGCTGTGGAAGTCTATTTCCACCACTGTGGCTGAATTTAACGAAGACGATCGATTTGTCACTTTCCTCGGATCCAATTGGAATGGAAGCTCTTCACAAGAGGGAATGCGCCAGTTCTTGGTGACAAAAGACCACAAGCCTCTTTTGCGAAAAAAGGATTCCAAGACAAGCACTCTTAAGAAGATCTACAAGCTCTATAACCCCAAAGAACTCATCTCGATCCCCTGTTTCACAATGGCAGAAAAGTGCTCATTTAACTTTGAGAATTTTAATCCCGATTTTGAGAGGGTGGTTGAAATTTACAACGCCTGGGGATCTTCTGAATGTACAGAAAAAGAGGGAAATACTCGCCCAATTAGTGGATCTGGCAAGAAGACAACGGGCGAAACAGCTGAAGGATCGCTTCGCGCAGCGCTGAATAAGAACATGCGCTTTGGCTTTGTCGCCGGTGGGCTCGACCAACGAGGCATTTATGCCGACTTCTATGGCACCAACCAAACCCTCTACTCTTCAGGGCTAACAGCGATCTTTGCCAAAGATTATTCGCGAGAATCGCTCTTCAATTCACTTTACAACCGCCACTGTTATGCCACAACGGGTGATCGGATTTTAATCTCCTTTAATATTGCTAAAGCGCCGATGGGGAGTGAGCTATCACTGACAGCCAAGCCAGGACTTCAGTATATCCGCCACATTAGTGGATTTGTCGCTGGGACTGATAAGTTGAAAAAGGTAGAAATTTTCAGAAATGGAGAGGTCTACAAGTGTGTTGAAGATAGTGACACCTATTTTGAGTTTGAAATTGATGATACCGAAGACTTCAAGACGATTACCATTGAATCTCCCGATGAAAGACCTCCTTTTGTCTACTACTACCTCCGGGTGACTCAAGAAAATGGTCAGATTGGCTGGTCGTCTCCCATTTGGATTGATCTAGAGGGGAAAGCAGCCGCTACTGAAGAGGCTCCCAAGCGGGGGCGCAAAAAGTAGTTATGGACTCAACTCCTATCATCCTCGCCTCCAGCTCGCCGAGAAGGGTTAACTACATGAAGAAATATCATGTCCCCTTCTCTCAAATCGCCCCTCAATTTGATGAGAAAACCATTTCGACAAAGATGCCTCCCGCGGAGTACTGCCAAAAGCTTGCTGAGTGTAAGGCGCAGGAAGTGGCGTCCAACTACAGTGACCATGTGGTGATTGCCGGGGATACAATTGTTGCGCTCGGTGATCAGATCTTCAACAAGCCCACATCTATCGATGAGGGGAAGCAAATGTTGAAAAACTTTTCGGGAAAGACTCATGGTGTTTATAGCGCACTTAGTGTACAAAGAGGAAAAGAGCTCTTTTGTGAAGTTGATATCACCTATGTGACATTCTTCCCATTGACTGATGAGCAAATTGATGCCTATTACCAACTCTTTCTCCCCACGGATTGTTCAGGGGGGTATTCGATTGAAAGAGGGGGTGAGTTGCTCATTGAAAAGTTGGAGGGAACCTATGACAATGTGGCTGGTTTTCCGATGAAACTTCTCATTCGTGGGCTTGCCAAACATGGAATTGACATATGGGACTTTTCAAAAGCGTTTCTCTCACACTCTTAACCCTCATTTCCCCTCTCACTCCCCTCTTTGCTGATATCACCCCCGCTGATGATCAAGTGGGATTTGATCGTGGACGCATTTTATTCTACACCTCTCACAAACAAATCACTCGAGCAATTGACGAGTATCTCGCCTGCTTTGATAAGGCGGGTTTTCACCAGTTTGACCTCCTCCAAGAAATTGCCATTCGCCTCCTTGAAGAAGGGGTGCAAAGCGTTGATCATGAAAAGCAACTTTTAGCCCTCTATGGAATTGGCGTTTCTAAAGCCCCCTCCTCATTTGAGCTCCTCGAATCAGCGATTCATTCAAGCCACCCCTACGTGCAGGCCGTTGGGCTTCAACTCGCAAGTTCTATGTTTGATGACCGAGTGGACGATGTGATTAAGATTGGCCTCCACTCAAAGTATCTCATGATTCGGCTAGAAACCCTCTACCACCTAGCTCAACGCAAAGCTAAGTCAACTCTTGGAAATATTGATTCACTCCTCTCCCGCCTTCCCCCTGAAATGCATGTCTTTTTCCCCGACTTGCTCGCCACATACGGAACCCCTGAGTCGATCAATGCGATTAAGAAAATGTTCAATAGCGATGTGATTGAAGTGCGCATTGCAGCGATCCTCTCCTCGATGAAGTTCCAAATTGATGAGCTCCTCCCCAGCATCCGCGCGAGCATCACCCACCCATCTCCAGAAGAACAAGAAACGTGTGCTGCTGCAGTCGGCTTTTTACGCGACCTTGGCTCGGTAGAGAGTTTGAAAAAGCTTTCGCAAAGCCCCATTTTTGAAGTGCGCATGGCAGCCCTTCGCTCCCTTTACGCGCTTGGCTATCCCGAATATGAAAATGCCCTTTTGCAAAATATCTCAGAGGCAAACCTTTTTTCCATCGGAATTCTCGCCGACCTACCCAAGGGAGATGAAATTCTCCGCCGCTATGTCCGCTCAACTGATCTCCACGTCCGCATTAATTCAGCTCTTGCTCTCCTCGCTAAGAAAGACCCCGCCTGCTTTGCTGCCATCAGTGAGATTTTGTTTATCCAAGAGCGCCAAGCAGGGCTTGTCCCCTACCATACCGTAGGACACACCTTTATGGCTTGGAAAACCTTTCCCTTTGGTGGGGCAAAAGCGGAGATGAGGGAAAGTATTGAAGCGATGACCAATCATGTCCAGCAACAAGTGCTCGCCCAATGTATTGACCTCCCCGAAAACCTCTTTTTACAACTTGCAGGGCGCATCCTGGAAACTAAGGGATCTCCCCTTATTCCCACTACTATCCGCCTCTTAGAACACCTTCACTCTGATAAGGCCATTGCGCTGCTTAAAACAAAAACGCAGGAAATGGGATGCCCTCTCATTCGTGCCTATTGCAATCTCTGCCTTTATCGAATGAATGTAGAGGGGCCTTACCGCGAAAACTTTCTCAAATGGATTGCCTCAAGTAAGGATGCCGATCTCATCCGCTTCCAACCCATGCTCGATCGCAAATCAAAACCAGATGGAGAGGCCACCCCCTACCAGCTCTCACCCGAGCAAACATCCGCATTGCTCATCGAATCTTTTGAAACGCTCGCGCAAAAACATGAAGAGCAGTCAATCACCCACTTGCTCAAAACGATGCGCGATGGCAATGAGAAAAACCGTTATGCCTTGGCAGGACTGCTTATAAAGGCCACTCAATAAATCATCGATATTGTTCGAGCTTTTTTTCATCCCCTTAAGTATAATCACTCTTTCGAGCAAGAGTTGTATGGATGAATGAAGAGTAGAATCTATCTTGCATGCTTAGTGTGCCTTGGAATCTCATTTCCCGCCTATGGAATGAAGAAGGTCAAGCCTGATAAGATTCAGCTGCACCTAAGAGATCTCAAGGCAGAAGATGGACGGGTCTTTACAGACCACGGCGGCTACGTCTGCGCAGAAAATCTCTACATTCAAGCCGACCAATTCGAATATACCGATCGGATTGTCGATGGCAAGGAGGTGCGCAAAGTTGTCGCTACAGGCAACCTCTTCCTCGCCTACTATGGCAAGTTCTACATGGGAGATCGGATCGAATATGACTTTTTAACAAAGACTGGACGCCTCACCAATGGGCGAACAGCTTTTCGCGCATGGTATGTCAGCGGTCAAGATATCCAGTTTCAGCCAAATGGGGATGTGATTGCCTACCATGCCATGGTCTCAACTGATGGGGCTAAAGATCCCGATTGGCAAGTCCACTCCTACAAAGTGACCGTAAAGGAAAACCACCTGCTCGGCGCGCAAGATGTCACCTTTCGTGTGAAAAACCTCCCTGTCATGTGGCTCCCCTCATTTAATGTGAACACACGCAAACGGGATGACCCCGCCTTTAAGTACAATATTGCCTGGGAAAAAGGGCTCGGCCCCAAAGCCACCCTCCGCTATCGCTTCTATTCAAGCACCCATACCGACTACTTCTACCGCTTTGAGTACCGCTATAACAAAGGGGTTGCTCAAGCTCTTGAAACCAACTACTTCGATAAGGAGACAAAGGACTACTTCCAAACCAAAAACTACTGGGCGTTCGATCAGTTTATCCGTGACAATCACCCACGCACCTTCAAATCTCGCTACCGCCTGCAGGGAATTGGCGGGAAGAAAAAAGATGGTCTCGATATTTTCTTCCGTTGGGATAAATATAGCGACATCTATATGCCCTCTGAATTTCAGGGCTCAGACTTTGAGCTCAATACGGCAAGGACAACCGAGCTACGCATGAATGCGATTGCCCCCTCGCTCACTTATAACCTCAAGGTGAAGCCCAAGGTGAATAACTTTGATCAGCTCAAAGTCCAAGCCCCCCTATTTGAAATGACCTCCCGTCCAGTGCCACTTACCCACACTTCGGGAATTATTCTCTCCAATGATTCAACCTACTCTTACCAGAAATACTCATACTCCAATCTCGTTGATAGCCTCATCAATGACTTTGAATCAGGGAAAATGGGATCGAAACACCGTTTCCAAATCCCCATCAACCTCAAATGGTTCACCACAACACTTGTGGGCGGCTGGGATAGCATCTACTATACGAAAAACCCCTCAAATAAAGATATCGGACAAGGGGCAGCCTATTTCCAAGTGGTAGGAAATACCCTCTTCCGAAAGGCATACGATAACTACAACCACGTCCTAGAACCCTACGTCGACTTCATGGGCTTTTCATCACCAACTGCCCACCAAAACCAAGTCTATATCTTTGACATTACAGATGGGTACCACAAGCTCAGCCAAATTAAAGTTGGGCTACGCAGTAACTTCTTTCAGCGCAATCAATTTCAAATGACACCCGAATTTAGCGCTGATGCCTATCTCCTCGGCTTTTTCAAAAGCCATATCTACAAAAAGCTCTTCCCCCGATTCTATCTCGACCTAGGCGTTTTTAAATCCCAATACTCCCTTTCCGCCAACTGCTGCTGGAATACGGAACGGAATGTCCTCAACTACGCCGCTCTACAAGGAAAGTGGACCGTCAATCAATACTTTGCCTTTAACCTCCTCTTCACCCACCGGGGAAAATTTGAGTGGGTCAAATGCGACTATGACAATTATATCCTCAATGTGACCAATACGGCCGAATCCATGCTAGGCACTCCCCTCTCAGAACCTCGCAACCTCTTTGTCGCCCGCTGGCAAATTGAGCCTCTCCCCGGCTGGACCGCCCAAATCCGCAACCACGTCGGCTGGGGCCAAAGTGGCCAGCCCGCCTACCACGAATCGTGGATCGACCTCTTCACCGTCATCAATTCAGCCTGGAAAGTGCGCGTCTCCTTCAACCGCACCGTCAGAGATAAAAAAATCTCCTTCGGAGTTGTCTCCTTCACCCCCGACTAAAGCCCGCCGCACAGATGCTTGACGGCACCCCCTCTCAGAAGCTTGGCGGCACCCCCATTACGAATGCATCCGCGCGCCATGGCGAATCCCCCGCCAGGCAGGCGCGTGGGTCGGCAGGCGGGCGGGTCGCGGGTCAAAGCGGGTGGACGCAGCGATCGGCGTGTGCGTGGGTCGGCGGGGTTGCGGGGTAAGGGGAGGGGGGAAAGGCCCGGGTTTGGGATATGAGGCCCGTTCCCCCCTCATTAAGATTAAAGGTTTCTCAACGATTGATTGTTATCATCGGAGAAAGGTATGCGCGGGCCCCGCTTGGGGACGGCGCCTTCGTTCTTCGAACGATTCTGAATGTTCCGGAGTGTCCGTCTATGGTATTTTAGCATCGACTTGGAAAAATATTCAATGAATAATACACCTTGTGTGTGATCAAATTCATGTTGGAGATTTCGAGCGCGCCAACCGACAACGCCAATTTCCTCAAACGGGTTGCCATTGATATCATATGCTTTGATATCGATCATGTAGGAGCGCTTTAAATCTTCCCAAATTCCCGGGATGGAAATGCACCCTTCGGTGAGATAAATCTTATCGGGGTAGTACTTGGTGATTTCTGGATTGATAAAGACGGTCGGCTCAGCGATGACAAGGTCCCCATCGGGGCTGTCCTGGGGATGAGCGACGGTGACAAACACTTGCTTATTCACTCCAATTTGCTGAGCACTCAGCCCCACTCCATTGTGAGCCCGGTTGGTGTCGATGATGTCATCGACGAGCGAGCAGAGCTCCTTATCAAAGGAGGTGACCTTCTCGCCTTTTGTTTGTAGAACGGGATTACCGTACAAAACAACTTCTCGTATCATACCTACTCGCCGAGCTCCACCTGCTCTTCAATCGTGGGCACTACTCGCTTTGCTTTGGCATGGTTAATCGATGAGGACCAAATAGAGAGCAAAAGACTCATTCCCAAAAAGATGGCCGCTAAGTAGCCGGTAAATTTCTTTAACACATCGGCAGTGGATGTCCCAAAGACAGAGCTTGCCGAGTCTTGATTAAATGAAAGGGATGAAATCCCCGAGCTTTTACTATCTTGCATGAGAACAACAAGGATCAAAAGCATGCAGAGTGCTACAAATGAAAAGATAAAGAAAAAATATAGGAAGGTCATCGTGTTGTACCCACGGTTAAGGTTAATTGAACTAAAGATTTCGCCTCGAGAGACGCTCCACCGACCAGTGCTCCATCCACATCTTCCAGTGCAATAATGGATGCTATGTTGGAGGGTTTAACAGACCCACCATAAAGGATGCGTGTCGCTTTAGCAAACTCTGCTGAAAAGCGAGCAGAGAGCAAGTCTCGGATAAAGTGGTGCATTTCTTCAATCACTTCGACTGAAGCCACTTTTCCAGTGCCAATTGCCCATACTGGCTCATAAGCAATAATCAACCGGCCCAACTCGCCAGCTTCAAACCCTTTGAGCCCCTCTTCAAGCTGCTCTGCGATCACCCGCTCAGATTGGTTGTTTTCCCGATCTTCAAGCGACTCGCCCACACACAATATTGGAGCTAAGTTATGGTTAATTGCCCGACCAATCTTGACGCAGGTCAACTCGCTGGTCTCCCCAAAATACTTGCGTCGCTCTGAATGGCCAATCAATGTGAAGTCTGCCCCAGCATCTCTACACATTTCAGCACTCACCTCGCCTGTATACGCCCCATGATCATGTTCAGAGATATTTTGCGCCCCAATTGGCATATTCATCTCTTTGGCCATGACACTCACTGTCGAAATGGCAGTAAATGGGACACAAAGGGCAACTCCACGTGTCGTTTTTCCCATCTCCTGGCGAATCGTATCCATAAAATCGATCGCCTCACTGATGGTCTTGTTCATTTTCCAGTTGCCGATTATCAAGGTTTCTCTTGCCATATCGGTGGCTTGCTCCAATCTAGGTTTGCTGATGTCGGGTATTATATATAATCACTTCCCCTTTTTCAAGAGATTAATTATGCTATCTAAAGTATGAAAGAGACCCAAGCAAATATCCCTACCGTCACTGAGCTGACGCGCAAAATAAAAAATTTACTTGAGTATCAGTTTAGCCATGTGCAGGTGCGAGGCGAGATTACCCAACTCACCCGCCAGTCGTCTGGCCACCTCTACTTCACTCTTAAAGATTCCCAAAGCCAGCTCTCCGCTGTCCTATTTAAAGGAAATGCCGCCAAGCTATCGCGCATGCCAAAAACGGGTGATCAAGTGACCCTCACCGGCTCCCTCTCTCTCTACGCTCCCCGCGGCAGCTACCAAATCATTGTCCGCGAGATCACATTCACCGGCCTTGGTGACCTCCTCCTCCGCCTCCATCAACTCAAAGATGAACTCCAAAAGCTCGGCTATTTTGATCCTGCCCGTAAGAAGCCCATTCCCAAATACCCCCGACGCATTGGCGTTGTGACAAGTCCCACTGGCGCGGTCATCCAAGACATACTCAATGTCCTCGGCCGACGGATGGAAAAGTTTCACCTCACCCTCAACCCAGTCCGGGTTCAAGGGGAAGAAGCCGCTCGCGAAATTGCCCAAGCAATCGATCAGATGAACCAGTTCAAACTTGCCGATGTGCTCATTGTCGGGCGTGGTGGAGGATCGCTAGAAGACCTCTTTCCCTTCAATGAAAAAATCGTCGCTGATGCCATTGCCCGATCAGAAATTCCCATCATATCGGCTGTTGGGCATGAGACTGATTTTACCATTTGTGACTATGTCGCCGACCTGCGCGCTCCAACGCCCTCTGCTGCTGCTGAAATTATCTCTAAAGAAAAAGCAGAACTGATCAGCAACCTCCAAAAAGCACGCCAAATCATCAGCGGCCATCTCAGACAAAAAATCGACTATCACCATTCTCGCTTGCAGCGTTTTTCAACCCACCCCTTTTTCACTTCTCCCCAAGCAATCATCTCTCCCTATCACCTGAAGCTCGACGATCTCACTGGCCAACTCGACATTTTGGCGACAACTAAATTGCAAAAAGCACGCCATAACCTCCTTGCCTGCCGCAAGCAGCTCTCAGGACTCAACCCCCTCTCCCGTATTCAAATGATGCGCGCCCAAATCCGCCAGCTCACTTCGGGGATTGATAAGGCGATGCAAAAACAGATCGAGGTGAAATCGATCAATTTGTCAGGGCTCAAGAATCATCTCACTGCCCTCAACCCAAAAAATATATTGACGAAGGGATTTTGTATCCCTTTTGATGCAAACTCAAAGACTCTGCTCAAATCGACTCAGGCGATGCAGCAAGGACAAAGCCTCCAGCTCATCTTTGCCGATGGCTCTGTCGACTCAACTGTTGAGCAAGTTCATCAAGCAAAAGGAAAAGCGTATCATGACTAAAAAAAGCCCCATTTCATTTGAAAAAGCCTACCACCGCTTAGAGGAAATCTTAGAGAGGATGAATAGCGGCAATGTCCCCCTAGAAGAGTCTCTTTCTCTCTACCAAGAAGCAGACCAACTGATCAATCAATGCAGTCAGGAGCTCAACCAGGCTGAAGCAAAGATCCAAATGTTAATCAAAAATCGAGATGGATCCCTCCAGCTTGACCCAAACCAAAATCCGCAAATGACTCAGGTTGAGGGAAATCGTCAACAAATGTTGACTAGAAATCACCAAGCTGAATTAAATGATAATTAGATAACCCCTCAAGTTAGATGAAAAAAATTGCCATTATCATCTCCCCTACTCGGGAGAAGGCCAGATCGATTGCAAATCAAGTCCATAAATACCTCTCTCTAAAGAAAGGGATTGCGCTCTACTATGAAAAAGAAATTGGGCTCTCTGGTAATCTTCTGACGTATGAGAACGCCCAAGAGATGGACCTATTCATTGCAATTGGGGGTGATGGCACTGTCCTATATACGGGTTCTGAATTTGGTCATGCCGCACGCCCAGTCTGTGGGATCAACGCTGGTCATCTGGGATTTATGTCCCAAATCAACCCCTCTGAGCTCGAATCGTCACTCGATCGACTCATTTCAGGGGACTTTATCATTGAAAATAGGGCGATGCTCTCCACAAAGCTTGGGGATAAGCCGCTCGAGAGGGCCATCAACGACGTTGTCATTCATCGCGCACAGCACCGCACCCTCGTTCAGCTTAAGGTATTTATCGACGGTGCACTCCTCAACGAATACGCAGCTGATGGGCTCATTCTTTCGACTTCGAGTGGCTCTACCGCCTATAATTTGGCAGCTGGTGGACCCATTGTCTACCCAAATGTCCCCATTTTCATCATCACACCAATCTGTCCCCACTCCCTCTCCAATCGCCCCATCGTGGTCCACTCCTCCTCCACAATTGAAGTGGAATACACTTCCTCCAATGGCCCCATTGAAGTTGCGATCGATGGGCGACACATTCACCCTCTCTGTTCTGGACAAAGGGTGAAGATCAATCAAAGCTCCCAGTCATTTGATATGATTTTGATGAAGAATGACTTTTTTGAAGTGACCCGCTCCAAACTCAATTGGACGGGCCGCTCTAACCCAGGCTAGTACGAACTACCATGCAGCTTCACCTTCCCTCTAAATAAATGGTAGATGACAGCGGTATAGGCAAGTACAATTGGCACCCCAATGACTACAATGATCATAAAGACTGTTAAAGTCTTATATGTGGATGACGAATTGTAGAGGGTCATACTGTATTTTGGATCGATGCTCGAATAAAGCATGTTGGGAAATGTCCCAATTCCATATGTGATAAAAAGCGTTGCAATAGAAAAACACGAGGTGAGAAACGCCCACCCATATCTTGCTGTGCAGAAGATTATCCCGAGTCCAATAAATGAGAGAATGGTAGCAATGGGAACGAGGTAGAAGAGTTTATATGCATTCATGGTGTACAACATATGAGGAGCTCTGAACCATGTCCAGATTGAAACGGTGATATAAAGTGTAAAATAAAGCCCATAGAAGTAGGGGTAGAGTCTACGCAAGTAGCTCTGTAGGGGGTCTTCTGTCTTCATCAGAAGGTAGAGTAATCCATGTTGCGCAAAGATCGAAAGGGCAAACACCCCAACAAATACAGCAAATGGAGTAAATAGCATCCCAAAATTGCCTTGATAGACTCCTTTGGCATTTATCGGCACCCCAAGGATTAAGTTACCGATGGCAAGTCCAACAAAGAACGTGATGGCAATACTTGCCATGGAAAAAAGGATATCCCACATGTTGCGCCAAAAGTAGCTTTCCATCTTCGAGCGAAATTCAATGGCCACGGCGCGAAAAATGAGTCCGGCAAGGACAATCATAAACAAATCATAAAAACCGGAAAAAATCGCCGCATAAACAGCAGAAAAGGCAGAAAATAGCCCCCCAGCAATCACAACAAGCCACACTTCGTTCCCATCCCAAACGGGGCCAATCGCATTGAGAAAAATCCTCCGATCTTCATCTTTCCGAGCAAACAGCTGCAAGATCCCAACCCCAAGATCAAATCCATCGAGCATGATATAGGCTGTGACAGATGTTCCAATCACCAAATAGGCGAGAATTTGTAATACCTCTAGACTCATACCTTAAACCTCATCTTATGTCTGTGGTCGATAAACCGACTCTGAATCGGGCAATGCTTCCCCATCAATTGGGTCTGGACCTAGCCGAATCTTTTGATCAAATAAATACAAGAAGAGCACGAAGGTCAACCCATACACTATGCTAAACATAATGATTGAGCCCAACACTTGCCCCGCTGAAAGGACAGGAGAGCTTGCCATCTCAGTTCTCAACTCATGCCATACAACCCAAGGTTGTCGCCCAAACTCAGCGGTATACCATCCAGCAATATTGGCAATGTAGGGACAAACAACAGCTACAGTCGCAATCCACAAGAAAAACTTCGAGCTATCCAATTTCTTCCGCCACCAGACAAAAAGCCCTAATAGCGCGACTAACGTCATCAATCCCCACAAGATAATCATTACGTGGTATGACTGATAGACAAGCTGCACATTAGGCCAATCTTCTTTTGGCACCTGATCAAGACCGGGAACGGCCTTTCCTGAGAAATTGTGATAGGTCAAGATGCTGAGCAACATGGGAATCTTTGGACCGATCACATTTCTCCCCTCAACATCCACCCACCCAAATGGGGTAAATGGAGTATCTTCTACCGTATCAAAAACCCCTTCCATTGCAGCGAGCTTGGCAGGCTGATCGCGTGCTGCCCCGCGTGCTGATGAGTCTCCAGACCACACCTGTAGAGTCAATACAATAATGGCCATGACAAGAGCAAACCGAATCGTCTTATGAGCCATCTCCTCATGCTTTTTCTTCATCAGGTAAAATGCACTAATGCTTAATAACAAAAACGCCCCTAAAATCCACGCCCCTAAAATCACATGCCCAATTCGAATCATCGACGACGGATTAAAGTAGACCTGCCATAAATCTTGAATCACAGCCCGTCTCGTTGAGCCACTTCCTACAATCCGATAGCCAGCAGGCGTCTGCATCCAAGAATTGGCGATCACAATCCACACAGCGCTAAAGTGGGCACCACCCACAACGAGCCAGCTCGAAAGATAGTGAATTCCAGGCCGCACCTTATCCCAACCAAACAACATAATCCCAATAAAGCCCGCCTCCAAGAAGAAAGCAAATATCGCCTCTGCTGACAAGATCCCGCCGAAAATATCTCCTACAAACTTGGAGAAATTAGACCAATTCGTCCCAAAGGCAAAAATCATCACAAGACCCGTTGCAACACCCATTGCAAAGAAAATCCCAAACAACTTGGTAAAAAATTTGGCCATCTGCTTATAGATGGGTTTTTTTGTCACTACATAAGCCCCTTCAACAAAGAGCAGCATAAAGCCGAGCCCAATACTCGATGGGGGAAAAATATAGTGGAAGGTAATGTTCAGGGCAAACTGAAAACGGGATAAGAGAACTGGATCCATACACACATCCTATGAATACCGCAAAACCAAACGGCGGCGAATCTAAACAACTGAAGTTCATCGTACACGGAAACGGATTTTTGTCAAATTTCTCCTTACTCACCCGCCAAAAACAGATGCCTACAAACATCGCTTGTCCTGCTTTGAATCCCTTCAAATAAATTACTCCCTAAATTTCATGGTGCCCAAACTAATCTTCTGATATAGTGGTGTTGTGCCCAAACTTTTTCGGAAGGTACTAAGCCGCCAACACGTGTAAACCTAGGATCTTTGTCTGTATGACCGGTCTCCAAATCATCAAAGTGATTGTCGAAGTTGTCTTCATCACCGTTGTGATTAACTACCTCCTCTCCTTTTTCTGGAACAGTAGATCCATGGACCTCATCATCGGCGTCATTGCATTCCTTGCTATCTTCCTTATCTCCTCATGGCTCGATTTGCCCGTGTTGCATAAGCTGATGCTCCTCGTTGCAAACGTCGCGGTGATTGCAATTATTGTCATATTCCAACCAGAATTGCGCGTTGCCCTGTCCAAGCTGAGCTGGAAAGGGAGGCGGATCAAGCAGGTAACCGAATTTGACAAGTTCCTCGATCAGTTGACCACTAGCATTTATCGCCTTGCTGACATGCGCATTGGCGCCCTGATCGTTTTGCAAAATGAAGACTCTCTTGATGACTTTGTCAGTAAAGGTATCCGGCTGAATGCCGATTTTTCCTCTGAGTTGATCGAATCGTTATTTGCCCAAAGTACGCCGCTGCATGATGGGGCGTGTGTGATTGCCAATCGGATGGTTGTTGCTGCGGGTGTGATTCTTCCCCTCTGTGATCCATTTACCTCGCAGGTGAGTGTGACAATGGGAACACGCCATCGAGCAGCACTGGGGATGAGCCAAAATAACGACTCGATTGTGATTGTGGTCTCTGAAGAGACGGGCAATGTGTCGATTTGTCGCGATAGCATTATGTCACGGAAAATCAAGCCCGATCGATTAAAGAAGATGATCTCAAATGTGTTTGCCCCTGACGAGGCGCCCATTAAGAGCGATACGAAATTTAATTTGGTGGAGTGGTTCTTTAGATGATTTCTCTTTTGAAGTACCTCTTTGTCCAAAACTGGCTGCGAAAGCTTATTTCGCTGCTTATTACCCTGATCATTTGGTTTGTGGTCAATAATTCGCTGACTACGACTAAGACGATTTCTGGCATTCCGATTCGGGTGGTCAATTTACCCGAGGGGAAGACGATTAAGTCGATGCAATCAAATGGAATTTTGTACCATCGGGAGCAGCTAACCTTGACGGGTCGAAAGAAGCTGCTTGAAGAACTTAACTCAAATGATTTGGAAATCATCATTGATGCGGCCCATTTGACCCACACCGAAACCATTGTGACGATCACAAAGAAAAATCTCATTTCTCTCAACCCCGAACTGAATATTCAAGGGATTCAAAGGGTTGTTCCCAAGAGAAAAACGATTAAGCTTTCGCCAAAGATATATGCCAAGATTTCAGTCCACGTCACCTATCCAAAGGGAGACCCTCCACAAGGGTATCACTTGCTCGATGTGTGGCCCCATCAGGTGGAGCTTACGGTTTCAGGCCCTGAAGATGTGGTCCAAAGACTGCAGTCGACGGGGGTGAAGCTCACCTTGGACCTCTCATCCATTTCGCTTGCAGAATTGGAGAATTTACCAAGCCACTCAACTTCAACGGCGAGTGATGTGGTGAGCTTTCCTGTCCCAGAAGAAATGAAGGTGATTAGCATTCCCTCCCTATCGGATAAGGAGTATCGCCTCACCGGTCCGGCTGCAGAGAATTTGCGAATTGATTTTATTCGTGAAGGAAAGGTTCCCCTTAACTTCCTCATTCCGATTACGACCTATCTCTCCCCTATGCTAGCGCAATATTATCATCCGCAAAATTTGACCATTCAGCCAAATGCACTCGTTGAGACGAAGAAGGGGTATAAGACGTTGAATATGCCCATTTATGCCAAGGGTGTGAGTGAGAGCTTTGTCGACATTATTAAGGATATGTTGCAGATTCTTGTTGTTGTGGCTCCCAAGCATGAAAGTGAGAAGCTCGACTGGAGCTTGCAATTTGTCAATCCCAAGTTTTTGGAAGAGCGTTTCGTTGCAAAGATGATGAGTGATAACTTGGATGAGCAGACAAAGAACTTGCAACATCAGCATCGAAATGATTATTTGCGCAATCGCTTCCGACAAATGATGTATCGGATGCAGCTCTGCGATGCTCAGGACAAGCCCCTTGACCTCAATATCATGTTGAAGAGCAATCACATATTCATCACTTCTCCACAAGCCCCCGATACTCAAGAACCGAATAAAGACCAATCCCGAGATACCATTCGTGAAACCGCAAGAGACTCAAAGTAGTAATATTGCCATTGTAATCCGCAAACTGACCCATGTCGGGGGCTTGGAGAAGTATACCATGCGCCTTGCCAATGCCTTTGCTCATGCAGGGCAAAATGTGACGATCTTTACAACCCAACACGATAAAAAGATTTTTCCAACAGCGCGAAAGGTGGCGCTCATTCCCCCAATCTCGGGGAAGAAAATGCACCCCACCCACTTCAATCGAGCCTATCAAGAAGCGATTAAGGGTGGGCAGTTTGATGTTGTTTTCAATATGGACTGTGGCACCCATTTCACCCACGCCCGTCTCGGCAATGGGGTCTATCTGGCCTACCTACAGCGCAAGCGGTATCCAACACTTATCCATAAGTGGTTTGATATCCATCTCAATCCTAAGCATCGCAGGTTACTTAAACTTGAGAGTGCCGCTTACTCCTCTCCCCTGATTCATCAGATTTTTACCAACTCCCAAATGTGCAAGAATGAGTTGATTACCCACCACGACTTTCCCGAATCGAAGATCACAGTTGTTCATAACGGTGTTGAATGGACTGAAATGCAACCCGATTTTGATAAGTGGATTGATCAGAAGCAACACTTTTGCAAAGAGCATCGGCTCGATCCCAACCAGATCCATCTTTTATTTATTGGGAATGGGTATGGACGCAAGGGGCTGGGTGAGTTGCTCGCAGCACTAAGCATTGCTAAAGCAAAGGACTATTGCTTGCATGTGGTGGGGGCGGACAAAAACAGAGAAAAATATGTGCGCAAGGCCGCAAAACTCAAGGTTGCTGACCAGGTGCGCTTTTGGGGGCCAATCAGTCCCATTCGCCCATTCTTTCAGCTTGCCGATGTGGCAATCCTACCCTCTCTCTATGACCCATTTGCCAATGCAACTGTTGAGGCGCTTGCCATGGGCTTATTTGTCATCACATCAAAAACCAATGGGGGACACGAGGTGATCACTCCTGAGTGTGGGATTGTGGTGGATGACATCTTTGATCGAGTGGGTTTTGCCCAAGCGATTGAACGGGGGCTAAAACAAAAAAAGAGCTGGCACTCTTCTCAAAGAATTCGAAATGGAATAGAATACCTTGACTTTTCAAACCAACTGACAAAAATTGTGAGCAAAACTTTAGATGGTTGATTTTATCACCTACCTCCTGATCCGATCGATTACTCTCCCCTTCCGCTACCTTCCCTACCGGGTGATCCACTTTGTGGGACGAAATGTGGGCGTTTTGGTCTACTTTTGTATGCCCCGGTGGCGCAAACGGTGCTTTTCCAACTTGTGTTTGGCAAAAGACCTCAAGCTAAGCGAAAACGAAATGAAAAAGGTGGCGCGAGCCTCGTTTGGACACCTTGTCACAACTTGCCTGGAGTATGAGCGCTTTAGCCGAGAAAAGAATTTGGATCACATTATTCGCGTATGCGAAAAGACGCAAAAACCTGCCCGCGAGCAGCTCGAGTCGAAAAAGGGATTGATTTTTCTCTGTGGTCACCAATCTAACTGGGAACTACAGTTTCTCCTAGGAACCAATCTTTTTCCGGGTACTGCGATTGGTCGCCCTATCAAGAATAAATATCTCTATCGATGGGTCTTATCCATCCGTGAACAATATGGGGGGAAGATTATTGAGCCAAAAAATGCGATTAAGGGATGCTTGAAAGCACTTCGCGAGGGGGGATTTGCTGGTATTGTTGGGGATCAGGCGATGCCCACCAGTGGATTTTCGTCCACCTTCCTCGGCTCTAAAGCGTGGACAAGCCCTGTTCCTGCGATGCTTGCCTACAAAACCAATACCCCCATTTTTGTCACCAACACGATCCGCCGCCATGGGTATTACGACATCAACTTTTCTCACCCCATTTACCCCGACCTGACCGCCGATAAAGAAACTGAGGTCAAGAGGATGATGACTGAGGCGCTCAACTTTATGCAAAAGGGATTAATTGAGTTTCCCTCCCAGTGGCTATGGCAACACAACAGATGGAAGCAAGCTTCCCCAAAAAATGTGTTCTATCGCTACCACTACGATACAATCTTAGTGATTCTAAAGGACAATTCAGAATTGCTCGACCACATTCGGTTGATCTATCCCAATGCCTTTATTACAGTCCTTTGTCCGAAAGAACATGTTGAAAGTGTTTTGGGTAAAGAAGCCGAGGTGATTCCCTATTCAGATGAGGAGGGGATGCTGATTCGAGATTATCGGTTTAAACTGGTTTTTAATTTTACAGATCACTCTAAGGTGCGCCGCTTCTACAGCAAGCTCAGCGCCTTTATTGTCCTTAATCTTGCCGATATCCATAGGCTTGCAGAAAAGCAAAGCGACTCAGCAAGCACTCTATCAGACAGCCAAGCACTCTATCACGCAATTACTCGACCAGGAGTCTTTAAAGATGCCAAACAATCGATTCTTCCTGCCCGCCCAACTCGTGCCGAGAAGCCAAGTCTCTCTTTCTGATGAAGAGTACAACCATATTGTACGCGTCAATCGAAAGCTTGTCGGTGATCAAGTTGAGCTGATCAATGGGATGGGAAGTCTTGCAGGTGCAACGATTAGCGAGATTGGTCCGAAAAGCGTTCAGCTAATCATTGATTCATGCTCCGAGTCTGATCCCCCACCCCCCTTAGTCTTAATCATGGGGATGCCAAAGATGGGAAAGGCAGATCTCATCGTGGAAAAAGGAACTGAACTCGGGGTTTCCCACTTTTTCTTCTTCCATGCAAGCCAAAGTGAAAAAAAGGGATTTTCTACTAACCAAAGTAAGAGGCTCCAAAGACTTCTCATCTCTGCTATGAAGCAATCGGGCAACCTCTTTCTTCCTAAAGTCGCTGAGATTAACTCATTGAGTGAAATTGATCCGACCCTAGGGCCGATCTACTTTGGAGCAATTTCCAGCGATCGAAGTTCCCTTCGTGAGGTAAATCGCCCCGCTCAAGTGGTCATTGGACCGGAAAAAGGGCTCACGCAAGAAGAAGAATCCTTTTTGAAAGAGCACCTTGGTGGAGTGGGTGTTGGGCTTGCCCCATATATATTGCGTGCTGAGACCGCGGCACTTGCAGCGATCTCACAAATCAGCGCATTATGAAACATACTCCTCATCATTATGCTCGCAAATCACGCTGGCAAGCTGATAGGGCGAATCATAAGTCACCTTCCAGGGTCTAAAGATGATATCCCAAATGTGAAGATCTGGAAGGGCACACTTCTTATCCACAATGCTCAAGATAGCCGTGGCTGCATAGACAGTGAGTGTGAAGATCAAGTGAATCGCATAGGGTAAGACTGTTGCAATGAACAACCCCCATGACACATACTTGTTGTGGAAGGTTAGCTGATCCCATACTTTTGCAAAGGAACGAATCGTCTTTGAATTGAAGAAGAAAAGTGCAAGACACTCGAGTGATGCTGCTTGACATTTCTGTCGCAAATTTCCCTCTCCAAGCTTACCAGGACAACATGTATCCAAAAGCTCTACAAGATATGAGGTACAATTTGCAGTCATTGCATTTGAGTCAATATTGGGATCACACCGGTCTTTATTCACTTTATCTAAAACCGCAGCAAACTCTTCAGATGTAAGCTCAAGGCGTGTTTCGAGTACTTCGTACCGATCTTTTGGACTGAGTAATACTGGATCTGGCGAGCGAATTCCTTCGCCTCCCCACATGCCATACTTACCCACGAGATAAGTAGCGCCAGTCTCATCCACTAAACGGAAAGCTGCATGCGTCCGTTGCAATTGTGAAGGACCGCTCCCTCTTCCAAGATAAACGGTAGGCTCAATATAGCATCGGCCAGCCAGATCGGGCTGTCTAAACTGAGGTCTCATTACCTCTCGTTTATCAGAACCATAGGCGCGAATACCCCATTGTGAGAGGGAATAATCGTCTGTGAGCATACCATCTCTATCGGTTTCAAAAACTAAAGCTCCATCGTGGAGTACCTTCAATCCCCCATCAGCACAAACTTCACAATCAAGCTCACTCCACTTCACATCACGAGTCCTTGGAATTGCTGAGCCTGGAACTTCAACTGCAATCGGAACACATGGCTCACCATCTTTTTCCATAAAAACTGTACCAAGGGCAAATGCCTGGTGATGGAAAAGGTTAACCTTAATAAATGAGCGAAATTCCTCAAAACTTCCATATGTCTCTTTGCTAATTTGTCCGCCTAGGCGCTGACAAATAGCTGCGGCTGAGAGATCTTCCAATTCTTGTCTGAGGAAGCTATTTCCCTTTAGCTCGTGGTTGGACTTGAAATTCTTCCATAGGCGATCAACTAGCCGATAGGCGCCGTCAGTGAGCTCTCTTGCAAACTGAGGCTGACTCCCCCGATCGGATTCCACACGTCCAAGAACTTCTTTCGCATGCTCCACATAATGAACCATGGTATCACTATTCATCTTATTGGGAACCTTTCCCGCAACCGACTGAACAAATGCAATGATGTCCTGAGCCCCCCCGGCTCCACCAGCGAATCCTAAAATGCTCATTTATATTCTCCTCTGTTTCTCACACCCAATTACACACTAGCTGGTAGCCGATACGCAGGTCTATCTCTGAAGAAATCTCCACAACGGTGTGGTGAGTGGTAAGTCACCTTCCATGGTCTGAAGAAGACATCGACAAAATCAATTTTCGGCGGTGCCAATTTCCCATTTGTTGAGAAGGTTCGGTAATTGCCATAAGCTTTTAATAGCAAAGCAAACAGTGTGTGGAAGACGTAGAAGGGAGGGACAAAGTGAAGCACATTAAATAGCGGTCGAGGTAGACCCGATTTTAGTTGCATCGCCACGTTTCGCACCCACTTCATAAATGGCTTAGGCAAGAGGAAGCTTCCAACAAGCTCAAGCACTCCACCCTTACTCATCTTCTCAATGTTCATTCCACCCAACTGGTCCGGAGTCAAATGCTTTTGCATCATCTGCACCAGATAGCTCGTACAGTTTTGTGTCATAGGATTGGTTTGATAACCCACTTGGTGACGCTGGCGATTGATATCATCCTTAATAGCCTCAAACTGATCAGGTGTAATCTGAATATCGCAATCCACTTTTTGATACCGAGATGAAGGACACATCACCATTGGATCGGGCTGGCGAACGCCATCTCCACCAAAGAGTCCATACTGGCCAACCATGTACACATCACCAGTTGGTGTATAAAGGGCAAACGCTCCATGAGCAACGGCTGAGTCCATAATTGACTTGCCCTTTCCATAAAGCACCATTGGGCAGAGTCGATACTCATGATTCCACCCAGCAGGATCGAGCTTCATGTGAGGCTTCATCACCTCGCCCCCTTTCGAGTTATACGCGGCAATTCCCCAGGCAGTCACTGTATATTCATCTGTAAACTCACCTTTCTTATCTGTCTTGAAAGCGATCTGGTCAACGCCACCATCACGATATCTATAGACAAGCTTATCCCCCTCTACAGACCGGGTCAACTGATCGACTGGCACATCTACTGTTCGCGGATCGGCGCCCTCTCCTTTTGGAATAGCAATTGGCAAGCAGGGAACATCACCTTCCTTCGTAAATCGCAAGCAAACCGCCTGCAGGACGTGGTGTAAGTGGTTGGCTTTTACAACCTGTTGTAAATCGGGATATTTAGCCAGGTCATCATTTGAAACACATCCACCCAGCTTTGCCTGCATAGCTACATTTTGCAAGCCTTTGAGGCGTGCTTGTTCGGTAGGATCTCCTTTAATTTCTTTCTTGCGCTGAGATTCTATACACTTCAAGTAGCGATAAGCCACATCGACATACTCACGCACCTCTTCTCGCGCTGTTGCATCCAGCATCCGATATTCGCGCTGTGCTACGCGAGCTCTTGCAGCCTCGAGTAGAAGCCCTGCACCTTCTAGGTATTGGCCAACTGGAACGGTGGCATCTGGTTTTGTGATCCCTTCAGCATCTGTGTAAAGAAAAATTTTCTTTCCCCCTTCACACTCATCGACCTGCCGGCCCATCTCTCGGATTCTGTCTAAAGAAAGATTAACTGCACCTGCCATCTTCATACCCCAGTTGGTTGGATAAATTTAAGTACATTAATTATACCACAAGTACATTAATAAGAAACGATTAAAATATTATCTGCCTTAAATAAATTCAGAAAAGCTGTCAGCCCTACAGCAACAAGTGTTTCCAGGAATGACAAGTAAAATTTACACTTGATATTTAGGCGTTTTTTGCCCGTTTGATCATCTCTTCTCGTGTGGCAGCATCGCCGCTAAAGACAAGACCTAGGTCGGGATCGAGAATCACATCTTGATCGGAAGAGATAATTTCCATTGATCCACACGCATGAGTGACAAATGGAATTTTGAATTGCGCATGCAACGCTTGTAAATTGCGCACAGAGACGAGATCTTCATCCCTATTTTGTAAAATAATACCTTTTACTCCCTCTATCCCTTCGAATGGTTGATCGGGAACTTCACGCACGATTAAAATTTTACCTTTGATATCGTTAATTGTCAGATTGGGCGTGAGATGAGGGAAAAACACCTTGGCGCGCACCCTTTTTCCCTTTCCCTTGCGTCCACGGACAATCACTTCACCTATGTGGTCAACTGAGACCATATTTGTCGTGCCAGACACTCTTTCATGCCATCCAGCTGTGAGCACTACCAAATCGCCATAATGAATAATTTCATCTTTTAGAGCATGGCAACTTGCAAGCTTAAATCCAAGCATGATATCAGAGTCCTCTTCGAGAATGGCTTGCACTCCCCAAACAAGGGCCATTTTGTGATGGGTAGTGAGATTGGGAGTGATACAAACCATTGGCATCCTGGGGCGAAAGCGGGAAATGCGAATACAGGTCGATCCAGAAAAGGAAAAGGAAAAGATCCCTCTGGCATCAGCACTCGTTGCTGTGTTGACTGCTGCTAGGGCAATCGACTCTGAAACAGAATAAAATCCCTTGGAGAGCATTTCCTGATGCCGGGTATAATCAAAGTCGTTTTCTGCTTCGACAACGATCTGGGCCATCATCTTTACAGTTTCAATGGGGAATTGCCCAACGGCAGTCTCTCCTGAGAGCATCACAGCATCTGTCCCATCCCAAATGGCATTGGCAATATCTGAAACCTCTGCACGGGTTGGGGTGGGGTTGGAAATCATCGATTCCATCATTTGAGTAGCGGTAATTGAAATGGTTGAGTTTTGATTGCACTTGCGAATCATCATCTTTTGGATATGGGGAACCTTCTCAAGCTCAACTTCGACCCCAAGATCTCCCCTTGCCACCATCACTCCCTCGCTAGAGGCGATGATTTCATCGATATTCTCTAATCCTTGGACACTCTCGATTTTCGAAATCACGCCTATCGAAGGGGATTTCGACCGGCTAATGATCTGTTTAATCATATGCACTTGTTGAGCATTGTTAACAAAAGAAGCGGCAATCCACTCAACCCCCTCCTCACATGCAAAAAGAATATCTTCTCGATCGCGATCAGAGACATCTGGAAGGATAAGGTGGGAGTTGGGAAGATTGATCCCTTTAGAGTTTTTGATGAATCCATCGTTATGAACTTTTACCTCAATCCCATTTTTGTCTTTGTTGACAACACTCGTTCGAATCGCCCCATCATCAATGAGAAGAGTTGAGCCTACCTCTATTTGATCGATGATATCAGCTGGGCGCATCCCGATTTCGGCCCGGCCCTCTCCTTTCTTTTCTTTCACAATCCATAGAGATTGACCAGTTGCGACAAAGATGGGATCATCAACGCAATCGGTCCGTATCTCCGGGCCGCTGAGATCAATCATAATGGCAAGAGGAACTTTGAGCTTTTCTCTCACCTCTTTTGCATAGTTAATCACTTTGCGATGGGCCACATGCTCCCCATGACTAAGATTGAGACGCATCACGTTCATTCCCGCCTTTACCAGCGCTTCAACCTTTTCAAGGGAGGCTGTTGCAGGGCCAATGGTGCAAACTATCTTTGTACGACGGTGTTTTGTTGCCATAACCAAAAGATACACAATCTAGAGATTAATGGCGAATGAGACTCTTAGCGCTTGGGTATGAGGGGTTTACTGCGCAACACTTGCAAACATTGCTTGTTCCTGACAGGCTCTTTCGGATCGCAGAGCAGCATACTCCAAAAATGACCTGACAGATTCTTGTGTCGATGCCCGATGGGCAACTACTTGCCGATGTCTTTCCCAGTTCCCCCCATGAGGTGAGGTGAGATACTGGTCAATTAAATCTGAATGATTCTGATTGTCGACAACAGTTGTTGTAAAAGGCTCTTCTGTTCGATCCTCTCCATGGACAGTCCCAAGAGATCCAAAAAGCCTTGAGACTGCTGAGAAAAACCCTTGTGGAGGGTGGGGAAGACGGGTATCTGGATTGGACACGTCAAGCTCCTCCTCTTCTCCCTGCCGATGTAGAATCATATAGCGCACCCCTATCGTCTGGGGATTAACCCCAATCCCAATATTCCCATCTCCAAGTGTTGTCGTTAGATCCCCATGATTTGTCGAATAGAGCAACTCAATTGGAATACACACTTGCTCAGTAGAGGTGCGAAATTGCTCAACAAGATCCATATCCACACCGGGATTATTGACAAAATGCGCTTTTTCAAACACTTGAGTTGGATAGAGAATGTGCACAACCCTCTGCAAGACTGCGCCCCCCAAACTATAGCCCACTCCAATGACAGGCTCAAACGGCTCATCAACAAACTCCGCGCCCGGATTTAACAATTGGTCATGCACTTTTTCATAGTTACTCATCGTTCCAGGAATTCCAATTCCCCGTACCATACTGTTAAAAACCGATGCAAAAGGATTTGGTCCTACACCAATCAACTGAGTGGGTAGACAATAAACCCTGCTCCGATATCCATCTGCGCGCCTTCCAAGTGCCCTTGTAAAGACGATGTCAGAGCCAAATCCCGAAACAATCTGGTGAATCTTAAGACATCCTTCATTGATGGGAATCACCATTCCAAGCCGACTACTCACGCCGAGCAATCTCTTTACGATGCGAGTGTCTAGCAAATCAGAATCAATTTTCTCATCTCCATAGGAAACCCGCGCTAGAATACTTGCAATATTTCGATATCCCGACCGACTCGCCCCCTTATCCAAAATCCATGATGGGCGGGGCAAGTTGCCTAAAAACATCGTCTCTCTATCGGGAAAGACCTGGGTGATCTTATACAGGGTTTTGATATGTTGCCCTGAGAGCTGGTTAACTTGAAAGTGGTGTCGTTGGATCTCACTTTGAAAAAAGGATCGAATCGGCTCCATTTCTTGCTCTCTTGCCCAAGGTAGCCTCTGACCACTTGCGATCATTCCATAAGTGCATTTGAGATCCTCTTCAAATGGGGTACCAAGACCGACAAAAATAGCATCTAGCTGATATTTATAGAGGGCCAATCCATGATCGTGCATATGCTCAATGCTAATATCAAATCGGCTACACACAGCAACCACCCGACTCTTCCCAAACCGCTCATATAAATACTCGATGGTCTGTTGATTTTCCTTCACGACCTCATCAGACTGAAAAATCGAGCAAATCACCTCAATAAAGCGGGGCAGGAAGAAAAAGAAATTGATATGCCGATGACATTCAAGCCTCCCCTCCCCACGACATAAAGTAATTTGTTCAAAGGACCAGGCCTCTTTACACCCTTGGGCAATCGCTTGTAACTCCCCATCGATTTCTTTCCCAGCCCTGACAAAGTCTGGCATATGTGTAAAAAAACTAACTGAATTGGACATAAATAAACCTCAGATTTTGAGAGAACTATTATAACAATAAGTAAGTATTATTGCAACAAACAAATATTAATTTACAAATCGGCAAAACAACCGTTCGCACCTTTCAATTGGGGTGGATTTTTATTCCCCTTCAAGACTATAATCCCGTCCAAATAATAAGTATGAATATGTCCACTGATCTCTTTTGCAAAAATGTCACCGTCCATAATCTAAAGAATGTCACTGTCACCATTCCCAAGAACTGTCTCACAGTCTTGACAGGGGTTTCTGGATCGGGAAAATCCTCTCTTGCGTTTGATACTATCTATGTGGAAGGGCAAAGGCGCTACATTGAGTCCCTTTCGACCCATGCCCAAAGACATATGGGGTCAATGCCCAAACCGCAGGCTGAATTAATTGATGGAATCACACCCACAATTGCCATTGAGCAAAAAAGTGCCGGGAAAAATCCCCGCTCAACTGTGGGCACTATGACAAGCATCTACGACTTTTTGCGTGTTCTCTATGCGCGTCTAGGCGTATGTTATTGCCCCATTAGTAATGATCGGGTTTCTCCCCAATCCCAAAGCCAAATTCTCGACAAAATTTTCGCACAAAAAGAAGGGGGAAGGTGGATTTTCTTGGCCCCTTATATTAAGGAAAAGAAAGGTGAGCTAAAAGAAGATTTGGCAAACCTCCAAAAGCGGGGCTTTATGCGAATCCGCATTGATGAGACCTTCTACCATTTAGAAGACGAGATTGTCCTCGATAAAAATAGTTCTCATGATATTGATCTTGTGATTGACCGACTCACTCTTTCGGCCGAAAATGCCAATCGGGTGACCGAAGCCGTACTTCTTTCTCTTGAACTTGGAAAAGGGATGATGATGTGCGTCAACGACGAGACACAAGAAGAGCTCTTCTTTTCCGAACACGCCTACTCACCAAAGGCAGATAAATACTACCCTCCTCTTGACCCAAGCGACTTTTCATTTAACCATCCAGAAGGGATGTGCCCCCAGTGTAAAGGGCTGGGCACTACTCAAGAGTTTGATCTCGATCAAATCATCGATCCAGAAAAGAGCATCATTGAAGGGTGTTGCTCGATTGCCCCCTCATACGAAACAGTCAAGTGGGGAAATATTTATGAAAACCTGGCTGAGCAATATAAGTTTAGCCTCGAGGCGCCATGGAAAACCCTTGCTTCCTCAGCCCAAAAAGTGTTTCTCTTTGGAAATAATAAGAAGTGGACCCGCATGCGGTTTACCCATCCGGTCAAACGCACCTCCTGGACTGACTATATCCATTGGACTGGGGTGGTAGGCGAGGCCAAACGGCGCCTATCAGAAGCAAAAAGCGATCTCTATCGAAGAAAGATGCAAGAGCTGATGACCATCTCCACTTGCTCACAGTGTCAGGGAGATCGAATTAAGGACTACCCGAGTAAAACCCAATTTTTTTCTAAAACCATTGGCGAGCTCTGCAATCTCTCCATTGCCGGTGCGCTCGATTTTTTCCGCACCATCACACTTAAGGATGACCAGGCAATCATTGGTAAAGATCTCATCCTGGAAGTGATTGCCCGCTTAGAGTTTCTCAATCAGGTGGGTCTTGGCTACCTTACTTTATCGCGCACTTCACCCACCCTCTCAGGGGGAGAATCGCAACGGGTCCGCCTTGCCCAGCAAATTGGATGCGGCCTTGTAGGCACCACCTATGTGCTCGATGAGCCCTCCATTGGCCTTCACCCACGCGATAATGTCAAGTTGATTGAAACGCTTAAACTATTGCGCGACAAAGGCAACACCATTCTCGTCGTTGAACACGATGAGGAGACCATCTTGGCTGCCGACCACCTCATTGACATCGGTCCTGGAGCTGGTGTGATGGGTGGGGAGATCTTATGTGAGGGGCATCCCCTCGACGTCCTCAAAGTGGACCGATCGCTCACCGTAGACTATTTACTCGGTAGAGCCGAAATTCCCATTCCCAAAAAAAGGCGAAAAAAAAGCGATAAGTGGCTCACTGTTCATAAAGCCGCCCTCTTCAACCTAAAAAATGTCACATGCCAAATTCCCTTGGAGCGGTTTGTCGCCATCACCGGTATCTCCGGTTCGGGAAAGTCTTCGCTCATCACTCAAACGCTCTTCCCCTATGTTTCAAACGCCCTATCTAAAACCTCTCTTGCAGTAGGGCCCCATGAAAAAATTGAGGGAGTTGACCAGTTAGACAAGGTGATTGCCATCGATCAATCTCCTATTGGACGAACTCCTCGCTCAAACCCCGCAACCTACATCAAAGTATTTGATGAGATTCGCGATCTATTTGCTTCGTTGCCGGAAAGTAAGGCGAATGGATATAAAAAAGGACGCTTTAGCTTCAATGTGGCACAGGGGTCTTGCCCCAATTGTCGCGGGATGGGGATGTGTCGAATTGATATGGACTTCCTTGAGGATGAATGGGTCACCTGCCCCATCTGTCAGGGCAAGCGATTTGATGAGAAAACCCTCTCGATTCACTATAAAGAGCGCAATATCTACGATGTTTTGGAGATGAGTGTTGAGGATGCAGCCCGCTTTTTTGAAAACATTCCCTCCATCTTTAAAAAGCTCACCCTCCTCGAGGAGGTGGGGCTTGGGTATATCCGCATTGGCCAATCCTCAACCACCCTGTCTGGTGGAGAAGCGCAGCGGGTAAAGCTCGCAAAAGAATTGATTCGTCCCGAGACAGGAAGCACCCTCTACATTCTCGATGAACCCACTACTGGCCTTCATTTCGAAGACATTAGAAAGCTTGTTGCCATTTTACAACGTCTTGTCGACCACAAAAACTCAGTTGTGGTGATTGAGCACAATATGGATTTGGTAAAAACGGCAGACTATGTGATCGACATGGGCCCTGATGGAGGAGATGGTGGGGGAGAAATTGTCGCTGTGGGCACTCCTGAACAAGTCGCCAAAAAGAAGACTGCCACCGCCCCCTTCATTCATGAAGCGCTCTATACCGATCGCAGTAGGCGTGCTGCCCTCCAGAAAGGGGCCGAAAAGTCATCACATACGAAGATGGAGGTGATTGATGTGGTGGGCGCGCGGGAAAACAACCTCCGCGATGTTTCGCTGCAAATTCCACGTGAAAAGATGAGTGTCTTTACCGGCCCCTCAGGGTCGGGAAAAACCTCTCTTGCCTTCGACACTATATATAACGAGGGGCAGAGGCGATATATCGATTCCCTCTCTGGATTTGCCAAGCAGTTTGTCAAACAAATGCCAAAACCCAAGTGTGATGACTTACAAGGGCTCTCCCCCGCCATTTCAATCGAGCAAAAGCGGCATGCGGGAAATCCCCGATCGACTGTTGGTACAATGACAGAGATTTATGACTTTTTACGGGTGTTGCTCGGACGGGTTGGAGTTGCCTACTGCCCTGAATCGGGTTTTCAGATTAAGAAAATCTCCAGCCAAACTGTGTGCAAGTATGTCCTGTCACTTGGGGAAAAAGCGCGCATTGAAGTGCTAGCCCCCATCCCCCTCGACCGAAAAAACACTTTTGAAGAGGTGAAAAAGAAGCTGATCCAAAAGGGTTTCTTGCGCGTGCGACTCAATGGCACCCTTTATGAGCTGGACGAAGAAATCCCTATCGATACCAACGTGAAACAACAACTTGAACTTGTGGTTGATCGGGTGATTGTTAAAAAAGGGGGAGAGAAACGGATTCTCGATGCAATCGAAAGTGCAAGTCTTGAGGGGAATGATCAACTGGTGATTCGCTCTGAAAAAGAAGAGAAGTACTTTAACCTCGCCTTTGGCGTGGAAGAAACGGGAAAGTCCTACCCCCCAATCTCCCCACACACATTCTCCTTCAACCAAGATGAGGGGATGTGTATGGAATGTCAAGGGCTCGGTGTCCAGTATGGGGCAAGTCTTGAAAAGAGTCCCTTAATTGCCCGAATGACCCCAAACAAGTGTCTCCTCAAGCTCACAAAAGAGTATACCACTCCCCTTGCTACACGTATTTTTAGCCTCCTTTGTGATGCAATGGGCATTGACCCCGATCAAACCTTTAGCAAAATGTCTGATGCCCATAAGCACCTCTTCTTTAACGGAAGTGAGAAGAAGATTAAAGTGAAAGAGTGCAAAATGGAGGTGCGATGGAAAGGGCTCAACCAAGTGATTTTTGAACTGGGGCGCCATGCACACAATGAAATTCGCTTCTTTCTCCTCCCCTACCTAGAAAAGAAAACATGTCATGCATGTAATGGCTCTAGACTCAATCCGCTTGCCCGCAATGTCCAGCTCGCTGGAAAGACTATTACCGAAATCTGTGAAATGGATATCTCCGATGCCTTAAAATTTGCCAAAGAACTGCCAAAGAAACTCACCCTTACCGAATCCCTCAAGGACCTGATACAAACTCTTATTTCTCGCCTCGACTTTATTGTGAGCATTGGCTTGGGCTACTTGAGCCTATCGCGCAGCGCTCCCACTCTCAGCGGGGGCGAGACACAACGGCTCCGCTTGGCGCGCCAGCTCGGCAGTGGGCTCACTGGGTGTTTGTATGTCCTTGACGAGCCCACCATTGGACTTCACCCCTACGATAACGACCTGCTCAACCACTCTCTCAAGAAGCTCCTTTCTCTAGGCAACACTCTACTTCTTGTTGAACATGACCCGCTCACCATCCAGATGGCAGACCAAATCTTTGACTTTGGCCCTGGAGCTGGGGTCAAGGGGGGTGAGGTGATTGCGCAAGGCTCGCCTAAGGAGCTGATGAAAAACCCACACTCCCTCACCGGAAAATACCTAGCCAATCCCGAACTCATTCCCACCCCGACAGGGCGGAAAAAAGCCAAAATGCACCTCACCTTTAAGGGAGCAAAACAAAACAACCTTAAAAATCTCACATTTTCTATTCCCCTCTCAACGATCACCTGCATTACGGGGGTTTCAGGCTCTGGGAAATCCACTCTTGTCGATGATGTCATTGTCCCGACTGTTGAAAAAGCGCTTGGGCGAAAGGGTGGCGGAGATACGATCGAGCACGATGGGATTAAGGTGAGTGGTCTCGACGCAATCAATAAGCTCCTCTACATTGACCAAAAACCCATTGGAACCACCAATCGCGCTGATGTGAGCACCTTTATGGACCTATATACCCAACTGCGCAATTTCTTTGCTACACTTCCCCTAGCAAAAGCCAAAGGACTTCTCCCCCGCTACTTTAGCTTCAATCACAAAAAAGGGATGTGTACCAAGTGTCGAGGATTGGGATACCTCAATGTAGAGCTTCAGTTTATGCCTCCGGTCCGCACCGCATGCGATGCATGTAAAGGGCTACGCCTCAATCCCCTCAGCCTCGATGTCCGCTATAAGGGGAAAAATATTGGCCAGCTCCTAAAAATTACCGTCGACGATGTGCTCAATTACCTCCCCCCTATTCCCAAGGTGATTAAGATTGTCGAAGGGTTGATCGATGTAGGGCTTGGCTACCTCACTCTCGGCCAAGAAATTGCCACCCTTTCAGGTGGAGAAGCGGGGCGACTGCGCCTCTGTCGAGAGATGATCAAACCCTCATCGGGAAAAACCCTCTACATCTTTGATGAGCCCACAACCGGACTCCACAGTGTCGATATCCAACGCCTCCTCCACATCTTCAAGCGACTTGTCGAAAAGAAAAATAGCCTGGTCATCGTTGAACACAACCTCGATATCATCAAAAATGCCGACACCATCATTGACCTCGGTCCTGGAAGTGGCCCCCATGGCGGGCAAATTATCGCCACTGGAACTCCCGAAGAAGTGGCAAAAATTGATGATTCATATACGGCCCGCTACCTCAAAGAAACGCTTGCCCACAAAGATAAACTCAGCTTGGCAAAAATCTGATAAGGAGATATACTCGTCTATCGTCGGGGGCCTTGCGTGGTGTTCCTCTCCGAACCAGGTCAGGATCGGAAGATAGCAGCCTTAAGGATCCAGGTACATGCCGTGAACCGCCTCCGACACTTTTCTCGCCCAGCCGCAACTCCCCAATCAAAATTCGACGCCCCCCGCAAGCCCCCCGCAGGCTAGGGCCGCGCACGATGCCGAGTGGCCCCCGCCGCAAGTGAGGCCGGCCACCGCCCCGGTCGATATCAGAATATACAGAATGGGTCCCCGCTCCTTGGGCAGTCTCAATTAGTACTGGATACTCCCCCCCAAGAAGAGTCCAGAATATGTTGGGGTCGAGTTTTTATAGATTGTATTGCCACTTCCACTATTAAAGGGAATTTGCATCGGCGCAAGCGCGCAACTGCTCACCATTAGACCTTCATAGGCAATTTGCAAGGAACAGTAGGGAAGGGGTGAAATGGTCATAAAGGGGCGAATTTCTCCCAGATACCCCACGACATTCACAAGATCATTGGCATTGCGAATAATCTCTCCGCCTGACTTATCGGTCTGGAATGCGTGCATCTTCGCATGGTTAATTAACACGCCACCTTTGAGTAAAAAGCCTGTTGTTAGCCATGGTGTGGGGTTAATGTCGAGGTTAATTCCCAACTGGCCACCCCAATATTGGTTTTTCGTACTAATTTTATAGTAGGAGGGAACAGCAGTCCGGAAAAACTCGTTCATAAATCGCTCATAAATATTGATGTGGCGAGCGCCCAATGACCAAGCAAAGGCAAAGTAATCCACTTTAGGAGGGGTAGCCCAGCCAATATAGCTGAGTTCATAAGAGCTAAACCGACTTTTATAAACTGTTTGGACCCATGCAGCATCTTTAAAATCAGTTGTGTTGTTGTTATAGTAGTCCATATGGAAAAGCTTTTCTGGAGAGTGATCGAGTTTTCTCGGGTGCCACTCATCGAGTCCCATCCATGCTGCTTCAATACTACTTTTCATATCGGGGTTGATCCGAATGGCTCCCCGCAGCCCCCATGTCCAAATATCGTGCCGACTCAGTTTGTTATTCGACCAAGCACATCCGTAGTTTGTGCCACTACTATCCTCCAAGTCAACCAAGCAGTGCCCTTTTTGCCCACCTCGCCGCAGCAAAGTAGCATCCGCCTCAACCACCACATAGGGATACCGGCCACACTCGTCTGCCATTGACGCCCATCCCCCAACGGGAGCAAACCCAACTAAAATTACTAGTAATGAAAACAATCTGGACATCGAAAGCCTGTGCCATTCTCTTAAAAAAATAGATTAGTAGAGAGAAAATAATTCGTCCACCATAAAAAATCGCCAAACGACTGCTCCCCTTTCTTTTTCTTTATCTTTATTTGCAACCCACGTACAATCTCCCCAGTTATCATTTTGAATAGATGCCAATAAACTAAATATTATGTCCTACGCAGCAAGAAGTGCAACTCTACACCCCCCAACTGCTCCCAATCCTGTGATGAGAGTGCTTGGAAAGCCTTGTAGCTGGGCAAAAAGTGGGGTATCATGTGCGATGTCATTGTGGGGTGTTCCTTCATCGAGTGCAATCAAAGATAAGCTCCATAGCGCAACTTTTGCAACGCCTCACCAATTTGTTCAAGACCTGGCCTCTTTCCTTGAGCAACTGACCCAACAACCCAATCTCCCGCCAGAAGACTTATCACTTCTTAAATCCCTCCTCAATCATTTTTTTGATTCTCAAAGTAGTCTCCTCTCACCATCACTCAATGCTCGTGAGCCCAATGTTGAGCCATTTAGGGTTATTCTTGCTGGAGAACAAGATCCATCACCGGAGCAAATAGCAAATGCAGCACGACTTGCTCGAGCGATAGCCGATGAGGAAACGGGGATTTTTCTCGCCTTCACTCAAGGAATCAATCAATATTTCCAATCACAAATGAGTGATGCACCACCCATACTCACTCAAGCACTTGGCCTTGTTTGCCCCCTTCTCTCCTACCCAGTCTCTCAAGAGGCAACAACGAGCCTTTCAGATTGGCTCGGCCAGCTCGACAGACAGGAACTGGCAAATCAACTCTATGGCACTCAAACTGAACAGCTCAATCCTCTCCAAGCAAAAGAGTTTGGCCAGCTGTTAAAATTGTTTTTCGACTTAGATCAAGCAGCTTCCCAACCCACTCAAATTAGCCGCGTACATGTAATAGCCCTCGACCTTTCAACCCTCCTCCAACAATTGATCCGCGACCGAACGGGGATGTGTGGGCGGCTAAAAGAAGAGCTCTCCACCTATCTCCAGCAGAGTTTTCGCCAGGAAAAAGAGCTTTTGCGAAACTTGAAGCATGCCCTTATAAGCCGATACCCAGACCTAACATCTATTCAGGAGCAGATCCGCATTGCCCGCCTTTTCCCCTACCACTTCCTTTGGACAGGAACATGGAGAAGGGATGAGGAGCAAATCATGGATCAAATCACTGCTCTCCAATCCCCCGACCAACTAAAAGAACTTGCAAGCGATCTTCACGCATGCATTGAGCGCTACCACAATGGGAGTGAGCAGGGGCAGGTACTACACTTAATGGAGAAATTAGCAAATCGCTTGTTTGACCAAAGAGATGGACTCATCCACCAAATGCGCCTTCAAATCCAAGAGGAAGTTGCAACAGCCCTCACCGGTCAAGAGCACCCTCTCCTCTCTGCTATCGCAAACTCTATTTGCCAATTTACTGATGCTGTCAAAGCAAAATGCTCAAGCACCACGCGCAAGGCAACTGCTCTACTTAATGCCCAATTACAAGAACTTGAAAAAGAACAAGAAACTGTTTTTGGCTCCCATCCCCCAAGACACATTGCCGACACGCTCAAACAATTCAATCTCTGTTTTGTAAAAGTTTCAGCCCTCACAAGACAAACCCCACGAGCAACTCGCCAAGAGGTGATGGGAGAGTTTGTATGTGTGGTGGAGCAATTGGATGTGGATATTCAACAGGCGATTAAGGGTCAAAAGGGGCTTATTCCTCAGGCTGTTGATGCGATTGCAGCAAATGTCCAAAGGGCAACGGATGCTGTATTTGAACGACATGGGATTACACGACCTGCCAGCGAATCGATTGAAGTTGAAGAAAGTGACACGGGATCAAGCACGCTTAGCTTTGCCCCATCTAGGTCGACAACAGGGCATCTCGATTGGATGATCACCGGGCTTCGTTCGCTCCCAAAAATTCTCGCCGGTCAAGTGATGGGCTATTCCATTGACTCGATTACCTACCTTCTAAAAAAGGCTGCCAAGGTCATTGACCAATCGGGCAACCCTCCTCGTGATTTAACTGAGGCGCAAAGTGCGATCCGTGAAGCAAATGGCATCATGGCCCGTCTAGACCGCAATCACACCTCACCGGCTCAACTCATCTCTGCCCTTCAGGAGATTCGATCAAAATTTACCAATATCCGCATCTTGGTCAATAGCATCGTAGAACTCCCCTCATTTGCAGTCACACCCCCACAAGATCGCTCCCAGGTGGATGCGCTCACAGCCCGACTCAATGCGATGGGCATTGGACAAAATGCCGAAAGGAACGCTGAGGTAAATCCCCAAATTCTTAATGAAAAAGAAGAAAGGCTCCGCTCTACTGCTTCGTTGTACTTAACCCATATGTGTGCAACAACAATTCTCGGCACCACTTCCCAAAGCTCCCAAGAGCGATTCTCATCCTTAATGCGAGGGAGTGAAAGTCGCTCGCTAGAGGAAAAAGAAACCCTTTTTATTAAAAACTACGCCCGTTTGGTTGATGAAAACCCCAACTATAATCTATTTGGAAAATCGATCATTCGTTATGGCCTCCCAATCATCTATACTGTCGTAAAATTTGCCATTGATCATTTTGGGAAAGGGTTATTTCTCTCCATTCTCGAAGCAGCAGATGAAGTTCGCGGCAGTCGTATCAAACCCTTTAATACGGTCCCCATCCAGCGCACTGCCCAATTTATGGCTGCATTTCGCGATGCTCAAGAAGCATATGGGACCGATGATATCCCCTCGGGAATTCAAAAGCGAGAATTTCTCCAAATGCGCCTTGCAGAAGGAAGGTATCTGAGAGGTCATAGCCGCTCATCCCTTTACTCTGAACTCACCACGCGCCTTGTACAAAATAGTATCCCTAAAATTAATCTCTCCTATCCCATTGATGAGCTTATTGAGATTTGTGAAGGGTGGTACTATGATATTCAAGAAAATGTCGCCTCTTTTGTTACCCTCATTGCTCTTCCCGTTGCAGCCCCAATTTATGGCACTCTTTTTGTCCTTCAAGCAATCACTCGCGCAGTCGAGTGGGCCATGCACAATATGCTCTGCTGGCTCACTTCCATGACGCTCAACTGGAGTGGACTTCCCCTCTACATGATAGACAAATGCTCGGAAAACTTATTTGACCCTTCAGATTTCTCATATGCCATCGATCGAGTGCTTGAAGAGAGTTTAGGGCTGCTCTGTGACTTCTTAATCAAAGAGATTCCAGCAGAAGAGCTTCCCGTCTTACGAAACACCGACTTTGTCCGCGAAAAAACGCGCGAACTCATTAAATCGCTTCAAGAAGCGCTTGGATTTATCGATAAAGATACCCCCCATGAAACGCGCAGTTACTCCCAAAGTCTCAATGGAAGCTCTGTTGAAAATCGGATGTTATTTGCGCTTCAAAATCGAGCAATGCCTGGTATTCTCGATGTGGTCATCACCCTCCTCCTTACAGGTTACCATGCCTTCATCCAAGAAGATGCGATTGAGCACCTGCTTTCAATCCTCCTGGATAGCTTGAATGAGACGTTAGAAAACCGAGATGTGGAACTCACAGAAGAAGACCATCTGCAATTTGAAGCCCAAAGGAGAGGTCAAGACCAAAATATTGAGCGGTTAATCGACCTGCTCATCTGGACGAGTATCAAGCAAGGACTCAATGAATCGCTTTCTGACTTGGGACAGTCAAAAAAACAAACGTTTGAAGCAACTATACGATGGGTTCAACGAAGATTACTTGATAACGAGGATGAAGCAGAGCAATCTACCGGGTTGCTCACCCAACTCAAAGAAAATCTCGCTGAACTTCCTGGAAAACCCCTTGATCAAAGAATTGAAATCTTAGATCAATGCCATCGAATGCTGGGTCGATTCTACCAAGAGTACCGCGAAAAGAAACATCAAATATCAGCTGAATTTGGCGTCTCGTCAGGTCTTGAAAAAGAGCTTGGCGAGTTGATGCGCAAAATGAATAATCAAGAAGAACGATTCTTCAATCGATTTAAAGTGCTACACGACCGACACCGATGGGCAAGAGTCCAACAACTTGCAGGAGAGCAGCTTGCCCCAACCCCAAATACCCTACAAGATCTTGAAGATAACTACACCCAACTGATGGGATTGCTCGATGGGCCACTTGATGACTTTCCCGCACTCGAGATGGAACGATTAGAAAAAGATCTATCCACTCTTACTGAGCTGACCCACATGCTAGGAAACTTGTCCTCCCTACCTAATGAGTTAGCCTCATTTCAGGGAGAACTACACTCCCATACCCTTCTCTATTCAAATAAGATCCAAGCTCTCAAGAGTGCGCTCCATTTCAGGCAGAAAGCAAATGAGCTCAAAGGCAAAATTGATGTGGTTGTTCAACGCAAACGGGATAGTCTTCAACTTCCACAAGTCCCATTTGATGTATGGGAGCTCATTCCCCACCGCGATCCAGTGCACGAAGCGGAAAAAGAGGCTACCACGCTCCTCGCTCTTCTTTTGCCGCCTGAAAGAACTCCACAAGATGAAAAAGCAAGAAGCGCCCTTCTTGCATCTTTAACGGCAGATATTAAACAAATTACCCATCTAGACAGGATGGATTCAGTCAACGCACTCTCTGATAAGATGAAAGAGAAAATTGATCGCTATCTCACAGCTACTCACCGCTCAGCCCAACAATTTTCTCGATCCATGAGTGATAAAGTAAGACAACTGAAACAAGATTGTGAAAAGATCGATGAACTCAGAGATCTTGGGTTTAGAGCAACAACGGGAAATGAGCCCTACAAGCAAACTGTTAGTGAATGCACCCGTCTTTTAGTTGATACTCAACAAGCCGTAAGGGAGTTAAAAGGACCAATCTATGTGAATGCCGAAATGTTCAACACAGATCCAATCCTCATGTTTGTTCATCAACTAGCCTTCTTAGGCTGCAAAGATGTCCTCAAACGACTCAATCAAATGATCAGACACAATCCAGCAGTCGTCAGAGGGCTAATTGATTACAATGTTGGAATAGAAACAACCGAACGAGGTCGCCTCCGAGTATAATCGATTAAAGTAGCTGCTCGACTTGACTCTTTGGCTTTGTGCGGCATCCCTTCTTGCGGCATTTTTTATCTTTGTTCTTATCCCCTTCACAAGCTCCACAGCTAACTAGGCTAAATGAAACAATCGCAAACATACAAAGGCTAATGAATTTTGACATCCCTGTCTCCTCTAAATTGACGCCCGAAAACCCAGGCACTAAAATCACGCCCCCTCTCAAGCAACTAACACTGCCATATATTCTGAGGACGAGCATATCTTTTTTTTACAATTTACCCCTTTTTGCCACAAGGGAAATGGCATTGGGAAGGATCCGGACAAAAAAAAAGCCTGCATTCCTTTTGGAAAAGCAGGCTTCAAATGCTTGATGAAGTAAATCTTAGAGGATTACTTCACAACGGTTACGCTTTTTGCATTTTTCTCGCTTCTTGTTTTCGCATGAGCATGAAAAAGTGCTTAATAAAACGAATCCCATTACCATTAATGTTAATACTTTACTCATATCACCCTCTATTTGTGTGTGTGTTTCTAAATCTTAGATACACAATAAACATAATTAACGCAATTATAATTAAACTAAAATCACAATTAATTATAACTCACTGAATAAAAGCTCTCTCTTACACCTATACTATACACCATACCACCGATTCTTGGATTGCGAGGTAATTATGAAAAGAGTATTTGGAGAGAATGAACACTCCAAAAGTGATAATGGTCGCAGCCACAGCGCAGCATGATGGCAAAACAACATTCTGCCTTGGGCTTATTCATGCCTTGAAAAAACACTTTCAAAACCCTGTCTTTATGAAACCGGTTGGCCAACAACACGTTCTGATAGATGGAAAGTGGAAAGTGGATAAAGATGTTCAGCTCTTTAAGGAGTACTTTGACCTGGAGGGAGACTATGATGAACTCAGCCCAGTCATTTTCGATAAGGGGTTTACACGCGACTACTTAGATGGCAAAATCGATATTCAGATTCATCGAGATCAGATTCGCAAATCGTTTGAGAGCCTAAAGTCATTTTCCGATGCGATACTAATAGAGGGGACAGGCCACTGCGCGGTGGGTTCGATTTGCGATGTCAACAATGCCTACGTCGCCAAGGAGCTTGGAAGTGATATTTTGCTCATCTCCGATGGGGGGATTGGATCAACCTTTGATAAGCTCGTCCTCAATATCGAGCTTTGCCACCGGTATGGAGTCAAGGTGATGGGAGTTGTCGTCAACCGGGTGATCCCCGAAAAGCTTGAAATGTGCCAAACCTACCTAGCAAAAGCGCTCCAGCGATATGACATCCCTCTTCTCGCAGCCATTCCATATGATAATAAGTTGCTCGCCCCGAGCATGAAAGACTTTGAAAACCTGTTTAAAAAGAAGATGATATCTGGTGGGAACCACATTTTTGACCACTTTAACCAATATAGCCTTGTCGCCACATCAGCCGATCGCTTCTGCCATAATATTCAATCGGATCAACTCATTATCACCCCTTGTGCAAGAGAAGATATTGTCTTCTGTGTACTCAAAAAGTTTTGGGACCAAAACCACCGGGATCCGGGAAATCCCCTTAAAGTTGGTTTTATCTTCACAGGGAGGAAGGCTCCAAGGGCCTCCATCATCGACCAACTAGAAAAGTGTCAAATTCCCGCAATCTACTCAGAGCTCAGTAGTTATGAAGCGATGAAAAAGATCAATTCATTCGTGGCAAAAACCCAATTTGAAGATAGAGAAAAGATTGAGTATGCCATCAAACACTTTGAAGATCACATTTCTTTCCAGACAATTCTCGAAGAGATGCGCACCACCGAGTAAACGACTGTTTGAGTGCGCTTGGACAAATCTCTTTCATGCACCCCCCACTCTCACACGTGCGCAAAATACCACACCGCTTGCCAAACTGCTTACCAAACGGGCAATCCCCAAAGAAATGCGCATGACGCTCCCCTAGAGGGGCGTAGAATTGTGGATTCGAAGCGCCAAAAATTGAAAATGTCGCCACCTGTGAGGCTGCAGCTAAATGAAGGGCCGCTGAGTCAACACAAACAACGCCAATTTGATCCCGCATCACATTTTGCCAAAGGGGAAGGCTCAACCCTCCCACTACACAACTCCCAGGAAACATCCTTGAAAGCGCCTCAGCCTCAGCTTTCTCTGTCTGGCTCCCCCAAATAAACATCAACCGAACCTCCACACCGGCCAGCAATCCCTTCCATTGATCAATCGACAGCTTCTTATTCTCCCAACGAGACCCTGGGCAAACCATTAAATGACCCACTCTCCCCCTTTGCAACTCAGCATGTTCTAACCGCTCTTTTGCACTCAACGCTAAACGCATACCCCCTTTGAGAACGACTTGTTTTCCGACATCCCTCTCCACAATTGCCCGATACCGCGCAGGCATTCCCCCACTTTCCGGAAACTCATATTGATGATTTGTGACTAACCGATTAGGAGTCTCAGCCACACTATTTGCACCTAGACCCACCTTATAACGACTTTTGGCCATCCACGTCACAAGCCCTGACTTCGAGTTGCCCTGCAGATCATAGACTCGATCATACCCCACTTTCCGCAATTCTTTCAGTTGACACACCACCTCACCCCACCTGAGATAGCGGTTTTTTTTGAGTGCACCAAAGGAAAAGGGGATAGCCCGATCAACCCAAGGTAGGCTTTGGATGAGAGGAAGGTAGCTCTTCTCAACTGCCCAATCAAGCCTGCAATTGGGAAAGCTTTCTACAAGTGCGCGCGACGCATCAAATGTTTGAATAATATCGCCGAGAGAAGATAGCTTAACAAGTAAGATTCTCATTGGCCATCACCTGGGAAAAGTCATTGGGGATCGGCGCTTCAAATGTCAGGCGGCGATGGGATATGGGGTGAGTAAATGTAGTCCTCAGAGAGTGGAGCAAAACCCGTTGACCAAGCTCACTTTTCACTGAATGATAGAGAACATCACCTCTGATAGGCAATCCAAGCTCTGATAAATGGGCCCGAATCTGATGGGTCATCCCCGTCTTCGGCATACATTTGGCAAGGGCACACCCACGCTTTTGTGAAACCACCTCAAACCCAGTTGTTGCCACCTTTGCCCGCGGAGTCTTTACACTCCCCCATCGGCTCCCCCCATCAAATCTCGCCACCTTGCCAAAGGGCTTAGATACTTCAAATTGATGCGAGGGAATTTCCCCATCGATTATCGCAAGATAAGTCTTCTTCACCTCACGCTCTCGAAACTGATCCATTAACCGATCGCGAATCCGCTCACTTTTTGCGACAAGTAAAACCCCTGATGTCTCTTTGTCGAGCCGATGGACGAGAAAATACGAAGTGGGAAGAAGCCGATCAAAACACCCCTCATCACACACTAGTCCAACAGGCTTATTCACCACATACAACTCTTCATCTTCATAAAGAATATCAAGTGATGAAGCATTGCTACTAGAAATGACAAGCCGAACCTGATCCCTTGCCCGTACTTTCTTTGAAGAAAACCTCTCAATTGACTCGTTCAATTGGCAATACTTGTCATGAATGAGTCGCTTAATCTGCTTTCCCGACACAATTTCGCCCAGTCGAGAGCGAATCACCTGTTGCAAGGAGAGTCCATGTTCATCATCTGAAACGGTGAATTGATGGACATTTACACTCATTGAAGACCTTTAACAAAGTCAACAATCAGCCCAACGCCAAAACCACCCGCAGTGGAATAGCCACAACAATCATCTTCCATCTCGTAATTCCCCTTCGAAGCCATATCGATGTGCACCCACTCGGTCGTTTCAACAAACTCGCCGAGGAACCATGCAGCCGTGCACGATCCTCCATAGCGGCTTCCCGCATTCTTCATATGGGCAATAGACGACTTCATATACCGTCCATATCGCTGAGAAAGGGGCATCCGCCATATTTCATCACATGAAGAGTCACCCGCTTTGTTCAGCGCATCAGCCATCCAATCTGATCGGGCAAAACACCCCGCATACTCTTCACCAAGCGCAACGACACAAGCACCAGTCAACGTCGCAAAATCAACAATACACGACGGCTTTCGATATTTCTCAGCATAACAAAGCAAGTCAGCAAGGACCATACGCCCTTCCGCATCGGTATTTGTCACCTCTACAGTCACGCCATTCATCCCAGTATAGACATCACCTGGCTTATACGAATTTGAATCAATCGCATTTTCTGTCGCCCCAACAATGGCACAGACATTCACCTTGAGCTCCAACCGAGCAATCGCCTCAATCGCTGCAAGAACAGCAGCTGCAGCTGCCATATCGGTTTTCATATCAAGCATTCCAGCATTTGGCTTCAGGCTCAATCCACCCGTATCATAAGTAATCCCTTTACCAACGAGCACCACTTCCTCGCTAGAATCGGGATTGCCGTGATATTCGAGAATGATCATCTTAGGATCTTCACGTGACGCCTCAGCAACAGCGCACATCAAGCCCATCTCAAGTTTCTCAAGATGTTTCCGATCATAGATAGAAGCCTTGAGCTTGGCAATATCTGCTGCCATATCCTCACAATCATTCGCAAGGTGTGTTGGGGTAATCTGATTGGCATTGCCATTGACCCAATCACGCGCCCTTGATTTAGCCTCTGCGACAATCTGATTGGCATGAATCAACTCTTCAATCCCATCAACCTCACCCACAAAAAGAATCTCTTCTACCACCTTCGGTGATGTCTCCAATTGCTTTTGGGTGCGATACCAATCGAAGGTGTAATTTGCATTTAGCAGACCGCCAATCACAGCATTGATCCCACCATCCATCTCGATTCGGGTCGGCAAGTAAATCGCTACAGACCCATATCGCTCACGCATGCATCTTTTCATCGCTTTTGCGTAAGCGATTCGCAAACCCCGTGCATCTAATTTATCAATCTCCCCAAGACCAACAAATAGGACACGCATTCCATTTGCCGCATAATCAGACCATAAGCCATTGAGTGACCCCTTGACATCTTTTCGCGTCAAAGCGGGGAGCCCCCAATCAATTACATCTACATCACATAGCGGAACTGCTCCAGAATCAACTGGAATTACGACTACATCACATTTGATCTTTTTATAATCAACTGAAGCTTGAGACTCAACTTGCATTAGAATGGGATCTCCTCTCCTGAAAATGGCTCTGCACTATTTCCTCCAGACTGTCCCCCTTGATCATAACCACCAAAGTGGAAATTATCGCCACCAGCGGGTGCTTGAGCAAATGGATTTTGGTCAAATCCACCTTCACTTCCCCCTTGTTGCTGATAGCCGTAACCGCCTTGGCCGCCTTGGCCCATTCCTTGATCCATTCCTTGATCCATTCCCTGACCTGCTCCTTGGCCCATTCCTTGGCCAGCTTGTTGTCCATCCCCTTTCTTCCCGCCAAATGGGCTGAAAGAGATGTTATTGGCAGTCAAGTTCAATGAGACTTGTGGGTTCCCTTCGCGATCATTATAAATCTCTGGCTTCTGGAGTTCGCCTGTGATAATCACTGAACTCCCTTTTTTCAAAAAGGAGATAATCTTATCGAGGTGCTCGCCCCAGACGGTAACTTTCCACCAAGTGGTTTCATCTTTGCCACTTCTTCTACTATTACAAGCGACACGAATTGTCGTAACTTTCGTTCCAGATGATGTATACCTTACCTCGGGATCTGCTCCAAGATTTCCTGCAATTAGTGTGTGATTCATTGTGCACCTCTTTTTGTTTATCAGTCCCATGTTAAATCAATTTGCGCGTGAAATCAACCCAAACTTTTTACACGACACAAATCATCTTGATATCACCCCCATAATATACTCTGGGACCGTTTTTGCAATTGATCTAACTTAGTTTAAAAATTTACTTAGCGTATTTTATTAGACAAAAAAAAAGTAAATGCGATAGAAGTTAGTTTATTCGCATAAACTTTTTTTGAAGAGGTCCCGAAAGAACAGTAGATGAAAGACAAGAACGCAAAAAATCGTCTCTTTCCTCAGTCTAGCAAGCACGAAAAGCTACAAGCAAACACCCATTCTTTCCCATTGAGTGAAGCAGATGACTTCCTCGATCCATTTAGCGACCTCAACATCTATCTAGCAAAAAAAATCAAAGAAGAGATCCACACAAACTTTAAATCATACCCCTCCAAACAGTTTATCGAAACCCTTTCAAACGAATTTAACGTCAAGTTTCCCGGCTATCACCTCGGTATGGCTGCCCTCAAAGTCCTTTGGAAAAAGGTAACCTTCTATCTCGACACTTTCAACCACACACCCGATGCATATGACGCCAAAGGACAGCTCAATCTCCACTATCTCATCCGCCAATCTATCGACCAAAACATTGGTCAAATCCAAAAAGATATCCCCCATGCATACGCACACACCCACCAAATGGCCACTCAACTCTCCGAATGCCTAGTCACCATTGATGGGAAAAAACCCCACATTGAAAGTCTAGACAATATTATCTGGTCGCAACAAAAACACCTTCTCACTCGACTCAAGCAAGAAAAGCTCCGCCAAAATGAAAATTGGGATGCCGTGGATAAACTCATCATCCGCTTTCTCCTTGAGTATACAAGCCAAAAGCCCGATGCCACCCATCCCCTCATCGTCAAACACCTCGAATCTCGCCTTGCCAAAATTCACGCCCTTACCCAATTTGACAACAGCGCAAAGCTCGAGGCAATGATCTGCAGTAGCTTTGCCAAAAAACTCTACCCCCAATTAGGCCTCCTCAAAAAAATTAGCCAACGCCAGCTCAAGCAAATTGAAGCCATTGTCCGCAAGCAAATCCGCACGCTGATTTATAAAAAACGCACTCTCGACTCTAATGCCTACGGACAACTTCTCAAACGACTCATTCTCCTCTACAGACTCAGCTCAAAAATGCAAAAAGATCAAGCAGAAAAACAGCTGCATCTAGCCATCCACTACGTGATGAGTCTTTCAACAGACAAAATGATGACAGGCATCCCCACCCTCAATCCATCTGTCTTCGAATTTATCCAAAATGAGCTCCTTTCAACCAAAGGATCACACGACCAAGACCCCCTCCAAACAGTTCTTTCGAATCTCCTCACCGTCTTTGAAGATGTCAAATCCCTCCCGCGCATTGAAGATGCCCATCTAGAAGACTTAGAAGTGATCTTTTGGAAAATCCTCGATGAAGAAGTGGATCTTTTCGCCCCTTCATCAAAGCAAATTCAAACCATCCTCGATGATGAACTCTCTTATGTCTACATCGACAATCACTCCCACACATTTGGCGAGATTGTCCGCATCGCACTTGGCTATGTGAGAAAACTTCAAGCTCTTCCCCAACTCAAATCCCAAACTAACCCCCTCATCGCCACTCCCGACTCAATCACCTACAAAATTCACTTTTGGGCCACACAAAACGATCTTGTCGTCTCAAAACTCATGTTTGATTCTGACCTCCCCCTCTTCAAACTCATTGCCAAAAAAGAGAAGAAACTCAAGACCTTTGCCGAGGGAGGCTCAATCGAACCCCTCATCGATGAAGTTTTGCAGGCCACCTTCAAATCCAATCCCAAGCTCATCGCATTCACACAAGCCCTCCGCACGCGCACCATCATCTTAGTCAAGCATTACTGGTACAACCTCAAGGCCACAGCAAACGAAAGTCATCTCGACCGCCTGGCCAGCTGGCACTATCAGTTTACCCTCACAGAACAAGCGCAAAATACCAAAGCAGGCAGCGAGCAACTTAAACACATCCTTCAAGAAGCGCTCCCCCTCCTTCCCATCGAGGGACACATTCCATCACACCTTACAGAGACCACCTCTCAGGCAAACACTGGCTAGATCATCTAGCGCGACAACAATAATCTCAGCTGCTAGACTTTCTGCCGGCGCATCGGCAATCTCGCCGCAATTTCAGGATAGAAGGCAATCGCCAATCCAATCAAAACGAGCGGAATGCTCAGATACTGCCCCATCAAAAGCGCATATCCCTGATCTTCAAGCAGGACACTCAACTCAGGCTTAAGACGCTCCACAAAGAAGCGGAAGAGAAACGCTCCGGCAATAGCAAATCCAGCTAAGCGCCCGGGCGTAATTCGAGTGAGGTTCTTTCTCCAATAGAGAAATAGAGCCACACCCAAGATTAGATAGAAAATCCCTTCATAGAGCTGTGTTGGATGGCGTGGGACAACTCCAACCGCATTGCGCGGTGAGCCAAAGATAATTCCCCAAGCCAAATTGGTGGGCACCCCAACAATCTCCTGATTGAAGAAGTTCCCCAAACGAATAAAAAATCCCTCAATGAGGGTAAAAACTGCAATGGTGTCAGTCAGCATCAAGCCAGAGACATGACTCAACTGCCGCTTCAATATCCTTCGATAGACAAATGCAACCGCAATCAAGACACACACCACACCTCCATGACTGGCAAGCCCCCCTTCCCATATGCGGAAAACCACCAGCGGATCAGAGGTGACAAAGTCAAGCGGCTCATAAAAGAGAATATGGGCAACCCGCGCACCAATCACGGTCCCTGCAATGAGGTAAATCAACACCCGATCAGCCATTTGCGATATGCGCGAGCGGGTAGAAATTACCCGTCCTTTCAATAAGTCCTCGAGAGCAAGTCGCCTTCGAATCTGCATAAATAACTCAGGCGATACTTTTCCCACAAAAAATCGCTCTACCCTTTGCCTAAAGCCACTCATCTCAATTCCAGGCGCCAAGAGCCCTTTGTCAAATCCCCCCCCTACAATCACCTGCGAATTGAGCCAATCAATCAACATCTCTTTTTCATTGATGTCACAAATGATCTCCCCAAAAATGCTTCGCATTTCCGGATTTGCGCTCAGCGCCCCCTTCCAATCCTTAAAATCCAGCTGATTTTCCCGAACCAATGGATCTAGAAAAGCGACTCGCCGATAGGTGTGAATGAACAAATAGTATCCAAGCGCATAGCCTGAGGCAAAAAACAATCCATACCAAGCGACTGGAATATTTAAGTAGGGAATCACAAAGATAAACCGACTGGGATCCCAAAAAAACCATCCGAGAAAATCTGCTACCATTTCAAACCAATTCTTACCATTTTGTGTTCATCATAGCCAAATTCCTATTTAAAACCACGCCTTTTTATTGGCCAAAGAGACCCCCACTTGCTATACTCTGCCCCATGATCAAAATCCGCATATATAGCATTGGCAAAAATAAGGAGCCCTGGCTCACAGAAGCTCTAACCCTCTACACCACCCGCCTGCGGGGCAAAGTGCAAATTGAATTTCATCTCTTTCGCAAAGACGAAGAGCTCAACCGTGCCATTGAAAAGGAAAAGGGAATCATTGGCCTCGATCCCAAAGGGAAGATGCAGACGAGTAGAGAGTTCTCCTGCTTTCTCCTCTCAACCATTGAGACCCACCACTCCTCCCTTGCCTTTGTCATTGGGGGCCCTGAGGGGCTCACAGAAGTGGTAAAGGAGCGGGCAAATCACCTCATTTCCTTCTCTCCCATGACATTTACCCACCAGATGGTGCGTCTGATCCTCCTCGAGCAAATCTATCGGGGATTTGAGATAGATAAGGGCTCAGGCTATCATAAATAAGAAAATTTTTATTTTTATACCCGCTTCAAACCCCTTCAATCCCTTGTAGGTAAAGGGATTAAGCCCCCTTTCCCTGCTGAAAGTGCCCTCTCGACAAAAATTGCCGAGTGGTGTAAAATATATTATTAACATTTCTAGAATGGAACTGTCAGCTTCGTACGGGAAAAACCCAGCTGATGCCCAGGTAATAGAGAAATTGAGGTAGTTATGAACTTGTCACTCGTTTTTACACGTATCCTATTCTCAGCGATGAGTGTGCTCTTTATGCTCACTTACACCATGTCATCTCATGACGGGGATATGTTCAGCAAAGTTGCCATTGGCTTAGGCGGAGGAATTGCCTTATCAGGGGTCTTGTATTGCTTTGAGAAGCTCTTTTCACGCTTTAACCTACGAGCCTTCAATATTGCCATTGTGGGGTTATTTATCGGCTTTTTAATGGGACATGCCCTTGTCCTTACCTTCAAGTCGATTATGAGCATTAGCGCAATGTCTGTCACCTTATCTGCTGTTCCTGCAGAGATGATCAAGATTAGCCTTTATCTATTCGGTGCCTACCTGGGAACCTTATTTACCCTGAAATATTCCGATGAGTTCTACATTAGCATCCCATTTGTCCGCCTGACTTCTTCTGGCACGCAGAGAAAGGATATTATTCTCGATACCTCTATCTTGAGCGATGCGCGCCTAGTTGACTTGGCTAGCACCCATTTGCTCGATGGACTCCTTGTGGTGCCAAAATTTGTGATGAAAGAGCTCTATTCACAAGTAGAGACAGACAATGAGATGATGCGCAACAAGGCAAGACGTGCCCTGGATGCTGTGAAAAAGCTTGAGAAGTTGCCGAAGCTAGGCTTGCGCTTTAGTGAGACGAATTTCTCTGAAGTGAGTGATATTAACCAGAAAACCATTCGGCTGGCCCGATTGATCGATGGGGTAATTCTGACAGCAGACCTGACTAAGCTTCAGCTGATTCAAGGGGAAGAGGTTGAATTTATCAACATTAACACCCTCTCTAGCTGCCTCAAGCCTGTCATGCAGGCAGGAGAGAAGATTCAGATCAAAGTCCAGCGGTTTGGAAAAGAGCCCAGACAAGGAGTAGGCTACCTCGATGATGGAACCATGATTGTGATCAACAATGGTGGGGATTATATCGGTGAGACCATCTCCACACAAGTAATCTCTGTCAAGCAAACCTCGGCAGGTCGCATTATCTTCACCAATGCAGCTGAGAGCGGATCTGAGTCGATTGCCAGCAGCCAGCCTTCCGAAACGCTTAAAACCGCAACCATTGCAGAGCATTGATGGGTTCAATTGAAATTGGAACAGATACTATAGAGATCGAGCGAGTGCGCCAATTGATGGAAAAAAGTGGTGACCGCTTTTTGGAGAAGATCTGTACTCCAAGTGAAATTGCCTACTGCAAAGATCATCGCAAATCGCCTGAGATGCGCGTAGCGGGGCGTTATGCGGCAAAAGAAGCCCTCGTCAAAGCGCTTGGATGTGGATTTGGCCCTGATATTGGGTTTTTGGATATTGAGATTCTACCTAATGCTAAGGGGATGCCTATTGCCCGATTGAGCAAGGAGGCTAACCGACGCTTTTTCCATCCGCGTATCCGTGTAACGATTAGTCACGATCAGACCAAGGCCATTGCAACTGCCATCATCAGCTGGTCATTCCTCAGGCGGATACAAAAATTTCTTCACCGCAAGGGCCACTAGCTCCGGCTCTTCGCTTAACACACTATGACTGGCATCGAGCACTTCAAGTGAAAAGTTCTGATATCTCTCTTTTAATTCAAGCGCCTTATCAATTGGGCAGATAATATCCAGCGCTCCGGCAATTACAAGAGCAGGCACGTCCGATCTCTTTTCGAGTTTTTTGACATCAAACCCTCTCAAGGCAGCACATTGTCGTTCTAGACCGACGAGTGTTCCTTGGTTTGCAGTCTTTGCCTTCTCCTCAAATGCTCCACTCTTTTCTTTGGCCATATCTTCTTCAAACTTTCGGGGGTCGCGAAACAAAAAGGCAAGCGCTTTGTAAACAATTGCCTCTGGCACCCCTGCTTTGAGTAGGTTGATTGACTGAAGCGAGGCATACTCAGAAAACGCGGTTGGCTTTGGAAATGGAGTGATTAATATTGCCTTTTCGATGTGTTCCGGTGCGATATCAAGTGCTGTCTGGGCAATGGCTGAGCCAAGGGAAAGGCCTGCAATCGAATATTTCGGGATTTTGAGCGCTTCCATTAATTCGACACAGTCTTTTGCCATATCTCCAATTGTAAAAGGCTCATCCACTGCTTGTGTAACCCCAGTCCCCCGACTATCAATGCTTACACAGGTGAATTGATCAATGAGGTGATCGGTCAACCTTCTTGCAGAACTAAAATCTCTTCCCAATCCAGGAATGCATAAGATAGCTGGTCCCTCTCCCCTTTTTTCATATCCAAATGTTCCACTAGAAAGCTGTATCTCTGCCATGCTATTCCTCGATAAATCGCTTGATTTCCCTAACGCATTCTTCAGAACTCTCCCACACAAAGCTGTGCCCACCTGGAATGAGTGTAATTGACGAATCTGAGATTTCTTCATCCACAATCGGGAGGTAGGAGGCGGGTGTCAGGGTATCATCCTGCCCACCGAGGATGAGAGTTTTTGTTTGAATCTTTCTCAAATCACAAGCAGGATCATAGCTAAAAAGGGCTCTTGCTTGTTTCTCAAAGCCCTCTGCTGTGACTGCAGGTGGGTTGCTACACAATGCCTCTTCATAGCGATTAATCAAGTCTGGATGATCAAAGGCGCTTGGGGAAAAATTATGGAGGTGGGTGACACTTCGAACGACTTCTGGCTGAGTGCCAAGCTTTAGCATTTCCAACACAGACTGGATAGTCACTTGCGTTAATATATTGAGCCTTGGGAATGTCGCCCCTAAAATGAGTCTATTCACACGCTCTGGCCAACGTGCTGCAAGGCAGGTGGCGACCATCGAGCCCATTGAATGTCCAAATACCGCGGCCCTTGAAATGTCGAGATGATCGAGCAGCCCCACTACATCTTCAGCCATTTGCTCAATTGTCACTTCTTTTTCAGGAGTCCCACTTTTTCCCGCACAGCGGTTATCAAGGACAATCACTTTGTGTCTTGCGGCAAGCTCTTTGGCAATAGGAGAAAAGAAGTTAAGGTCAAGTGCAAGTCCTGGAATCAAAACAAGCGGTGTCCCTTCTCCGTTCACCCTGAAATGCAGCTGGTTTCCATTGATTTCAACAATCTCTTCCATATTCTAGACTCCCAATGGGAATACATACTCCAAAACCAGTGTCGAAGCACTTTGCGGATAGCTATGCGCGTAAATTCGGTAGGAATAATTCGCATTGATCCGCCCCCATAATTGCGTAATATATGTGAGGCCAGTTCCAATGTCAATGGATTGATGGCGAATATTCGCATACCCGCTGAACGCATCGATATCGACTGTATTGCGGCGACCAAAACCAAAGTACCCATCGGCAAATAATCGCCAGATCCCAAAGTTCCATAAGTGGACATCATTTTCGATAAAGCCACGGACCCATGGGAGTCCTTTTTCCGCCTGCCCGACAGCAAAGTAGCAGTAGATTCTTTCATCCCACCGATAGCGTGTAGCAAATTCCCGACCAATTGAAAACCCCGCTTCCAAATTGGCCAATCCGTGATAGGGTGTTGTGACATCAGTAAGCCGCTTATGAGTAACAATTGTTAAATTGCCCCCCACAGTCATCGAGCAAAAATCTCCTCTCAGCTGGTCAAAGACTACATACCGCGCTTGTAAAGCGCCCAGCTCAAATCCCCAGTCGAGCTTGCGCGATTGGTCAATTGCCAATACCGCCTCTAGGTCCCACGTATCCCCAAACGCCATACTTGCCCCAAGACTCAAAAAATTGTTCTTTGAAGAATAGGAACTGGGATTAATCCCGTTGTTTACCGATGGATAATATTGATATGAGTATCCGGGAATAATGTAGGGCTGGTAAGCATCCCGCAACCAAGGCTCTTTTTGCAGAGCCTGCAATACCAAAGGGCAAAGTAAGCATGCTAGGAGAAAAATTCTCGCCATTAAGTCCTACTCGCCAAATTATGCGTTAAGTACCTCTCTGCATCCAAAGCGGCCATGCAGCCCGTCCCAGCAGCAGTAACAGCCTGTCGGTAGGTGCTATCTACCACATCCCCACAGGCAAATATTCCTTCGCAACTCGTTGCGGTCGACCCATTTTTCACTTGGATATATCCCACATCATCACACTCAACAATCCCATTCAAGAAGCCTGAGTTAGGGGTATGGCCAATTCCATAAAAAAGCCCTCCCGCAGGCCGTTGAATCACTGCATTATCTTTTACGTTCTTCAGGTGAACATATTGGAGTGACTCCTCACCAGATACATCTTCTAGAACTGTATCCCAGATCACTTCAATCTTCGAATTCTCTAAGGCCCGCTTCTGCATACACTTAGATGCGCGCAGCTCATCGCGACGATGGACGATATACACTTTGGAAGCAAATTTAGTGAGAAAGAGGGCCTCTTCAAGGGCAGTATCTCCTCCTCCTACAACATACAACTCTTTGTTGCGAAACATCGGAAGCGCCCCATCGCATACAGCGCACGCACTCATCCCCTTATTCCAAAACTTTTCCTCACCAGGTACACCAAGCCGCTTTGCTGTTGCGCCAGTTGCAACAATCACCGTTTTTGCCATCAATTCAGTAGAAGATCCCCTAACTTTAAAAAGATCTCCCTCTCTTTCAACACTTTCCACATCTTCGATCAAGAGCTCAGCCCCGGATTTTTCAGATTGTTTTTGCATTTCCATCATGAGATCAGGGCCTGTAATCCCATTGGCAAATCCGGGATAGTTTTCCACTTCGGTTGTTGTCATCAATTGACCACCTGCAAGCCCTTTCATAAATCCTGTGAATAGTGTGCATTCGAGTTGGGCTCGGGCAGCATAGATGGCTGCTGTGTATCCGGCCGGTCCTGATCCAATAATTACGACATCTCTGGTTTCCATATCTCTTCCTGTAATTTTGTGAGTTCATTCGCGCGACATACCTGCTAACTTTCTTGCAAGCAATCTCTACTTCCACCTTTTTAAACGATAGCGGAATACGCTCTATTTTGAAATAATGTTTGGTAAAAATCAAGTTTTCTAAGCCGAGGATGACTAAAAGCTATGAAAAAATAACTTCGCGCGATACAATTGTCGGCACTCTTACAAGAGAAAAAGAATAGAAGGGAGTTTCCCCCATATTTCTAAAATAAAGTAAATTTTTGCCAATCCACCGGACGTTTGGGGGGTAACTGAGATGAAGAGCATTCGGTTAGAAAATGTAACGAAGTCGATTAACGGCGACGTTATTTTGGACAACGTCAGCCTGACAATCACCTCAGGTGAGTTTTTTGCTCTTCTCGGTCCCAGTGGATGTGGAAAAACGACTATTCTCCGCCTCATTGCAGGGCTTGAAACACCAGACTCTGGGCGCATCTACCTAGACTCAGTCGACATCACCCATCTCCCCATACACCAGCGTAATGTCAATATTATTTTTCAAAGTTACGCCCTTTTCCCTCACCTCTCTGTCTACGAAAATATTGCCTACAGCCTCCGTATCAAAAAGCTCGACCAAGCAACAATCGATAAGAAGGTCAATAAATTACTTGAGGCGTTTGGACTCCAGCGACAAGCAAGGCGCCTCCCTTCCGAACTGTCGGGCGGCCAACAGCAGCGGGTTGCAATCGCAAGAGCCATTATCAGCGAGCCCGATGTGCTCCTCCTCGATGAGCCTCTTGCCGCCCTCGACTTCAAATTGCGCGAAAAGCTTCTCGTTGAGCTCATTGAACTGCAAGATGAACTCCTCACTACCTTTGTCTATGTCACCCATGATCAATGTGAGGCACTCACCGTGGCCGACCATATGGCAATTATGGATCACGAGGGAAATATTCAACAAATTGGCACCCCGAAAGAGATTTACGAATTTCCCTGCTCGAGCTTTGTCGCCCAGTTTGTGGGAACAACTAACCTATTTACTGGTCTACTCGGTGATCTCGATACAAGCCCTTATGTCCACGTCGAAGAGCTGGGTAAAATGCAGGTGATGATTCCTCAGAAAAAACCTTGGATGACAGAAAGTTGCAGCAGCATTATGAGCTTGCGACCAGAGAAGATCCTTATTTCCAAAACTCCTGTCAAAGAGGCGTTTTCAAATTCTCTGAAAGGGGTCGTTAAGTCAATTGTCTATTATGGCAAGTCGACCCTTTACAACGTCCTTCTGGATAATCAAAAGGTGATACAAGCCTTTGAACAAAACGAGGAGCACTTCACCCAAGAAGATATTGACTACGACGACATCGTCTATCTCTATTGGCAAAAAGAAAACGTCACCTTATTAGAATGCTAGGAGGTGGGTATGGGAATTTCGATATTAGCTAAAGCCCCCTCTTTTCTTCGCAAAAAAAATAGGACCGAAAAACAGGCGACGAAATCGGTAGTGAAAACTGAGCTCCCTTTTGCCATTGGCGTCCCAGCCCTCATTTGGCAAATTCTCTTTTTCTATCTTCCCCTCTCCATTATGCTTGTCTCGAGTATTGTCCATGTGAGTGCAGATGGACAAATTCTAGGGCTCACCTTCTCCAACTTCACTCCAGTCCTCAAGCCCGCCTATTTTTCGATCATTGCAAGCTCTGGGATGCTTGCCCTCACCACCTCCCTTTCTTGCCTTTTAATCGCCTTTCCCCTCGCCTATTTCATCGCCTTTAAAGCGAAAAGGTATAAGACCATCTTTTTATTCCTCTTGATTGTCCCCTTTTGGACAAACTTCCTCCTCCACATTTATGCCTGGTTTTTTGTCTTGGAAAAGGAAGGGTTTTTGAACCATCTCCTCCTTTCACTTGGAATCATTGGGAGTCCCATCCATTTCCTCAATACCCCGTTTGCAGTCTATATCATGATGGTCTACTACTACCTCCCATTTATGGTTCTCCCCATTTACTCATCTCTTGAGAGATTTGACCGCACCCTTCTCGAGGCCTCTTTAGATCTTGGGGCCAACTGGCAGCAGACCATTTGGAAAATCCTCCTCCCTATGTCTATGAATGGGATCCAGGCGGGGATATTTTTGGTCTTTATCCCCGCTTTTGGGGAATTTGTTATCCCCGAGTTGATGGGTGGAGATAAACACTACTACGTGGGGAGTGTCATTTCTCAATTTATATTAGGAGACAATACAGGCCCGATTGGGACTGCATTTACAGTGTTGAGCGCTTCTGCCCTCGCACTGATGGTTGTCGCCCTATTTACTGGACTGAACGTGTGCCGCAGATTGTTGATTGGGAGGGTGCGATGATTCAATCTCTTAAGTCCAGCCTATCTAAGGGAGCACTTCCCTTCATTGTCTCATGCACCTTTTTGTTCCTCTACGTCCCCATCTTTGTCCTTGCGCTATATTCGTTTAATTCGAAGGGGTTCCCCTCGTCATGGGACTCATTCACCCTCGACTGGTATAAAGAGCTCTTTACCGCCCATGAGCTCTGGGGGGCTTTTTCTACCTCGGTAATTATTGCCACGGTCTCAACCACTTTTAGCCTCTTGATGGGTGCGCTCCTCATCTACTATAAGTCGTGTGGAGGAAAAACTGAGCGGGTCCTTCCCCTCTTCTATGGCAACTTAGTGATTCCCGAGACCCTATTAGCTGTCAGTTTGATTAGCTACTTCACCCTACTCAATATTCCTTTGGGGATGACCACTCTGATTGTGGGACATACTGTCCTGGGAATTGGGTTTGTAGTTCCCATTCTCTTTGTACGATATAACGACCTAGACCCCAAACTCCACGAAGCTTCGATGATGCTCGGCGCCTCCCCATTCCGCACATTTTATAAGATTACCCTTCCCCTCCTCCGCCCCACCATGATTGCATCAGGCCTTTTGATCTTTGTCATCTCCTTTGATGACTTTGTCGTCTCGTATTTCTGTAGTGGAACTTCGGTTCAAACCCTTTCTCTTTACCTCATCTCATCGATTCGCTATGGCATTTCGCCCGTGGTAAACGCCCTCTCCACTCTCATGCTCATTGTCACAAGCGCTCTAGTGGTCATTTTCTTCTCACCCAAAATTCGAACCAAGGTGTTTTGATGGAGAGAAAAGGAAAAAGGAACATTTTTACAAAGCTCTTCTTTGCAGCCACCTGGTCAGTACTCCTTTTAGGAGGCCTCTTCTTCTCTGCTAACCTCGATCGGATTCTCACTCCAAAAGGGAAAACCCTTCACGTATTTGCCTGGGGAGATTTCCTCCACCAAGATTCTGTCACCCAGTTTGAAAAAGAGACAGGCATCCATGTCAAGGTGCACAACTACTCCTCCAATGAGGAGCTGCTCGTCAAGCTCAAAGCGACCCGTGGTGAAGGGTATGATCTCATCGTCCCCTCCGATTATGCGGTCAAAATTCTCATCGATGAACAACTCCTTCAAAAGCTTGACCACAATCGACTAGATATGTGGGATCAAGTCGAGCCCTTTTTGCTCGGCCAAGAAGCCGACCCCACCAACTCCTATTCCATCCCCCACTCATGGGAAGTGTATGGTGTGGGCGTCGATCCTGACTTCTACGCAAAGCACCCTCTCAAACCCTACCTCAAAGATCTCTTTGGGAGTGAAAAGCTCCCTTACTCCATTTCAATGACCCCCGACCCAGTCGAAGCCCTTGCCATCACCTCCTACTTAGCCTTTGGCCCCCAGGAAAATCAACTCTCGAATGAACAAGCCCAAGTGGCAAAACAAATGCTCGCAGCACAAAAGAAAAATGTTGAGGCGTATGCCGACTATCGAGCCAAGTACCTCATCCAAACCCATAACTGTCCCGTTGCCCTCATGCGCAGCTCCTTTGTCTGGCAAATGGCACGAGATGACATGCATGTGAACTTCCTTCTCCCCGAAGATGGGCTCTTTGTCTCCATTGAAAACGTATGTATCCCCAAAGGGACGCAGAAAATTGATGAAGTCTACCAATTCATCAACTTCCTATACCGCCCCGAACAAATGGCCAAGCAGATGGAATCGTGCCCCACCTTCCCAGCACTCACTGCCTCAATTGACTTCATAGAAGAGGGGCCGCAATATTTAGATGTGCGCAGACGAGCGCTAGAGAAAGGAAACTTCCTCTACTTCCGCTACCCTATCCCCGAACAGGAAATTCGCGAGATGTGGGTCGATATCAAATCGATCCCTTAAAGTTCTTTAGCTGCAGCAACAAGCTCATCCATATCCCCATGAGCAATCGCCCGCGAGTGACGGATGACCATTTCAACGGGCCAATCCCACCATCTCAATTGGAGTAACTGATCAACCACTCCATCTGGAAATCTAACCCGAATCAAGCGCGCGGGATTTCCACCAACCACAGTATAGGGAGGTACATCCTTTGTCACCATAGCACCAGCGCCAATGACTGCCCCATCACCAATGGTGACCCCCGGCAAAATCGTCGCCTTCGCACCGATCCACACATCATTACCCACAAGTGTGTCCCCCTTATCGGGGTAGACATACTCATAGCCCGTTTCTTCACCCAATACCCAGGGGAATGGGTATCCCGAAAACCCATCAATTGGATGATTGGCTAAACTTGAGATAAACTGAATGCCGTCGGCAAGTGAGCAATACTTCCCGATGGTCAACTTCACCTTCTCCCCCTTTACGAAGTAGCCCGCGTTGAGCGATTCGAAACGGGTGGGGTCGACAAAGTCGTGATAAAAGGTATAGTCTCCCACTTTGATATTGGGACTATCAATTAGCTTGTTGAGGAAGACGTGATTCTTACTTCCTGCTACATAAATGTCTTTTTCCATAGAAATAAAAAAAACTCCACCATCCCATCAAATGCAACGGTGGAGTATAAAGAGTTAAGCTTACGCTTCTACTTTTTCGCCTTGATGGCTCTTGATATAAGCAACGATGTCGCCTACAGTCTTGAGTTTTTCAGCATCATCTTCTGAAATCTCAAGGTCACATTTCTCTTCAATCGTCATCATTAGCTCAGTTTGATCAAGAGAATCAGCATTTAGATCTTCCACTAAAGACTTCTCGAGTGTTACCTCTTCTTTATCAACTCCAAGCTGCTCGACGATTACGTCAATCACTTCTTGTTCAATAGACATGTACATATCCTCATGTTGTGTTTTTGTTGTTAGTTTAGCAGGTCATTCCACCATCAACGGTGATCACCTGTCCAGTAATAAATCTTGCATCGTCACACGCTAAAAACGCTGCACATCCGGCAATATCCTCAGGCTGACCGAGAATTGACATCGGGATCTTAGAAAGAATTGCCTCTTTTTGTGTATCATTTAAAGCCCCAGTCATATCCGTCTCAATGAATCCGGGAGCGATGCAGTTAACTGTTACACCCTTTCTTCCAACTTCTTTTGCAAGAGCTGCCGAAAATCCAATCATCCCGGCCTTAGCGGCACAATAGTTTGTCTGTCCAGCATTTCCACGAGTGCCACTAATCGAAGAGATGTTAATAATGCGTCCCCATTTATTCTTCATCATCTGTCGCACAACGAGTTGACTCAGAGTATACACAGGCGAGAGATTAACCGAAATAATATCTTCCCACTCAGCCCTCTTCATCCGCATGAATAGGTTATCACGCGTGATCCCGGCATTGTTAACTAAAATATCAATTTTGCCCATCTCAGCAATCAATTCGGCCATCACAGCCTCACATTCATCTGAATCGCTCACATTTAGCCGCTTGAAAATAATCTTTTGCTCAAGCTCTGACACTTCGTTCACAACAGCTACGCCCCCTTCACTACCGCAAGCCGTCTGCTGTCCCAGCACCTTCCTCTGCTCAGCACACATTTGCCTTAGCTCTTCGACAACCGCAAGCCCCTTCTCCTCATTCGTACCACAAAAGGCCACATCAGCCCCTTCTTTCAGCAATCGCTCGACAATTGCCCTACCAATTCCACGGGTCCCACCAGTTACAAATGCGCTCTTACCTCGCAACGACATTGACACTCTCCTTACTTATCTGATCTATCTGAGCCCTCAGCCCTTCAATATCCTCAACCTTACGAACACTGAAAGTTGGAGCGCTCACTCCAATTTTTTTATTCATACTCGCCAGGGTTCGGCCACATCCCACCTCAATGAAAAGGTCAACCCCCTCGTCACTCATTGCACGCACACAATCAGCCCAACGGGTCGTATGGTTTACCTGCTCAATCAACAATTGCCGAATCACTTCAGGCTCCCCCTCAAAACCACCTGACACATTCGAGACGACCCGAGTCTTACTCTTTGCAAACTCAACCCCCTGAATATAGTGGGCCAATTTCTCGCCCGCCTCATCCATGAACCCGCTGTGAAAAGCGCCCGAGACATCGAGTGGAATCACCTTTCTCGCTCCCTTAGCAATCAAAGTCTCAACCACCTCGCTCAATGCCTGCTTGCATCCCGCAATCACTACCTGACCTGGACAGTTTAAATTAGCCACCCAGATCTTGTCAAAATTCTTTATACAATCTTTGACCACATCTTCTTCCAAGCCAATGACAGCAGATAACGAGCCGGGATTTTTTTCACTCGCCTCTTGCATAAACTCACCCCTTCTCGCCACACAATCAAGACACGCCGCAAAAGAAATCTTCCCCGCAGCGCACAGCGCAGAATACTCACCCAAACTCAATCCACCAGCAACTAAAGCTGGCATCCACTCACCAAACTCTTGAGCAACCACCCGATAAATGGCCATACAAGCGACAAAAATTGCCACCTGACAATTACTAGTGAGGGCCAGCCCCTCCTCAGAGCTCTCAAAGATCAACTCCTCCATAGACCGGCCCAAAATTTCGCTCGCCTCTTTAAAAGTCTCTTTAGCCACCGGGTAGGTCTCGTAAAAATCTTTTGCCATCCCCACAACCTGAGCCCCCTGTCCGGGAAAAATCAACGCCAACTTAACCATTATCTTCCCCCTCAACGCTCAACACAGTAGCTCCCCAAGTCAATCCCGCGCCAAAAGCGCACAGCAACAGGTGATCTCCATCCTTGAGTTCTGACTTCTCTTGCATATCGCAAAGGCAGAGCCCAATCGATGAGGCAGACGTGTTTCCATACTTTTCAATCGTCATTTTCACCTTCTCCTTAGGGATCTGGCACCGCTCAGCCACAGCATTGATGATACGCACATTCGCCTGGTGAGAGACCAAATAAGAAATATCCGCCAGCTCAAACCCATTTTCTTCCACTGCCTGCACAGAAACATCCTTCATCTTACGCACCGCGTGCTTGAACACCTCTTTACCTTCCATCTTCAAAAAGTGATCTCCCCGCTCCACCGACTCAATCGAGGGTGGCACGCGCGATCCCCCGCCGGGCAAGATCAGCCTGTCCGCAAGTGCACCATCGGCCCCTTGGAAGACCCGATTGATTTTCAGATTGACCCCAGGACTCTTCTCACTTGAAATGACAGCTGCTGCAGCCCCATCACCAAACAACACACAAGTTGTCCTGTCAGTATAATCAATAATTGAAGAAAGCTTTTCTGTTGCGACAAGTAAAACATTTTTATGTACGCCCGATTCAACAAAAGCTTTTGCAATAGAAAGGGCATAAACAAACCCCGTGCATGCCGCCTGAAAATCAAACGCCGAAGCATTCTTCGCCCCAATCTGCTCTTGGATCAAACACGCAGTGCTTGGAAAAATATAGTCAGGAGTCAACGTGGCACAAATGATCAAATCCACCTCATCAGCCCCAATCTGAGCCTCTTCAAGCGCATTGATAGCCGCTTTTGCCCCCATCGTCGAAGGAAATTCATCCTCAGCCGCAATCCTTCTCGCCTTCATCCCTGTCCGAGTATAGATCCACTCATCAGATGTATCCACCATCTTCTCCAAGTCAGCATTGGTCAAAATCCTCTCTGGGAGATACCGTCCCATGCCGATAATACAAGCGCTTTTTTGCATATGGACCCTCAAATTGTCCCTGACCCATACCTAATTCAAATTTGATATGAGCAGCTTCGTTGCCAAAAGTTTATCTAAGAAGCAGATATAAATAAAGAGTTATCTGAGCAAAACCTGTTTATTAACAATGAAAAACAAACAAAATCCTATTTAGATTAAAATATCTAATTATCCACATGCTTATTTAAAACACCACTCTCAATTTCTCTCTCAAATCAATAATTTATATTCCAATCTTCTCAAAAAAATCGTAAACTCATCCTATAGCAACTAACCCAACCCCAAGCGGCCCCACATGCACTACCCAAGACCCCTCCACACCCTCATCGACTCACTCAAAAAACTTCCTGGCGTTGGCACCAAAACCGCCGAACGCTTCGCCTTTCAAATGCTCGACTGGACAGAAGGAGAGCTCAAAGAATTCGCAGACCACCTCTCTCACCTCAAATCCCAGCTCACCTCCTGCTCAACCTGCGGATGCCTGATTGAAAAAGAGTCTTGTCAATACTGCAACCTCGACAGGAGAGACCCATCCCAAATATGCGTCGTCTCCTCCCCACGCGATGTCTTCCTATTTGAAGAGTCTCACCTATACAAAGGGTGCTATCACGTCACCAATGGCCTCATCTCCCCTCTCGAAGAGCGCTATCCCCAATCCATGCGCTTTGACGCCCTAAAAGAGCGAGTAATCAAACAAGAGACCAAGGAGCTCATCATCGGCTTCGACTCAACCATCGAAGGAGATGCCACCGCCCTCTACCTCAAAGAGCTCTTTGCCGACCACCCCGTCAAAATCAGCCGCCTTGCCTTCGGCATCCCCGTCGGCAGCTCGCTCGAATACATAGACGAAGGAACCCTCATCCAATCCTTCTCCGGCCGCACCCACTTCTAACCCAACCCCCACCCATTCCACACTAGATCGACCTCCGCCCTTAACCCAACCCCCACCCAGTCCACACTAGCTCAACCTTCGCCCTCTCCCCTTCCCCCGCTAAATCGGCCTCCTACCATCGAGTATCTCCCCTGATCGTCCTACCACACGATCCGGCCAGCCAGCCTTATTTGACCCACCTCCCCTTCGCATTCTACTCCCGCACGTCACCATTCCACTCATATTTACTGGGCCCGCCCCCATTTTTTGCATTCTTTTTTTGAGTGGGGTGTTGCTTTTATATAGGGTGGGTGAATATAATGCTCAAGATCGACAACTGGTAGTTTGGTCGAAATTTTCGCAACTGCTGTAGGGTCGCTGAAACACTAACCACAGGCAATTTGGAAATGAAAAACAGATTCTTTAGTTTACTTCTCCCCCTCTTGCTCATCTCGTCAAACCTTCTCCGCGCAGAAGTCATTGAGGAGTATGAAGGCAAAAAAATTGAAGCGATCCATGTGACCGTCGAACAGCTCCCGCCTGGAGCTGCTGACCCAGAATCCACCATTCTACAAGGGCTCAATATGAAAGCGGGTGACCCGTTCAACCAGCTTTTATTCGACCAAGATTTAAAAGAGCTATCGGGAAATTACGAGAGTGTCAATCCGCAAATTAGCGTAGATGGGGACAAGGTTGTCATTAATTTGGTCATCCGAGAAAAGCCTAAAATTAGCGATATCGAAATTGCGGGAAACAACCGGGTAAAGGCAAAAAAAATTCTTAAAGAGTCTGAGCTGAAAGCGGGAACCGTCTTTACGCGTGAAGAAATCTATAAGGCCGTGAACAAGATCACTGAGATGTATGTGAAGAAGGGCTACTTTGAGGTACAGGTCAATTATGAGATTGTTCCAGAGCCTGCAAATAACGAAGTAGTGATTAAGCTCAATATCCGTGAGGGGCGCTCCGGCCGCATCAACAAGATTGTCTTTGAAGGCTTCTCCCCTAAAGAAGAGCGGGAATTGGTCAACATGATTCACTCGCGCAAATATAATGTATTCACAAGCTGGTTGACTGGAAATGGTTGCTACCGCGGAGATGAACAGACCGACCCAGATACTGTGATCATCACCCATTACCTCCAAAACCAAGGGTATGCCGATGCGAAGGTGAAGATCTCATTGAGAGACCTCCCCTACAAGAAGATTGCTTTGGTTATTCAAGCCGATAAGGGACAGCTTTACCACATTGGAAATATCTCTGTTGAAGGAAGTGAGCTATTTGACAAAGAAAGCGTTGTTAAATCGATTGGCTATAAGTCAGGCAGCGTCTTCTCAAATACTGAAATTCGCAATGGAGCGATTGCCATTAAGGACAACCTATATGGACAGCAAGGGTATATTGAAACCAATGTTCAATACTCGCTTCACTTCAGAGAAAATGAGCCAGTATGTGATGTGGTCTATGACATTGATGAATCCTCACAATACCGGGTTGGCCTGGTGAAAGTGTTGGGTAACCGATCGACTCAGTCTAAGGTGATTCTTAACCAATCAAATATCCACCCCTGCCAAGTGTTCGACCAGACAAAACTCAAGGCCACTCAGGAAAATCTCCAGTCAATGGGCTTCTTCAAGTCAGTCAACGTCTACCCGGTGAAAAATACCGATGATAAGGCGCTGGGAAGTTGCTATCGAGATGTGGTGATCGAGGTAGATGAGGCTCAGACTGGTAATGTCAGCATGTTCTTCGGATTGAGTTCTACTGACTCAATCTTTGGGGGACTTGACTTGACTGAGAACAACTTCAACCACGAAGGGGTTTCAAACTGGTGGAAGAAGGGAGCTTCTTCCTTTAGAGGAGCTGGGGAGTATCTACACGTCCGTGGAGCCCTTGGTCAGAAGGTAAAGGAAGCGACTGTTTCTTGGCTCAACCCATACTTCATGGATAGCCTGTGGAGATTTGGTTTTGATGTGGGCTATACCCATACTGATGTCATTGCCAAAGATTATAACCTGCATACGCTGAATGGAACCATTTATGCCTCACACCCCTACTCATCCTTTGTGAGCTACGGTTGGAAGGCACGGGCGAAAAATCAGATGGTGCATATCTCCCAATCAGCTGGACCTGTCGCGGTTGAGCAAGAGGATAACAACGGTATGACTGCCGGATTTGGAACCAACCTCTCATATGATTCGACCAATAATCCCTTTAGACCATCGCGTGGAATACGCTCCAACATGGACGTTGAGTTGGCTGGGGTCTCTCGACATACTGATTTTGACAAAGACTTCCTATTTGCCAAAATGCGCTATATTAACTCTGGCTACTACCCGCTATGGGAAAAGGGAACATTGAAGGCGCGAGCTGACCTCCAGTTCATCCTCCCCTTCTTCGGGGTTAACTCAAATGACCTCCCTCTAGATGAGCGCTTTTTCCTCGGGGGCGAGCAGACCATACGGGGATATAAGCCAAACATCATTGGTCCCGTCTACCGCGCGCCAGATGGTGATGAAGATAACCCAACTGGGGGAATCTCCTCAGTCCTCCTCTCTTTGGAATATGCTCAGAAGATTGCCCGTCCACTGGACCTCTTTGTCTTCCTCGATGGAGGAAGTATTTCACCTGAGAAGTGGGATATCAATACCCTCCGCATGAGTTATGGAATTGGTGTCCGGCTTGATATTGGACGGCAGCTGCCAATCATGGTTGGTTATGGTGTCCCGATTAATCCAGAGCGGCCAAGCGATGTGAAAAACGTCTTCTTCTCAATGGGAGGACAGTTCTAATCAGCTGTTGGCAGCTATTGCCAGAACATGCAAATAGATTTCATGGTGGGCCACCTTGCCCACCAAACAAATTAACAAGAATCAATGGAGTAAAACGATGAAAAAGAAAAACCTTCTTCCAATGCTAATGGTTGGACTTGCTTCGCTGTTGCCAGCAGCTAGCCATGCAAAAGACAACCCTTCAATCGCAGTTGTCAACTTTGGCACCTGTGTTCAGGAATCAAAATATGGCATTGAAGAGCAAGCGAACTTTAAAAAGGTCGAAGCTGACATGCGTAATGGAATGGAAGACCTAGATAGACAACTTTCAGAAACCCTTGCAAAGCTCCAAGACAATGACTATCTCGATTCTCTAAGCCCAGAGGCTGAAGAGGCGCTCAAGGTGAAATACCAAAACCTAAGTGAAGAGTTCGGTCGCTATCAGAATCAATTTTACCAAGTGATGCAAGCGGCTCAAGCCGGTCTTTTTCGCAGTCTGCAGCAAAGTATCAATGCAGCCGCTGAAGAGGTCGCGAAAAAAGACCACATCGATGTTGTCTTAAACAAAGAAATGGCATTTGCTATCTCTCCGTCACTTGATATCACTTCAAAAGTGATTACTCAAATGAATAAGAACTTTGACGCAGACGCCAAGAATACAAAAGTTAATAGCCTACCCGTTGGCGGCGCAAAGTAGCAAGTTTTTGCTACCAGGATTCAAATGATGAAAGATAAAATACTACTTTTTCTGTTTCTCTTTGGACTCTCTTATCTTGTGCAAGGGCACTGCCATGCACAAGATAATCCGTCAATTGCATTTGTAGATTTTCACTCTTGTGTTGTTGAGTCCAAATATGGGATACAACAGCAGAAACTGTTTACACATGTTGAAGAACAGACGCAGAAGTATATGGTAGAGATTGAAATGCAGCTTCAGGATACAATAGCAAATCTTCAAGATAGCGACTATGTCGATGCGCTAACACCTGAAGCTGAAGAGAAGCTTAACGCAAAAGCCGAAAAGCTAACTGATGACCTGATGCGTCAGGAGGACCTGCTTTATCAAACCAGGCAAATAGCTCAATCTACAATTTCTCAAAAAATGCAACAGCTCATTAATGTAGCAGCTAAAGAAGTCGCGAAAACTGAGCATATCGATATCATTTTAGGCAATCAGCTCGCATATGCTTTTCCTTCATCACTTGATATCACTTCAAAAGTGATTGCTCAACTGAACAAAGATTTTGATGAAGATCCAAATGCTGAAAAATACGAGGTGCCTAAGATGGGCTTTATTCAATAATCAATAGGGAGATGAAATAATGCATCAAGAAAAACGCTTTTCGATTCAAGAACTGGCTAGTCTCAGTGATTCCACTTTCGAGGGAAATCCCGAGCACCTCATCTATGGGGTTGAAGGGCTCGATAGTGCAACAGCTGAAGATGCATCTTTTCTCGCTAACCCCCGCTATTTAGAACAGATGAAAAGGTCTGGTGCGGGGGTGATCATCCTCTCCCCTGAAAGTGAGCGGGAAGCGGGTAAAAACTACCTCCTTACAGATCAGCCCTCACGGGTCTTCCAACTCATCTCTGAGCTCTTCTATGATCCGAAGCGATCTGTGAGCGGCTTCGCAGGAGAGGTTCACCCGAGTGCAGTCATTCACGAAAGTGCCGAAATTGGAGAGAATGTCTCGATTGGTCCCAATGTTACCATTGACCAAGGAGTCAAAATTGGTCCCGGCTCAGTCATTTCCTCAAATGTCTCCGTTGGCCCCTTTGCCGAAATTGGCACAGAGTGCACTCTCATGAATAATGTTGTCATCCGACAAGAATGTATCCTCGGCGACCGGGTGATCATTCAACCAGGGGCGATTATCGGCTCATGTGGATTTGGCTATACAGTTGATGCAACTGGCAACCACCAAAAGCTCAACCAGATTGGAAATGTGATCATCGAGGATGATGTCGAGGTGGGCGCCAACTGTTGCATTGATCGTGGGCGATTTAAAGCAACGCGCATTGCTCGCAATACTAAGATCGATAACCTGGTCCAAATTGGCCACAATGTACAGCTTGGCCCTCACAATATTGTCGTAGCACAAACAGGGATTGCTGGATCATCCAAGACGGGCAAGTATGTCATGATGGGTGGACAAGTGGGCATTGTGGGTCATGTCACCCTTGGGGACCATGTCCAAATTGCGACGCGCGGTGGAGTCAGCAAGTCGATCTCCAAGCCAGGTGCCTACCGAGGCAGCCCTGCGATTCCCATTCGCGACTATCACGAAGAGAAGGCTTACCAGCGCAAGATCAAAGGTTATGCCAAGCGGCTGAAAGAGCTGGAGCAGAAACTCGCAGCCCTCGAATCCAACCTCACTCCCGCCTAACATCCAGTTTGATTTGGTCCCCATGATCGGATAACACGCTTGGGTGCGGCGTTGAAGCTTCCAGATGGGCCTGTATTTGGCGCACCATAAGGGCAGATCCGGCCCTGAATCAAACCCGAATCGCCCCTGAAGCGAACCTGAGTTGGCACTGGAGCAGATTTAAGTTGGCCCTGAAGCGAACCTGAATCGGCGCTGGAGCAGACTTGAGTTGGCGCAGCATGGGTGCCCGAAATTGGCTGGGGCGAGGAGGGCCCTAACTGTCCGTGTATAGGCATTTGTGTTTCTAAAAATTTTTTAACAGACAAACTGCATTTCTTCGTGTCTTTTTATCAAAGAGTCGGTATACTTTGGTCCTGAATAGGTTATAGCTATGATAAACGTTTACTATAAAGATGAGGGCGAAGGCCACTTCAATAAGATTGATGACTATCGCACCAATTCGTGGATCAATTGCAACCATGCGACATCTGCTGATATTGAAGAATTGGCGGGGTTGGCTGAACTCGACTATTCAAACTTGGAAGATGCTCTAGATAAGCACGAACTCCCCCGGATTGAAAAGATTGGCGAGAGTGTGGTGATTTTCTGCCGTCTTCCCTCTAGCCGCAGTGAGTTGGGCACCTTTACCTCGACTATTACGTTTGTTCTGACCAAGAAATACTTGATTACGATTACCACTCATGCAAGTTCGATTATTGAGATGTTTCTCGAAACTGCCAATACTTTGGGTACGGCGCAGCGGGTAAAGTGTTTGCTTAGCCTCTTACATAAGATTTCCCACACCTTTTCTGGCAATATCAGGCGCGCTCGTACTGAGGTTTTGATTCAGGAAAAGGAGATGCAGCTAGTCACTGCAGAGGATATTACGGATATTTCGAAGCGGGAAGAGCGGCTCAATCAGTTTTTGAGTGCGATGGCTCCCCTCAAGTCGGTTTTGGAATGTCTCACCACTGGCCGTTTTATTGCCCTTGCCGAGAATGAGCATGATGAGCTGGAAGATTTGATTCACTCATATACCCAAATTGAGGATATGTGTCGGACAAACTTGCGGATGACAAGTAATCAGCGCAACCTCTATCAGATTATCTTCACCAATAATTTGAACAAGACGATGAAGTTGTTGACGGCGATGACGATTCTACTCTCTCTGCCGACGATGATTGCGAGTCTTTATGGGATGAACGTCGCTCTGCCAATTGAGAAAAACCCCATTGCCTTTTACTATATCATTGGGTTTATCTTAGTTCTCTCATTTGCTGCATTTTATATCTTCCAGAAGAAAAAATGGCTTTAATACCTCTTTTACTCTCTCACTTTGATCTCGATGATCCCAACCAGACTCATACTCTTCAAACGCTAGTTGAATGGGCCATTCAAAATGGCATGTCTGCCAAACAAAATGCCGAGGGCAATTCTCTTTCCCATTTCCTGATGCAACATAATGAGCTCGATCTTGCAGCCCGCCTCCCTAAGGCTGACTTGGCGATTAAAAATCACCTCGGCCTTACAGCTCTCGACCATGCAAAGTGGGCGCATAGCGATCCCCGCTTCTATACACATCAATCGCTTGAGGATGAGATGACATGGCTTGACGGAGGCTCAATATCTGTTAGTGAGATGATGGAGAAGGTGGAATACACCCATTCACGCCATCTAGTCTTTGAGTCTCCTCAACTATTTGAGCATATTGTCCAAGAGATTCAGAAAGAAGCTCCTCCCCTCTCTGCGCGGGAGTACCATGAAGCAACTTTATTGAGCCAAACTCCTGCTATGAAAGTGGCTTGGATCTCAGATGAGATTGGGTATGGGCTATTTGCGGCAGAGTCGATTGAAGAGGGGGCGTTCATTTGTGAGTATACTGGTCTTGTCCGAAAAAACGATAGGCGGGACTTTCTCAACGGGTTCCTATGCCAATATCCGGTATGTGATGATATTGGACGCAACTATGTAATTGATGCGCGGCCCATTGGCCATTTTGCCCGATTTGCAAACCATAGTAAGAACCCCAACTGTAAACAAGTCACTCTATTTGATGGAATGCTCTATCACATTGTCCTGATAGCAACGCGTCGAATTGAACCAAGCGATGAAATCCGCTTTAACTATGGGCAAGGCTACTGGAATCTTCGTGGTGCGCCTGTTGAGTAATTTCTGCAAGCCGCCTCTCTAGATACCTAACTCTCTCTTGTAATTCCTCAACTCGCCTATCTCTTTCTCTTATCTCTTGAAAATGAGTTTGAAGGCGATTTGAAAAATACCCTTCTTCTGGAAGGACTGACAGCTTTTGCTTTGCCGAGTCCATGAATCGCTCCCATCCATCAAATCTAAATTGTCCAGAACGCTCAACCTCCTGAAGTAGGCGGGCATTGGTTTCAGCCTGATCGAGCTCATCCGCCATGCGCTTGTTATCTACTTTGAGAGCTGCATTCTCATCCTTTTGACCGTCTAAGACTTCTAAGGCTTGAAAAAGCTCTGAAAGACGCTCCTGCTCAAGCGCCCTAGACTCAGCTCTTTCTCGGGTAGAGGCTTCTAGATCTGCGCGAAGGGTCGCAATTTGTAGCTCTGCTGCAGTCATCGGGTTGTGTAAAGCAACAAAAGTTGCAAGTTTCATTCCGGGAATAAGACAAATCAAGCTAATAGCAAACAGTGTAATCTTTTTGGAAATGCGTTGCAAATGCGGATCCATCCCATTCCCACTGTTTACAATAGAGGTTGCTACACCAAATGGCTCAGTAATAATATCCGCTAAAAGGGTGATACAGAACGCTAAAGTGAGGGCTTTCTCAACGCACACTCCAAGTGGGGGACATGATTTGTCAGACATCTTTTCCGCTGCAGTAATGAGTTCAACTGCCTGCTCTGGAAGTTCTCTTACCTGAAACTCAACGTGACCAATAATTTTTGAAAGACTCATAGCTACCTCTTGTTAGGGCAGCTATTATACTAGTCTGAGGCAAATAGATCATCAATAAAGTAATGTTTATATAAGAAGGAGGGAGGGGCTCTCTAGAATTTGCCTCAATGTCGCAACAAATCGCGCTCCATCAGCACCATCAACAATCCGGTGATCAGCCGCTAGGGTGACATTGATCACCTTTTTGCCAACAGGTACACCCTCTTCCAAGAAAACTTTATCAATTAATCCTCCAACAGCAAGGATGCATCCTTGTGGGGGATTGATAATGGGAGCAAAGCGTGATACACCAAACATGCCAAGGTTAGAGAGGGTAAATGATCCACCCTGAAACTCCTCAGGAGCAAGGGTTCCGCTCATCGCCTTTTTCACCAGCTCTTTCACCTCAGCTGAAATTTCTTGCACATTCTTATAGTCTGCAAAGCGGACGATAGGGGTAATAAGCCCCTCCTTCACACTCACTGCCACTGAAATATCCACCGTTTCAAAGTGAATGGTCGAATTAGAGACTGAGTTAAAGCCCACATTGATTTCGGGATGGGCCTTCAAAGCAAGCGCAACAGCTCGAATCATCAGATCGTTGACTGAAAACTGGAGCTGATTCTTTTTTAAATCGGCTCGCAATTGGATCAGAGGATTGGCCACGATCTCTTGATCAACATAAAAATGAGGGATAAACGTCTTTGATTGCTGCAACCGCGCGCCGATCACTTTGCGCATGGAGGAAAGGGGCTCTTCATGATAGGCACCTGGTGCAATGTCAGGAAGATTAGATGATGAAAACTGAAATAGCGAAGATGCTGGCCCTTTTTCGACATCTTCTGCCACAATGCGTCCGCCTGGGCCACTGCCCTTTACAATCATATTTAGATCAATCCCTTTTTCCTCAGCAATTTTTCGCGCCAAGGGAGAGGCTTTTACTCGCCCGGCTGGTGTGCGCGCCTCTTTTTTCTGCTTTGCTTTCTCTAGTGGAGGGACGGGGACAAAGGCGGGCTGTTCCATTGCTCCGCCCTTTGCAGCTTTTGAGGGTTTTGCATCAGACCTTTCCTCAGATTCAGCTTCTGCAGGCGGCTCCTCTTCTGCCGGCTCGAGGTCGGGCTCTTCAATTTCATACCCTTCGATACTTTCATCTTTTGTCTTGGAGAAGATGGCAATTCCTTTCCCTACTGGAACGCTCTCCCCTGGCTGAACAACGATTTTGCGCAAAATACCGCCATCCAGGACACTTCCTTCCACAACTGCCTTATCGGTCTGCACCTTGATGATCACTTCGCCATCATCAACTGCTTCCCCTTCTTTTTTCAGCCATTCGACGATTTCCCCCTCTTCCATCGTGGGTGAGAGGCTCGGCATTGTAAATGTCCATATTGTCTTTTTTCCCACGTGCTCACTCCCTATCTAGACATTTGTAGATCGCTTGTTCAATACGGTCGGGGTTTGGTAGAGTCTCTCGTTCGAGAGATTTTGAATAGGGCATGGGCGTTTCTTTTTGACAGACGCGCACAATTGGCCCGTCCAAATAGTCAAAACATCGCTCATTGACCTGGAAAGCAATTTCACTTGAGATTCCAGCAAACAGATGCCCTTCTTCCACTAAAAGTAATCGGTTGGTCTTTTGAACTGATTTGACAATCATCCCAATATCGAGCGGTTTGATTGTTCGCGGATCAATTAATTCAATTGAAATCCCTTTTTTCTTTGCCCTATCAATTGCTTCTTTTGCATATTTTACCATTCGCCCATGCGCAACAAGGGTTAGATCACTCCCCTCTTCAATCACCTTCCCTTTCCCAATTTCAATGAGATACTCCCCTTCGGGGATTTCACTTTTGATCCCATAATCGAGTTCATTCTCCAAAAAGAGAACTGGGTTATTATTGCGAACGGCTGCTTTAAAAAGCCCCTTTGCATCGTAGGAATTACTCGGCGCAATCACAATCAAGCCTGGTAAATTTCCATAGAGCGCCTCGACGCAGTGTGAGTGTTGAGAGCTCACCTGGGCAGCTGCCCCATTGGGACCTCGGAAAACGATGGGCACTGAATACCGACCACCTGACATATAGTACATCTTAATGGCAGTTGAAACAATCTGATCGAAGGCGACAAATGAAAAGTTAAAGCTCATGAACTCAACGATTGGCCTCAGTCCTGTCATTGCTGCCCCAATGGCAAGCCCCGCAAAGCCTTCTTCGCAGATGGGGGTATCGATGATCCGCTCAGGGCCCCACTTGTCGAGCAGCCCCTTTGTCACTTTATAGGCACCGTTATATTCGGCAACCTCTTCTCCCATGACAAAAACCCGATTGTCCCGCTCCATTTCTTCATCAATGGCTTCGCGAAGCGCTTCACGGATTTCAACAACTTTATTTCCCATCTCGCTAATCTGCCATTACATTTTGTTCTAGTTCATCTAAAGGAGGCTCAGGTGAATTTTCAGCAAATTCGACTGCCTCAATCGCTACTTCTTTCTGCTCTTCTTTGATCTGTTCAAGTACATCCGGTGTCAGCATACCCGCATCAATCATTTCTGAGGCGAATAGCTGGATGGGATCTTTGGTATCAATAATCTCTTGCAGCTCATCTTTTGTTCGATATAAAGCCGCATCCGATATCGAGTGTCCCCTTGAACGCTCACATACAGCCTCCATTAAAATGGGCCGTTTAGTCTCCTTTACTCGCTTGGTTGCCTCCTGAAAAATCGCATAACAATCAGTTACGTGGGAGCCATTGAAGGAGATGGAATCAATCCCATATCCCTTAGCAAAATTTTCAGCAATTGGGATGGAGCAAATCGCCCGCTTGACAGCGGTGCCCATCCCCCACTGGTTATTTTCAATACACACAATCAAAGGCAAGTCCCAAAGACTTGCCAAATTCATCGTTTCGTGAAATGTCCCTTGGGCAACAGCGCCATCTCCTAGAAAGCAGACGGCCACTTCATCTTTTTTTCGATACTTAATGCTAAAGGCAGCTCCTGCAGCAGTTGGCAGATGCCCCCCGACGATTCCATATCCCCCAAGCAACCGATCGGTAAAAAAGTGCATCGATCCCCCGCGCCCAAGCGCATTCCCGGTTACTTTTCCGAAAAGCTCGGCCATAAACTCATTTGGTGTTACGCCCAAGGCGATGGCAAGTGAGTGACAGCGATAGGTTTGAATCCACCAGTTCCCTTTCCCCACCGCACGAACCGCACTGGCTGCAATTGCCTCTTGAAAAGCTGATGAGTGGTAAAAGCCTCCCACTTTCCGCCGCTGATAAGCCGCTTCTCCCCGTACTTCGAGCTGCCGCACCAAAATCATCTCCGTCAGGAGCTCTAGGGCCAGCTCTTTTCCCATTTCACCGAGCACTTTTTTCCGATCCACCTTTTCCAGTGAATAGTGTATGTCGTTTTCGCTCATCATGTTACGTTGGTTCTTTTTCCACCTTTTACAATATAGCTCATATTAGCCCCTCAGACGAATAAAATCAATAGACCCTTGATAGATTCTTTAAGAGCTCAAACTCCTTGTAGAATTGCTTTTGATACTGATCACCTGTATAAATGGCCACCGTATCGCGCATCGGAAGACTTCTTTGTTTCAACATATTCATCTCTGACTGCCAGATCAAGTTGGTCTGCTTTTGGCTATTTCTAAAAATGCAAAACTCGTGGTGCATCTGCTCTGTTTTCCGATCGCTCACGCTTCGCATGCAGTAGACTGGAATGTGCGCCCCTTTCAATGCTAATGCCCCCTTTTCATGCCGTTTATTAATTGTGTTAAATAGCACCTCGATCTCACATCCCCGCTCTTTTGCTGCGATGAGTTCGCTCACCATCTTTTTTGGCAAAGGGTGATAGGTGGCAATCTGCACTTTTCCCTCAAAGTGATCAAGTAGGCTGGCAAAGCGCTCACTTTTTTGCTTGGACTCGAGAAATTGCACTTCTACATCCTCTGCTGCCAGGCAAAAGAGGGGCAAAGCCACTGCCCAAATCACCATCCAACGGACCATAAGTCACTCCTCCTAAAAAGATTCATGGAAAAATTTTCCACTTACTTATATGATGAACGGTAGATTTTGACCACAAATTTTAAAGAAAAGTTAAGGAAATATGAGCAAAAGACCCATCTACTACGATCTAGAGACCACTGGAGTAAAACCTGACCAAGACCGAATCATCGAAATTGCCGCCTACGACCCCGTCCGCGATCAATCTTTTTGTGAATTTGTCCATCCAGGCATTGCTATCCCCGAGCTCATCACCAATATCACCGGCATTAACGATGAAATGGTCAAAGATGCTCCTGGATTTGATGTGATTAGCAAAGCATTTGTCAACTTTTGTGAAGGGGATGTTGTCCTCATCGCCCACAATAATGATGGGTTTGATAAGCACTTCCTCAAACACGAGTTTGCAAGGGCAAACGTCCCCCTCCCCGATTTTGCCTACATCGACACCCTAAAATGGGCGCGCAAATACCGAGCCGACTTACCGAAGCACACTCTCCAATACCTCCGCGAAATCTACGGTATTGCCGCCAACAATGCCCACCGCGCCCTGGATGATGTGGTGGTGATGTATCAACTCTTCAGCATGATGATTGGCGATCTAACGATGGAACAGGTGATCGACCTCCTCAAAACCCAGCCCCAAATGGTAAGGCAAATGCCGTTTGGCAAGCACCGGGGTGTGGCCCTTGAAAAGCTTCCAAAGAGCTACCTCAAGTGGTTAGAAGGATCGGGCGCGTTAGAAAAGCCCGAAAATGAAGTGTTGAAAAAGAGTATGGAAACACTCATGCTTATCGGCAACTAAGCCACCCCCCTCTCTCATCGCTCGCTAAGTCAATTGGTGCTGATAGAGCTGATTGGCACGGAAGTTGAGATCCCACATCTCCTTAAACGCATCACATGTCGCATAAAGATCGGTTTTTGTCCCCTCAGCCACTAACCGCCCCCCTTGAATAAACAAGATCCGATCGGCATGCTCAATTGTCGACAGCCGGTGAGCCACAATAATCTGCGTCACACTCCCCTTTAAGCCGAGAATTGCCTGCTTCACTTTCTCCTCACTCACCGAGTCGAGCGATGAGGTGGCCTCATCCAAAATAAGGATGGGCGCGTTTTTAATCAATGCCCGTGCTAAGGCCAAGCGCTGCTGCTGCCCGCCCGACAAGCTCTTACCCATCTCAGCAATCAATGTATCGTATGTTTCACTCATCTCATTGATAAAGCCGGTTGCATGAGCCCGCTCGGCTGCAAGCTCAATCTTATCTTGGGGAATATCTTGCCCATAGGCAATGTTTGCTCGGATTGTATCATTGAATAGAAAGGGCCTTTGCGACACATAGGCTACCTGATCACGCAAAGACTTCTGCGTCACCTCCCGAATCGATGTCCCATCAATCAATATATCCCCTTTTTGCACATCGTAAAGCCTTGGCAGCAACTGCAAAATTGTCGACTTCCCAGCACCCGTTGCCCCCACAATCGCAACAGTCTCACCTTTTTTCACCTCAAATGAAATGTCTTTTAGCACCCAATCGTCTTCGTACTTAAACCACACCCCATCAAACCGAATCGACTCATTAAACGACTCGAGCACCTTGGCATCTTTGTGATCCTCAATTTCAGGCTTTAAATGCAACACCTGAAAGAGCCTCTCAGAAGCGACAATCCCCTTCTGCACATTGGCATTCTCATCGGCAAACTTCTTGATTGGCTCATAAGCGATGTGGAGCAACCCACAATAAACAAGCAATTCAGACAAATTCACTTTTAGGATATACAACCCAAATAAGAAGACAAAGATCAAACAGCACGTGGTGATAAAGTGCAAAATTGGGCGCGTAAGCAGATCATACTTTGCAGACCTTGTCTCCAATTGTTGCATCTTGGCATTCTGCTCATCATATTTCTTAAATGAAAATGCCTCCATCCCAAAAATTTTCACCGTCTGGATCCCGGCCAAATAGTCAATCAATACAGCGGCAAACCCCTCCTGATTCTTCTGCAATTGGCGGGTGATCTGCTTCACCTTCCGCGTCACTAAAAGCACTGGAACAATGACAAGGGGGACTGCCACAAAGATGACCAGTGACAACTGCCACGACAAGTAAAAGCAGTAAAACAATGTCGTCGAAAGTGTAAATGGAGTATGTAAATAGTTCGTAATCCACGAATTGACCGACAGAGAGATCTGATGGGCATCTCCCACCACGCGCGATGATAAGCTGCCGATATTGTGCTGCTGGAAAAAGCTCATCGGCAACAATTGAATGTGCTCGAAATAGCGCTCGCGCAAATCCTTACTAATCCGTATGGCAAGTAATCGAGTCGTAAATCGACTAAAGAAAAGGGTGGTCGCCTTAAAAATGGCTACCACAAAAATCATCCAAACAAGGATCTTCAACCCATTGCCACTCATATGAAGCAAGTGCTTAAACTTAACGAGGACCGTACTCAGGGGATTTTTATGCTTTTGCTTGCTCAAATACGCTGTCGTATCTTCGGGAGTGATCACTCCCCGATGCTTCTTATCAATCTTTGTAAACTTCTCGCTAAAGCTTTCAGGATCGATATTCCCATCTTCATTACCAAACACTTTGAATGCATCCGCACCACTATTGGTGATCACTCCCAAAGTGATCATCTCCAATTGTGTTGCCATTGTCACCCCAAAAAGCGTCACAAACGTAAGGAGGAATAGGAAGGTGTGTCTCTTTCCGTGAAATACAGCTCTTAGAAGTAGTCGCATGCAAATCCAAATCCGTTAGTCAATCATTCCACACATCATACATCAGGTGAAAATAAATGACTAATAGAGATTGACCTACTGACCGACTGTCTCACAATGACCGAGGCGGCGGAACTTTTCATACCGCATATCTAGCACTTCATCGATAGAAAGTGAGCTGAGATACTTCCACTTTTCTAAGACAAAGTGTTTCACACTTTCGATCGCCGCTTTTTGATCATGGTGGGCACCCCCCACTGGCTCTTGGATGACCGCATCGATCACTCCTTCTTCGAGGAGGAACTCTGCGTGCATCTTCAAGCTATCGGCTGCAACTGAATTCATTCCCTTATCTTTCCAGAGAATGGATGCGCACCCCTCGGGTGAGATAACGGAGTAATAGGCGTGTTCGAGCATGCCTATTACATCTCCCATACCCATTCCAAGGGCTCCACCTGAGCACCCCTCACCGATTAGGACAACGATGATAGGGGTCTGGAGTCTAGCCATTTCAAGAAGGTTCTCAGCGATCGCTCCACCCTGACCTCTCTCCTCGGCTTCAAGTCCCGGAAATGCACCTGCTGTATCAATAAGCGAAAGAACTGGCAGCTGAAACTTCTCTGCAATCTTCATGATCCGCTTGGCTTTTCGGTACCCTTCTGGATGTGGCATCCCAAAGTTGCGCTCGATTCGAGTGGCTGTATCACTTCCCTTTTCCTGGGCTATAATGACAAATCGCTCGCCACCAATGATCCCAAACCCGCCTATGATTGCGGCGTCATCGCGATATTGGCGATCGCCAAAGATCTCAACAAACTCAGAACACATCTCTTTGATGTAATCAAGACTGTGTGGGCGATTAGGATGTCTACAAATCTGAATTCGCTCCCATGGAGTGATGGCAGAATAGACCTTCTCCTTCAATCCCGACAGCTTTTCTTCGAGCTGGAGGATTTCCTCATCGGCAAACAACCCCTTGGTCTGCCCCTGCTCTTTTAGTTGTTCGAGTAGCTTTTCATACTCGACGATTTCTTTTTCGTGCTCTAACATGATCTCCTCTTAATACCCCCTCACAATCACTGAGTGATCACTCGGCGATCCTCCTCATATTTAAAAGGTTTTGGCGGCTGCCACTCATTTAAATCTTGTTTAATGTCGACAATTGTTTCTCGCGAGATAACAATCGAATAGACTTCTTCGATATCCTCTTTTAGCAATCGGATGCACCCATCACTTGAGTACTGACCAATCATCGACTTGTCCTCTACGAGCATATCTTGCTCCTCATTGTAAAAACAAGGCAAACCGTGCATCCCGTACCCTCTTGCCGCATCCGAGCAATCTCCAATTTCTTCCTCAAATGGAAGCCATCGGGTTCCAAAAATCTGAATCATTTCCTGCCGCTGATTTTGGAAATAACCCATCACACCTTGCTTATAACTCGCTACGCGATCGCCGAGTTTAAACTTGCCAGTCGGCGTGAGCAATCCTGAGGGTGACTGAGGATCTTCTTTTCCCAACCCAACGACATATGACTTGAGTAGGACTGTTTCATTATCGGTTTGATCGACATAGAATAAGTGCATTTTGCATCGATTGGAATCGATCACAAAGTAGAAGTAAAAGTCTCTTTCATCATTCAGGATGTTAAATTTGTCTCCTGGGGCCACTTTCTGCGTGAAGTAATCAGATTTCCCATTCAAGCTCCTGGCAATAAAATGGCGGGATGTCTTGTAATGTGAGGCATAGTCGGCGATCCACGCAGGCCGTCCTACAAGCCACGGGACGCGGGATGAATAGGTAATGGTCTTTACGATAGGGAGTTTATCCGATCCTTTTGTAAACAGTTGCCGAATCCGATCGACAGGTTCGAGCTGCTTTTCCTCGATTTCTTTTTTCACAACTGGCTGGGGTTGGACAACCTCTTCTCGAGGGAGTCTAACCTCTGCCTGAACAGGTGGTTTTATAACTTTTTCTTGAACTTGGCTAACTGGCTCTGATTTCTTTTTCTTTACAACCGAAGCAATCCCGAGAGTGAGGAAAACTCCAACAATTCCATATCCAACAATTTTTGAAAAGTTCAACGGGTACCTCTCGTATTTGAAATGATTCTAAACTCCCCTTCTCGACAAATTCTGGTCATGAGATAGGTTCGTGTCCAATCCTATAAGAGAAAGGGTTCGAAATCAAGTTTTATTTTGCCCTGAAATCGATATATTCCCATTAAATTGGCAAATCTGGTCAATATATTAATGAATAAAAGAGATTAAATAAACGACAAAAACTATAATTACTCAAGAATAAGTAATTTTAATTTTGGAATTATCCTCTTCAATGGAAATTGATACGAGAAAGTCAGCCCCCCAAAAATATTCCTTTCCGGCAAGGGGCATAATGGTCAACCTTCTTTTTCCATCAAATTGACACCGCAACAGCTCCTCTTTGCAACTGAATGTTAGCCATGCTGCCTCTCCACGGAAGTGGTTGAGGCTCCCTTTTTGCAAACGCTGCCCCCCAACCTCTGTTAAATCCGCTTTTACAAACAGGGTAAAGGAATACGTCTGCCCAACTGCTCCCTGAAAGCTTAAGTCGGTCTCCAGTCCATCTCCTTCATGCAAGCCAAGGTGGACCCAAAGCTGATCAAACACCTCGGTTTTGGCCCTGGTCCAAAATCCCTTCCCAGATTGTGGAAACTCTTTACTTCCCCATTCTGGAGCCTCTCTTTCGATACCGAAAAGCTGACATTCATTTAACGGTCCCATATGTGGTCCCATTGCAACAACTTCAAGAGCCTCCTTCTTCAATCCCCCCAAACTCGATTGCATTCCGTATGGGGTAAAACAATAAGCAAGTTTGCCCACTTGTCCACTATGTACCGTCTCAAGTTGATCACTATTTTCAATCCACTGTATGGATGCATCTGACCAATCAATCGCTTCATCTAACAGCTGCATATATAGCTCTTGATCCATTTCACTTTGCTGCTGTTGCTCTTTTCGACTCTTGGCCAATAATCCCAAGAGTCGGCTAGTCCACTCGGGTTTATACTCGCTTTCTTTTACCCAAAGACGGGTCACTAGTTTCCCCCACATAGCAACGCTATTGGAGATTCGACTGGCCAAATCAAGAGCAAAATACAGACTCTCTTTTGACTGATGTTTAATTCCAGCTAAAAGAAGGTAGAAGATCCCAAATATATCATGCTCCAACGAGTCAGTGCTCACCCGGTGCAATTTGCCATCTCCTTCAAAGTAGAAAAGAGCGGCTGAATAAAGAAAGTGATCCCCACTTGCTCTTGTCTGTCGCAAAACTTTTTCCTTGTACTTGCCATACTCAACATCCCCTACGTTGAGTTTTTTTCCGAGCAGGTCAAAATAGAGGAGTTGGATGACTTGATCGGCAAGCGGTTTTTTTTTGGCCGCTTCGTACAGGCGCACGCGGTTTTTATGTTCGCGATAGGTATCTAGAGTAAGGGGATGCGTATCTAGTTGTGTGGGCATATCATCTGCTTTGCGTTTTAGATTGTTGTTGGATAGATATACCAACTCTACAAGAAAATGTAAAGCAAACAGGGAAAGAAGTGCGCCCTCTAGATGAGGGCGCAGATGAAACTTTGACTACATCGCGTGCTCGTGATGAGCTGCTGCAGCAACAGGCTTTTGCTCTCCTTCGAGCAAGGCCTTCATTTTTTTACCAGGTGTAAATTTCACTGCTGGTCTCTCAGGGATAATGATAGGCACTTTCGCATTTTTTGGGTTTCGGCCAATTTTTTGTTTGCGGATAACCACTTCGAATACACCAAAATCTCTAAACTCGAGTCGATCGCCGCTTGAGAGACAATCTGTGATCCCATCTAGGAAACACTGCACAACAGCTCTAACATCATTTGGATGCTGCTTTGTTTGGTGGGCAATCTTCGTGATGAGTTCCTTTTTGGTTTTTGTTACCATTATATTCTCCTCTTTATTGGCACATCTAGTCCTAGATACCAGATGGGGCTTTAGTCTTAAGTCAATAAGAGAGTGAAAATGATTCATACTCGGATCAACTAGCTGACCCGATGACCTAACACGGGGGGCTATCATTTCCAGTGCTCTTTGAACCCCATTAGAAGAGTTAAGTTATTTTTTTACAAGAAGGTTATAAGATTTTTTTGATTTTTTCTGAAACAGACATGCCACTCCCCAGAGGAAATCGACAATTTGATCTCCTATGGAAGAAAGATCAAGTGCTTCTTCTTTTTTCCAATTCCAACCAAAATGGCACTACCCCCGATCAAAAAATCTGGATCCACCAAAACTTTTGGATCGGAAATTACTTTATTATTGATCAAAAGACCTGAATTTTTGACCATGCGACCAATTTCACTTTTGGAGGCAAAAACATTCCCATGCACCAACACATCATCGAGCGGCTGACCCACCACATCGCTTCTTTTCATCTCAACCGATGGAATTTCACTTTTCACCTGATGGAGTAAATCAAGACTCAACTCGGCCTTTCCTCCCGGCCGTAACACTTCTGTCACCTGCCGAGCACTTTCCACACCCGCATCCCCGTGAACAATTCGGGTCACCTCTTCTGCAAGCATCGTTTGAGCAGACCGCACCCGATAATCGGGCTGTCGCATCATCTCTTCCACTTCGCGAATCTTCTCGTTCGGAAGGAATGTCAAAAAGCGCATCATCTTGGGGACATCTTCATCGGACATATTAATCAGGTACTGATAAAATCCATATGGAGAAAGCAGCTCACTATTGAGCCAAATCGCTCCCCCTTCACTTTTTCCAAATTTACTCCCATCTGAGCGAGTAATCAGCGGATAGGTCATCCCAAAGACGGTATTACCAGAAAACCTCCGCACGGCATCGGTGCCTGCTGTAATATTTCCCCACTGATCACTTCCTCCAATCTCAAGGGTGACATCGTGGTGAATATTGAGATGGTGAAAATCATACCCCTGAAGCACCTGATAAGTAAACTCGGTAAAGCTGATCCCCTCTGAAGACTCCATGCGGGTCCGCACACTATCTTTTGCAAGCATTGTCCCTACTCGAAAGTTCCGCCCTACATCACGCAAAAACTCAATCGTATTCATCTTTGAATACCAATCACAATTGTCGAGAATAATGGGCCGAGTCGCTTCGTCTGAAAAGTCAAGCACCTGTTCGAAGATCCCCTTGAGACTCTCAATGTTTTGAGCTACGGCCTCCGCGCTCAACCGGGGCCGCTCCTCACATTTTCCCGAAGGATCACCAATCAGCCCTGTCGCCCCTCCAACGATAATGACTGGCTGGTGGCCACACTTTTGAAACCAGCCGAGGCAAATAATGGCCACGAGGTTTCCAAGGTGGAGTGAGGGTGCCGTCGGATCAAATCCGCAATAAAGGCGCCGTTTTTTTTCAAAGTGATCTCGAATCTCATCAGATGTGACGGTATCGATAAATTGTCTTTCTTTCAGTAGGTCGATTACATTTTCCATGAGAGGAATTATAGCTTATGCTTCTTTTGTCTTCAACTCTTTCCCAATCTGAAGCGCCAACTGCTGAACTCGCTTGCTCATCAAGGCGGTATTTTTGTTCTCATCAAATAGGGAAATGGTCTTGGTGCGTAATACAACGCGTTGGGAGGCGTGACGGGCAATCCATCTGTGAATTTCAACCGCTTTTTTTTCAAGAGCATGGCTGGTGACTCGCTGATCGAGTTCCTCCAAGCGGAGCTGGAGTTTGCGACGAGACTTCTTCGTCTTCTCGCTCTCGTCGGCAAGTTCAGGTTCTGCTTCAAGCCCTAGTGTCATCGATAAGACCCCCTGGTCAAACTGGTTTACCAGCATAATGGCAAAAAATTCTATATAATGCAAAGCCTATCCACTTGATTTTCAGCCTTTTTTCACATTCTATAGAAAATCATTGTCATCTATCACCAGATTTAGGAAGATTGCCACTAGACAAATAGACCCATTTCCGAAAATTTCCGAAATGTTCAAAAGGAAGACCATGGCCGAACCATCCAGACTCGAAATCATGAAAAAAGCAGCTGGCACCTATGCTGCCGATCACTATATCAAAGATGGGATGACAGTGGGCCTGGGTACAGGGTCAACCTCTTATTTCTTCATCCAACGTCTCCTCGAGCGGTGTAAAGAAGGGCTTAATATCCAAGTGGTTGGCACATCAAAGGCCTCTGAAGAAATGGCAAAAAAAGCAAATGTCTCCTGCATTCCCCATGAAAACGTAACCGATATTGATATCACAGTCGATGGCGCAGACCTCATCAACCCCAACTTCGAAATCTTCAAAGGGGGCGGCGGAGCCTGCTTCCGTGAGAAAATCATCGCTACTGCCTCAAAGGAATGGATTGTAATTATTGACGAGTCCAAGCTCCATCCCACACTATTTGGAACAAAGCTCCCAGTCGAAATCCTCCCCTTCTGCTATCAAACAACCATCAAGCAAATCCATGCCCTCGGCTTTGAGGGCGAGCTCCGCCTCGATGAAAAAGAGAAGCTCTATCAGACCGACAACGGCAACTACCTCCTCGACATCCAACTCACTCAACCCCTCGACTCAGCCAAATCCACCCACGATGCACTCATCAAAATTGTCGGTGTGTGTGAGACCGGCCTCTTCTTTGACATGGCTAGCCATCTAATCATCGGAAAAGCAGACGGCTCAGTCGAAGTGAGGGAGGCCAAATGACCCAAGCACTCCACCCCATCACCTTTAATAAGATCATGCTCTCAGGCAACTATACGATGTTTCTCCTCGGCACAGAGGAAAAAAACTTCGCTATCTATACAGAGAAAAAGGTGGGTGAAAACATCCAAAATCAACTTGCCCAAACCCCAAAGAAAAGACCTCTCACCCACGACCTCATCCAAAATATCTTCAAAGGGCTTGACGTCCGCGTCCTACAAGTAGTCATCACAGATGTGGAAGACACTGTCTACTTTGCAAAACTCTTCATCGAGCAAACAATAGGCGAGCAAAAAACCATCGTCGACATCGACGCACGCCCCTCAGACGCCCTGACAATCGCCCTCACAAGCGATATCCCCATCTACTGCACACAGGAAATGCTCAGCAAAGTGGTCTCAGTCGACCACTAGATACACCAAGTCGAGAATGCCTAAAAGGTGGTCTCTACCGACCACGAGCCCCACCCAGTCGAAAATGCCCAAACTGTGGTCTCTATCGGCCTCTAATAGTCGATGAGAAATTTCTTCTCGGCAAGGTCAACCAGCGCGTCAACACATTCTCTAGCATCTTCCCCTTCAGCCTCAATGCGCAATTTAGCTCCCCGCGCTGCAGCGAGCATGAGAATCCCTAGAAGGGACTTTCCATTCACGCTAATATTGCCCGCATAGATGGTCACTTTTGCCTTAAAGGTTGAGGCCAGCTTGACAATCTCGGTACTTGGACGGGTATGGAGTCCACTCTCATTCAATACGGTAATTACTTCTGTAACTTTTTGTTGTTCCATGGCCAATCACTAAAAAAATTCTTGGAGTATATAGATGTATAACACAACAATCATTTATAACGAAGAATTTAATTTTTTAAATCTTTCAACTAATTCACTAAAATAATCGATGAGTATCTTGACAGGCTCTTTTTGAGTCATATCAATTCCCGATTTCTTCAAGATATCGCACGGGTAGTCAGAGCACCCAGCTGATAAAAAGCCCAAATATTGATCGAGCCCATCTCGCTTTTCTACATGATCAGCAAAGGCATATGCAGCTGAGATTCCCGTCGCATATTGATAGACATAAAAATCGGAATAGAAGTGGGGAATCCGTGCCCACTCAATCGCAAGGGAATCATCAATCTCAATTGCCTCTCCATAATAGTCCCGATTGAGCTTGCAATACGCTTCTTTCATCGTCTCTGCAGTGAGTGGGAGATTTTGTTCAATTTGATCGTGAATATAGAGTTCAAACTCGGCAAACTGGGTCTGTCTAAAGAGGGTTGATCGCAGGTCATTAATTTTCTGGTCGAGGAGATAGGCTCGCTCAAGGTCGCTCTCTGCCCTTTCATATAAAAGATCAAACAACAACTTTTCATTGAATGTGGAGGCGATTTCCGCTAGGAAAATGGAATACGATCCATACTGTAGGGGCTGATTTTTACATGTGAAGTGGGAATGCATACTATGCCCCGCTTCGTGTGCCAATGTATAGACATCTCGCGTCGTGCCATGGAAATTTAGAAGCATGTATTTTAGGGTGCCGTACGTTCCTGAAGAATAGGCACCACTTCGTTTGTTCTTGCACTCATAGACATCGACAATCCGATCTTCTTTGAGCCCTTTTCTTAGCGCCTCTGTATAGTCTTTTCCCAATGGCGCTACTGACTCCAGGACAAGTCCGACCGCTTCATCATATGTGTAACTCTTTTCCATCCCCTCAACTAAAGGGACAAACAGATCATATGCGTGAAGTTTGTCGACCCCTAGGCGCTTCTTTCGAAATTGTATATAGTCGTGAAGTGGGCCTAGATTCTCTCTGACTGTCTCAATCAAGGTTTTGTATACCTTTTCTTCGATGGCATTTGGAAAGAGCTTGGCTGCAAGGCCAGACTCGTAATGGCGCGCTTGAGCTTGGAATGTACACGCCTTCACACTCCCGCCGAGCAACTCTGCAATCGCAAATTGGTGAGAGGCAAACTCTTTATGCAAGTTTTCAAAGGCGCTCTTGCGAAGGGTTCGATCTTTTGACTGGAGATAAAGTGCATAACTCCCCTGGCTTAAGGGGTGGGAGTTTCCCTCACTATCGACTGCTTCATCAAACTGCATATCTACATTGCAGAGCATGGAGTATGCTTTTTGAATCGCGCTAATGGGCTGTGAGGAGAGGGCAAGGATTTTCTCCTCAGCCATTCCCAGAGTATGTTTTTTTTGCCGACGCCCCTTCTCTAGGTAGAATTTGTAGGGGGCGAGTTCTTCTGACTCAATAAAGGTTTGAAAGGTCGCATCATCAAGGGCGCAAATTTCTGGATCAAGCCAGGCAACTTGTGCGGCAAATGTATGGTAGCATGAAACGGCAAAATCATAGAGTGCTTTGTTTTCGGAGACTGAGACATCTTGATCCTGCTGTAGATGGGCATAGACATATCCAATTTCGAGCAGATTGGCTGTCTTTAAGGTGAGATCAAGCACCTGGCGCAATTGCTTAGGTGACTCTTCGATCTGCCCTTTGTAAGGGAGGATTTTGTGGATCTTCTCCATCCCTGATTCGATGCTCTCCTGGCATGCTTCATTTGAAGAAAACATGGGAGTAAGATCCCATTTATCTTCCTCTGTAATTTCGCTCCGTTTTTTTGTCATACCTCTCCTTTATTCTGGACGTTCGGAGAGTAAAAGATACAAGGGAAAATTTCAAGCAAATGGACGCAATAACTCAAATTTTTTGTTGATTAGCACTTTTTGCGCTGAGGTGCTAAATTGCCTTGAAATAATTCCCCACCTCAAGTAGGATGACTGTACAAAAAAATGGAGATAGCGCTTATGCCACAATCTACAACAAAAAAGATCCTTCCTACAGCCGACTATGTCGCTCTGAAAGAGCAAAAAGCTGAAGAAAAATCAGCCGGTGGAATCATCCTCCCAGGCTCACAAGCCAAAACCCAAACAGCAATCTGCGAAGTGATAGCAGTTGGCCCTGGCCGCATGACTCCTGCTGGAGTGCGCGTTGACATGCCAGTTGCTGTTGGCCAAAAGGTCATTTGTGAAAAATATGCTGGCACTGAGGTTGAAGTGGATGGCGAGAAGTACATCTTGGCAAAAGCCACAGAAATTGTTGCTGTTATAGAGTAATTGAAGAAATAGATATGAGGTCATAATCATGGCAAAAAAAATGCTATATAGCGAAGAGGCTAGAAAAAAAATTGTCAAAGGAGTCAACTCCCTTGCAGATACCGTCAAGGTGACACTTGGTCCAAAAGGGCGCAACGTCATTTTGCAAAAATCATTTGGAGCACCAACGATTACTAAGGATGGTGTCACAGTCGCCAAAGAAATCGAGCTTGCCGATGCAGTCGAGAATATGGGTGCACAGATGGTGAAAGAGGTGGCGAGCAAAACCAATGACAACGCAGGCGATGGGACAACAACCGCCACGGTGCTCACCCAAGCGATCATTACAGAGGGAATCCAATACATCAGCCGCGGGACAAGCCAAGTTGAGGTGACTCGTGGAATCAACATGGCAAAAGAGGTGATTGTTTCTGCCCTCAAAGAGCAAAGCAGACCAGTTGCGGAGAGTAAAGATGTTGCCCAGGTCGGGACAATTTCAGCCAATGGCGATAGTGAGATTGGAAACATCATTGCTGATGCCATGGAAAAAGTGGGTCAAGATGGAGTCATTACTGTTGAAGAAGGAAAAGCATTCAAAACTGAAGTGGCAATTACCGATGGAATGGAATTTGACCGAGGCTATCTATCTCCATACTTTGTCACCGACACCGAAAAGCAAATCGCAGAATATGAAGATTGTTATATCTTAATTCTCGACCGAAAGGTGGGGGCAATTAAGGACATTCTGCCCCTTCTACAAGAAGTTGCCCAAGCGGGTGCCCCACTACTGATTATTGCTGAAGACGTTGAGGGCGAAGCGCTTGCAACGCTTGTGGTAAACAAGATCCGCGGTGGACTCAAAGTAGCTGCTGTCAAGGCGCCTGGATTTGGCGACCGTCGAAAAGCGATGCTCGAAGACATTGCAACGCTTACTGGTGGCCAGTTCATTACTGAAGATCTCGGGATTCAACTCGAAACTGTCACAATGGACATGCTTGGAAAAGCAAAGAAGATCCGCATCTCAAAGGAAAGCACCACCATTGTGGATGGAGCCGGATCAAAAGAGGCCATTACAAGTCGGATTGCTCAACTTCGAAAAGAAATTGATGATGCCACCTCAGACTATGACCGTGAAAAACTTCAAGAGCGTTTAGCCAAACTCGCAGGTGGAGTGGCTGTCATCAAGGTGGGCGGAGCAACCGAAATTGAAATGAAAGAGGTTAAAGATCGAGTAGACGACGCTTTGAATGCGACTCGAGCTGCAGTTGAAGAAGGGGTCGTTCCTGGCGGAGGGATTGCCCTACTCCGTTGCCTCCCTTCTCTTGAAGAAAAGCTTGCCACACTCACAGCAGTAGATGTGAAAGTGGGTTTCAAGATTGTAATGAAAGCAATTGAGGCTCCCCTGCGACAAATCGCCGTTAACTCCGGAGAAGAACCATCACTCATTATCTCTAAGATCAAAAGTGAAACTGGAGCTGCTGGATGGAATGCCCGCACTGGTGAATATGGCGACATGATTCTAATGGGAATCCTTGACCCTGCTAAAGTCACCCGGATGGCACTTGAGTTTGCATGCTCAGTCTCAAGCGTCATGCTCACGACAGAAGCGCTTATTACAGAAGCTGTTGAAGAGGAAGTCGCTAAGTAATTCCCATCCCGCATCCCCCTTTCTTTTATGATGGGATGCGGGATTTTTTTTGCTTGGAATTAATCCCAAATTCTTTAGGATGCGAATAAAAGGATTGGGAGTCTTGTGTGAGCGGGTTTTTTAAAAAGCTCATCTTTGTGATTGTTGTATTGATTGTGATCAATATTGTCGCTGGCTTTATTGTTTACCTCAATCTGACAGGGATCTTCTCCCATCAACTCACTAAACGATTTGGCGTGAAGACCACTATCGAAAAAGTGGCGCTTCGCCCCTCCCAAATTGATATCAAAGATCTTAAAGTCTCCAATCCTCCACAATCAAAATCGCTTCCCTACGCACTGACTGTCAACGAAACTTTCATCGATGCCCCATTCACAAACTACTTCAAAAAAGAAGTGGTAATTGATGAAGTGGATATTGATTCCCCTCACATCTATATCGAAATGTACAACCCCCAAAATACCCAGGCCAACTGGACAATTATTCTCCATAATATGCGCAATCAAGACCGCTCGAATGACGCCTCTTCCCGCGTAGATAAAGAAGATAAAAAAAATGGCCGAAGCGCCCTTATCAAACTCCTCACCATTCGCAATATCCAAATCACCATCCAGCAATATGGAAAAGCACCAAAAGAGCTCCGCCCCATTAGCAAAATTGAATTGCGCAACGTCAGCTCTGAGACGGGAATTCCATCGAGAGAAATCACTCGGATTATTGTCCAAAGAATGTTGAGTGAAGTCTTCAGCCTCCGAAACATCACAAACACCCTCCTCCAAGCTCCACTCAATACCCCTGAAGATGCTGTTAAGACCACAGGGAACCTTTTCAAAGGTTTATTTGGCAAGACCTCCCCAAGGCGTCAGTCGCCTCCTCCAAAGAAGCGTTAACTGATTCTTTTACAAATAATTACTACCAGTATAATCCTATTACATGTTATAATTTTATGACCTGATTTTACTTGGTAGGTAGTAATGATTAAGTTTCTCTTGATTCTCATTTTCTCATTTTCTATCTATGGCCAGTCGAGTCAAAAAAAATGTATTGTTTTTGATCATGGCGGAGTCTTGAGAACCAAAAATTCTGAAAAATTTATTACCTTCTTCATGGATGAGCTAGATATAGAAGAGCCCACAGCTCAAAGTCTCTATACCACCTTTTTGATTTGTAAAAAAGATTATCAAACAGATGCTATCTTTTGGGAAGCCCTCTACAACCAACGCCCTTCAACCAAAGATGAGATGAGCCTTGATACCTGGCTAATACGGGTAGAAAAGGTGAAAAAGACCAGCATGGTTGAAATCGAGGGATCAATTCAAGCAATCGAGCGGTTGAGGACTTCTGGCCACATGACGGCGATCTTATCTAATGTATCCGAGCCTCGAGCAGACCTCTACAGAGAACTCGGCTACTATGATGGCTTTGATGTTGTGATTCTCTCCTGCGAAGTAGGATGTGAAAAACCCCACAACCGGATATTTGAGCTCTTCTTAGAGCGTGTACAAATGTCCCCTGCTGACTGCATCTTCATCGATGATAAAATGACCAATATTGAAGCAGCGCGATCTATCGGCTTTGAAGTGATTCACTTCCAATCTGGAGAGCAGTTGCTCTCTGAACTCGAAGAGCGTGGGCTGATTACCGAACAATAGTTCTTTCAATTTATCTCCGCTTACCTCAATGTAAGATCTAGGACCAAGGAACTCATACATGTCTTTCCGTTTTTGGATAAGCCTCACATCCATTCTTCTCTTCACACATACAGCACGTGCATCACAAGACAACTCTTATCGAGCAACAGACCCATATGATGTAGGCGTTCTTTATCAAATTGTAAAAGTAGTCGATACCCTTCTCACTGAAAAGAAGATTGTCTATTGGGTCGATGGAGGCACCCTTCTCGGCGCTGTTCGGCATGGGGGAATCATTCCCTGGGATGATGATGCAGACCTTGAAGTGGCTGAAGAAGACTTGAGGAAAATTATGCGACTCAAAAGAGCGTTTAAAGAGTATGGGCTTATCGTCAAACGACATCGCAATTTGATCCGGATATGCCGGGCCCACCACCCATTCCCCTGGGTAGATATTCTCGGCACACGCTATTGTATTGAAAGTGACCGAGTTATCCTCTCAGAGGGGTTTATCCCTGAGTTTTCCCATAATAACTGGTGGACCTTGGGTGAGCTCGACACCTTAGAGCGGGTCAAGTTTGGCCCCATTTCAGTCATGGCCCCAGCGAATCCTGAGCGATACCTAAAGACCTATTATGGCGACACTGTCTTTTCAGAAGCTGTAGTCACCCCCCACAAAAATAGTGCCCCACGTGGGATGCGCTTTACAATTCAAGACTTTTCCCCAGCAAAATTCATTGATACCAATGAAATCATTCCACTCAGCGAATCAAACTAGCTATTTAATTCTCTCCTCGCTATAATTTCGAAACTATCTACATATGAGACGAAAAAAAATGCTTGAAAAAGCCCTTCTATTTCTTACTATTCTTTTTCCAGTCTGGCTCATTGCAGCTGAAGAAAGCCTTGATCTTTCTACACCAACTGCCGAAGTCAAGCCCGAGTACATCCCCTATTGGGGTATTGAAGCCAATCCCCTCCCATCACCATCGGTTGGAATGCGAATGAAAAATGGTCACTATGGCGTCGATCTCCATCTGAGCGCTCCCCTTTTTGTAACGATGAGCACCACAATGGTTCCATTCTGGACGTTTAACCCAGCTGCAAAACGACAAGTGTTTACTGGTATGGGGGTCCAATACATTTCCCCTGTAAAACTTGTGATGCCATGGATGATTGCTGGAATTGAGTACCAGGTCGAAAAGAAAGCGATTAAACGCCGTTTTATTCAGCTTGGCTTCTCGCCAATAAAGATGAGCCCCTCTGAACATTCAATCTTGTTTACCACCCTCTCAATCGGGTTTGAAATTTGAGCCTTGCAAGCGCAGCGGTGGGTTTGAAATTTGAGCCTCACACACAGCTGAGCAGGTTTTTTTTAAGAATTGATTAATATTCTTCAACGAAAATTCACTTTAAGGTATGTTGTTAACAATAATTTGACATTGAGGATTATCCCATGACCGACATGCCCGTATGTGATTTGCACTGTGATTTACTATCCTATCTCATCGAATCTCCAAGCCACCACCACAACTCTTCTGAATGCCCTTGTAACCTCCCCTTCCTAAAAGATGGAGGAGTCCGCACCCAAGTCACAGCCCTTTTCACAAATGGAGCAAACACGTTTCAACACACCATTGATCAGGCCCTTGCTCTCAAGAAGCTACGCATGAACCCCGAGTGTGAAGGAATTGAGTGGGTGCCTGCGATAGAAAATGCCTCGTGTCTCCTTGAAGAGTCAGCTCCCCTCTCCCTTTTAGAAACTCGTCTTAAGTTCTTGATTGAGTCAATTGGAACCCCTCTTTATGTGAGTCTCACGTGGAAAGGGGAAAATCGCTTTGGTGGGGGAAACGAGATGCGTGTAGGACTCAAACCCGATGGGAAATATCTTCTTGGGCTCCTTTCCAAATATGGAATTGCAGTCGATTTCAGCCATACTTGCGATCATCTCGCTCATGATATTATTAACCAAATCGAGCGCACTTCCCTCAAAGTGCGTGTAATGGCTAGCCACTCAAACTTTCGAGCCATTCATAACCACCAGCGAAATCTCCCAACCGATGTCGCAATGTATATCCTCAAAAACAATGGCCTCATCGGACTTAACCTCATCAAGCCATTTGTCGGAGAAAGCGCTCTTGCCTTCTTCCGCCACGTCGACTATGGGCTAAGAATTGGTGGTGGTGCGCAAATTGCCTTTGGAGCCGATTACTTTGCCCCAAGTCCCATTTTCTCTGATATGGATGAGCAAACCTTTTTCTTTGATGAACTCCCCAATAGCGCCTCCTATCCCAAACTTCTCCCTATTTGCCTCCAAAAGTATGGACAAGAGCTCACAGAAGGGCTATTCTATAAGAACGTAAACCAATTTACAACTAAAAAAGAACAAACCAAAATAAGGTAATAAAATGATCACATCAATTAAACACATCACAATTCCTGTTAAAGACCAAGAACGAGCCATTAAGTTTTATACTGAAAAGATGGGATTTGAAATTACCACCGATGTAGACTTTGGCCTTCCACAAAGATGGGTAGAACTTGCCCTTCCTGAGAGTGATGTCAAAGTGGTCCTCTTCACCCCAGAAGGGCATGAAAACCGGATTGGGACAGAGTCCAATATTCTCTTCTCCACCGAGACAATTCAAGAAACCTATGATGCTTTGAAAGAGCGGGGAGTAGAGATGACACATGATGTCACTCATGAGTCTTGGGGAAGCTATTTTGGAATGAAAGATTCAGAGGGGAATGCCTTCATCATTTCAAAGACAGACGACTAATCCATCAGAGTCGATTTAGGGCGCGCGCAAGTCCCCCCTTGATCAGATAGGCAGCCCCAATTGCCGCGAAAAAATAGGTGGCCAGAACGGACACGCCCATCTTTTCTTGAACCGAAATTTGGTCCAAGAAGGCCTTTCGATTGGTGGTGCCGGATGACCGCGCGTTCAGAATTTCGGTTTTGACTTGGGAAATATTGGAAATTTGGATCCACCTAAGGCTTTTTCCTTCCCCCTCTCTTAGAATCAACCACTGATTGCGCCTCCTGAGCAAGCCGAGTAGCTTGCCGTTTAACTCCCTGCACAACTCTTGGCTGGCAGCTTCACTTTGAAAGTTTACTTTTCTCTGACTGCCCATGACAAATGAAACTGAGAGACTACTCATATTAGCCCCCTCCCTTTTGAACCATTCGACTAATACAGCTTGAAACTGTGAAATAAAGCCCTACTCCAGCAAATATTTTTAGGAAAAATCCTCTTACAGTTACAGAAAGGAGCAAGTTTGTTAAATCTCTATAAGCTGCCTCCTGTAAGGGAGGGTTTCCAGTGGGTATTTTATGGCTCATTTTGATCCAATCAATTTCCCTTTTGTTAAGCAATTGGCCGCCTGCTCTCAGAAAACCATCTGAGTCAAATAATAGGTGTGTCTGGAGAGTTATAGTAAAATTTTGGCAACCCTGTGGAGTTAATGGAGCAGTTTGATGAGTGACAACCTGCCCGTTTGACATGTGAAATTCTGCAGTAAAAACCATAAATCCTCATATTTAAAGGGGGCAGTCTACCACAGAATGGATCAAAAGACGATAGAAAACTAAATTTTAATCCGAACTCGCCGACAAACTAGATGGCTCCCTAGACTGAGCCATAGAGCAGATAAAAATGGGGCTCCAAAAAGGACCGCTGGAATTTGTACAGGTAAGAAGGCCATCGACAATAGGTATAGCCCAAATACACCCGAGACCCCAACAGCACATCGAATCACCTGCTCCCGAACAGATCGAGCTGGGGGCAAGAATAGATCCAACACCTGACTCATCGCAAGCCCAAATGAAACACCCAGCATGGCCCCACTCAACTGGAGTGAAATGGACGAGTGATCCACCCACAGCCACGCAATAGCACACAAAAAGAGTATCCCAAATAGGGTGAAAAATGAAAGTTTAGAAAGTTTTTCCTCAATCCACGGAAAGCCCCACCGATAGACTGCTAAAAGAGCCATCCCAACAGCCCACCCTGCAAGAATATCAGTCGGAAAGTGAACACCCAGGTAGACCCGTGAAAATGAGATCAATAAAATGTAGGTCGACCCCAAAACCCAACGATTATGGTGCTTCCAATACCCATATAAAATGCCCGTAAGCAACACCACCGTCTGAGCCGCCCCACTAGGAAACCCATACCCCCTCACCTGAATCACTCCCAGCATCTCCTCAAGATGAAAAGGCCTCGGATGTTGAAACATCTCCTTTAATGAGTAGTTGACAATGCTGCTAACGAATAAAACCGCAGTGAGCCGAACACCAGATTTCCACCCCCACCCCATCCAAACAATCGGAACGAGCAAGAAAAAGAAAGTGGCCGTATCGAAAAAGTTCAACCCGGTGAACAATTTGTCCAACATGGGCCCACGAATCACATGCAAAGCCCGTATAATCTCTAGCTGAACCTGATGAAACAAAAATGCCCTTCCTTATCCGTTACTCATACACACTCCGCATGTATGCCACCATTCAAGAAAAAAATCCACCCCTTTTTCCCATTGACCATTTGCCCCCCCCCCCCCCTTAGAAGAGCTTGAAACCTCTCAATATAAAGATTTCATCCCTCTCCTTTGTCCGATTCGTCTATGCTCAGGGAGGCAACCAAGCGCTTATCCAACTTCTCGAAAACTATCCCGATACCATTTCAAGTCACTATGAAGCTTGGAGAGGCTCCCTTTCTAACTAGAAAGCGTGCTAGCACCAAACTGATTGGCCAAAAAACGCATCTTTTGAGATCTTTGCCTGGGCAATGACAGAGATGGTGTGAAACACCGGCTTACCTTGGCTAGTTGTTTCTCCCAGCTTTGTCTCTTCTTTGACAAGAAATGGAATAAATCCCCTCTCTTGGAAAAATTTGCTGATTTTTTCCTTTGTGACAATGGTCAAATCTGGATCACTTGCCCATGAATGCTTTGTTCCAAAGAACCCCCCAACAAAATACCCTCCTGGAGCGATTGCGCTGAGAATATTGGTCTCCATCACTTCTTCAAAAAGGTCTGGGTGAATAAAGGAAAAAGCGTAGGTACCAACGACTGCTTTATATTGGCCCTCGGATGGGGCAAACTTCTCAATGGGACTTACCACCCATTCGACAATCCGATCTTGCAATCGGTCTTTTGTAAGATTTTTTACTGTACACTCAACAGCCTTGGGAGCGATATCAAGACAGACGACTTGATGACCGGCTTTGGCAAGAGCGCGTGCGTTCTTACCCGTTTCACAGCCTATATCTAAAACTGGCCTCCCATCGCTTAGTGGGAGATAGGTATCGACAAGTGTTTGGACAAGTTGGAATGGAGGAGGAACTGGACGTGAGGATCTTTGCATTCGATCGATAAACCTCGACCATTTCACAACACTCCAAATCGGAAACCGCTCCACCTCTTCAAATTGGAGGGCAAGAGATGAGCTAACAAGCTGATCTACTAAAGAAGACTTTGTCGTATGCACCTTGGGAAATACTCCAATCAATTGACCAAAAAAAAGCCCACTCGAATTGAGTGGGCTTATTCTCCGAGAGAAGGATTCGAACCTACGACCAATTGGTTAACAGCCAACTGCTCTACCACTGAGCTATCTCGGATCAGCGATGGACTAAGTCTACACGAAGGGGGCATTTTTCGCCAAGGAATTCGTCACAAATTGCATGAAAAATATTGAGTGTGTCAGAATGGGGATATGGATGATTTTCACACCTTTCTCGAGGGATTTGTCGAAGAGAACAATCCCACCCACCTACTTGCCCAGCTAAAACTGCGCTTCTCCCCTCAGAAAATTGAGGAGGCTGAACTTCCCGCTGCTGCCTGTCCCAGGTTTTATCAGCCCCTGCCAATTGAAAAGCAAAAACTCAAAGCCCCCTTCTCCTCCCTCTACACCCTCACCCAAATTTGTCTCGACTCGATTCTTACACATATCTATGAGAAGGCTCCAGATCCAATCGGAGGCAAGTGTGTCATTTTTACCTGGCTTCATCCCAATGGATTAGGCGATCTGAGCTGTCAAACCGAAACCCTTTCGATTTTAAAGCCTCGCTTTCCAAACATTGAGTTTCTCCCCCTTACACTTTGCAATAAAGATCGGGAGATACCACCGCTAAAAGATCACATCTTGATTCAAGAAGAGGAGATTCATAAGTCCAATCACGACTATCTTGCCAAGCGGCTTGCTCCCCATTTAGACGGGGCAGACCTCATTTTACAAATCCCAACTGCGTTCCCCCTCTTTGCTTCGGTAACCAATAACTACCCCAACACACTTACCATTGGTGAGTATGGTTTTATCGACACCAAATTCTTTCATCCAGAAAGTGCCAATCGCTCAATGGGTCTTCACTTCCTCGAAATGGGTATTTTTATCCCCCCGGTTGCTTCTTCAACATCCCTGCTTGATCTGCTTCCCAAAAAAATCGGTCCGATGATTAGGGAAGAAAACCATCTCTATTTCCCTTACATGTTCTCCCCAAAGAAATATCGGGTCTTTCTCCTAAGTCTTTTCACCTCACTTGATGACGATCGAGATATTGATTGTCTCATAGTCAATTTGGATCGGCTCCTCCCTGTACTTGAAGATCACCTCGATGAGTTCTGGGCAAGTGGAATTGGGAGAATAGAGCTGTATACTCGGGTGGGAAAAAGTGTCATAGAGGGAAACAAAGGGAAAGTTTGGCGTATCTTTGAGCTCGATAAATTACCGGCAGATACTTTCCGAGCGCTAAGAAGTAAATGTGAAGGGCCAATTGCCTGCACGGGCAATATGTCATTTTCTGAGTCTATTGCTCAAGAGGAACTCTTTTTCTATGATGCGCTCTGTCATACTTGTCCCTTCATTCAAAACTATATCGACTGTGCAAAAGGAGCCTTTCCAGACAATCGCGAGCTCCACGAGTATCTGGAATATTTTCTTGAACCCGATCCACCCGTGGAAACACTTGCTCAATATTTTGTCTCCCCAACTCTTAAAGAGTCATTTAAAGCACTTTCCCAGTTGATTAAACAAAACTACAACTTCTCAGAGCGCATTCCTCTTATCACAAAGCGCGCTCTTCTCCACGTGCAAAACCCAGAACTAGCCGAGCAAGAAAAGAAGCTCGTCCAAGCCTATCTTCGAGAAGAAATTGAGCTTTTAGGCCTTTTCGAAAAGCTCGAAGAGGCTTTTGGAAAAATTTAGGTGAGAATCTATTTTCATTCGTGATAAACTGCTGAGCCATGGATAGGACCAAAGAGGCCAGCGACGTTCTCAGCGGACGCATTGATCACATCGTTTTTACTAGTGAGGAAACTGGGTTTACGGTTGCCAAAATTGGCAAATCGACTCAAGTGGTGGGCAAATTTTCCTCTATTTCCCCGGGTGAGGTGATCACTTGTAAGGGGCGATGGGTGCATCATCCCAAGCATGGACGGCAGTTTGAAGTGGCGACCTATGAGCTCAAAAAGCCAGAAGATGTTGTGGGCATCCAAAAGTATCTCGAGTCGGGATTGATCAAGGGAATTGGCCCAGTCTATGCCAAGCGAATCGTTGAGCAGTTTGGTCCATCCACACTTGACATTATTGAAAATGCCTCTGAAAGATTGCATGAAGTGGAGGGGCTTGGGAAAAAGCGCATTGGACTCATTATCGAGTCGTTCAATAGCCAAAAATCGATTCGCAATGTGATGATTTTTCTCCAATCCCATGGAGTGGGGACGGCTCTTGCCCAAAAGATATACCGACGCTATGGCGAAGAAAGCGTCCGCATTCTCAAAGAAGATCCTTACCGAGTAGCTCGAGAACTTACAGGCGTGGGCTTTTTGACCGCCGACCAAATTGCACATAAACTCGGATTTGAGGCCAACTCCCCTCAGCGAATTGCTGCAGGCATTGAGTATGTCCTCAAGGGACTGAGCGAAGAGGGGCACACTTGCTACCCCGAGGCTGAGTTGATTGATGAGGTGGAAAAGATCCTCTATATTGACCGAGGACTCTGCCAGCAGGGGCTGCTCGCCCTTGAGGCTGAAGGGCGAATCATTCGGGAATCGCTCCCCACCACTACAGACGATCCCCTCTATGTCTGGCTCAAGCCCTTCTATTTGGGCGAGAGGGGAATTAGCCGCGAGGTGCAGCGCTTGATGACTGCCAATTGCGCGTTCCGCGAAGTAGAGGTAGATAAGGCGCTCGTCTGGGTTGAGAATGAAATGGGACTCAAGCTGGCAAAAGAGCAAAAAGATGGCATACGCTCTTCCATCTCTGAAAAAATGCATATTTTGACAGGGGGGCCTGGAACGGGTAAGAGCACCATCACAAAGGCCATCCTAAAAATTCACAGCAAGCTCTCCAAAGACCTAGTGCTTGCCGCCCCTACTGGACGAGCCGCAAAAAGGATGCAGGAAATTACCCGCAAAAATGCTCAGACGATTCATAGCCTTCTCGAATTTGACTTCACGACCAACCGGTTTAAGAAAAATGCCGATGCCCCTATTGAATGTGACCTCATTATCATTGATGAAGCGAGTATGATCGATACCTATCTCATGTATTCGCTCCTGCGCGCCATCCCTAGCCGCACTCGAGTGATTCTCATTGGAGATATTGACCAGCTTCCAAGTGTTGGCCCCGGTAACGTACTGCGCGATCTCATCGAATCAAAAAAGATCCCCACTACCCGCCTCTATCGCATCTTCCGCCAAGGGAAAAATTCCCGCATCACCCTTAACGCGCATAATATCAACCGAGGGCTTTTTCCCGATGTCACCCCCCTCCCCGATAGCGACTTTGAATTTTTCCCCTTTGAAACTCCTGAAGAAATCCTCGATAAAATTGTTAAGCTTAACCGATCAGACCTTCCCAAAGCACTCAAACTCGACCCACTAAAAGATATCCAAGTGCTCTCCCCCATGAAACGTGGGGTGATTGGATGTGAAAATCTCAACCTCCACCTCCAAAAAGCCCTTGTGCGCACCAATATTCCTCCGCTTGTTCGGATGGGCCGGCAGTTTCTCATCGGCGATAAACTGATGCAAATTCGAAATAACTATTCCAAAGGAGTTTATAACGGCGATATTGGCTTCCTCATCGACATCCATCCAGAAGATGGGACCCTTGCCGTCCAATTTGATAAGCGTGAAGTGGAATATGACATCTCAGAACTCGATGAACTCATGCATGCCTTTGCCGTCTCCATCCACAAATATCAAGGAAGTGAATGCAAATGCATTATCATGCCCATTCACACCACCCACTACAAGCTCCTTCATCGCAATCTCCTCTATACCGGTATCACCCGTGGAAAAAAACACGTCGCCCTACTCGGCACCAAAAAGGCCATCCACCTGGCTATTCAAAACAATGAAGTGAAAAAACGGGAAACAGGTCTTTATTTCTTCATGACCCAATCGCCTTAAGTATAAGACGATATAATAAACAAACAAAAACCGCTTTATTTTAATTAATAAAAAATTAAAATGCGAATTAACTTAGCGTTTAATTTTAGGTGCTCTTTGTGTGATTGTTACCAATCCCACTCATGAGTAGAAACTTAAGCTTGGCGCTCGTGGTTGGACAAGTGTGTTTTTATCCTCCTCTCTCGAAAGCACAATTTAACTAACTGCACAACGAGCGCCATTTTCACTATCAACCCCCATCCAAATTTCCACTGGGCCACCAGAATAAGCCCCGAATGGGCCGCTAGATTTTGGAGTTAAATTATGCCGCCAATTTGATCGCTTGGATGGGCTATCGAACTTCTTCGCCAGACTCACCCTCGGGGTGAATGAGGCGAATGTTATCCCCCTCCCCACTTGCGAGGATCATCCCCTCGCTCAAAGTTCCCATCAACTTAGCGGGCTTTAGGTTGGCGACAACGATCACCTTCTTTCCGATGAGTTCTTGTGGGTTGGGGTAGCAATGTTTGATGCCAGAAACAATTTGATGAGTGCGATCACCCACCTTGACCTGGAACTTGAGAAGCTTTTTGCTCTTAGGCAACTCTTCTGCCTCTAGGATTACGCCAATACGCATATCTACTTTTGTAAAGTCATCAAAAGCAATTTCGGGAACTTGTTCTACAACTTGATTCACTTGGCTTAACCTCTCTTGTAACTGTTTTTCTTCCAGAGCCACCTGCTCATCTTCAACCCGGGCAAAGAGCGTCTCCGGTTTGGGTAGGGGCATTCCAAATTCAAGGGGAGCAAATTGACTCTCATCCCAGCGGCATTCTTTAAGTGAGCTCTTTTGCCCCAGTTGCTTCCATAGCCGCTCCATCGTATCTGGTAGGAGTGGAAAGGCCATTTGGGCAATAGTTTTAAGCAGGCTCAAAGAACAATAGAGCATGGTATCAAGCCTTTCACTCTGGTCATCGTCCTTGATGAGCTTCCAGGGCTGATTGTGGTCAAAATAGATATTTCCAATTGAGCATAGCTCCATAAATCCAGCAACAGCTTCGCGCACTCGATAGGAGGAATATGATTCTTTCATTTGGCTGAGGATCCGTTTTGCATCGCTGATGAGCTGCTTATCATCCTCATTCAGCTCACCACACTGCGGCACTATGCCCCCTCTCTTATTATAGATGAAGGTGAGAACACGATTACAAAGGTTACCAAATTTCCCAATCAACTCGGAATTAATTCGGGTTTGGAAATCTTTCCAGCGAAACTCAGAGTCTTGATTCTCAGGAGCAATTGAGGCGAGAACAAAGCGCATATAGTCGGCTGGATAGCGGTTGAGGAAGTCGAATAGGTCGATTGTCCACCCTTCTGATTTACTAAACTGCCGCCCTTCGTAGGTGAGAAACTCATTGGCGGGGATATGATCAACCAACTTATAGGGGCGATCTTGTCCCATAATCATGCAGGGAAAGAGCAAGCCGTGAAACATGATGTTGTCTTTTCCAATGAAGTGGGTGAGCTCTGCTTGATCATTGAGCCAAAACCGCTTGTATGCATCGGGATCGCCAATCTTTTCAGACCAGTCCATGGATGCAGATATGTATCCAATTGGGGCATCAAACCAGACATAAAACACCTTCCCATCAGCTTCCGGAAGAGGAACTGGGATCCCCCACTGGGTATCGCGCGTAATAGCACGGGGATGAAGGTCATCCACATAGCTTTGGAGATAGTTGACAACTGAGCTCTTCCAACCTCGTGCATGCATAAATTTGGAAAGCTGCTCCTTAAATGCATCGAGCTTGAGATACCAATGGGTGGTTTGGCGGGTGCTCAATTTGCTCCGGGTCACCTTGGAGATGGGATTAATTAGATCAGTTGCCTCAAAGGTTTTTGCACACGAGGGGCACTCATCCCCCCTAGCTTTCTCAAAACCACAACTAGGACACGTCCCCTCTACATACCGATCGGCCAAAAAGCGATTTTCTGCCTCCGAATAGAGTTGATTAGACTCTTTTTTCTCAATATACCCATTGCGCAGTAGATCTTCAAAAAACTCGACTGTCACTTTTGCATGTCCAGGCCAAGTTGTCCGGCTAAAGTGATCAAATCCAATCCTATATTTCTCAAAGAGCTCTTTATTGAGCTTATAGTAGTGGTCTACATGATCCCGAGGAGTTCTCCTCTCCTGCTCGGCACTTAACTCAATGGCAAGTCCAAACTCATCCGACCCGCAGATGTAGAGCACATCATGGCCCATACAGCGCATCGCCCGTGCATAGATGTCAGCAGGCAAGTAACACCCGGCGAAATGGCCAGGGTGAGCAGTGCCATTAGCATAGAGGAGTGCGGCTGTTATGAGTTTGGTTTGTTTTTCCATAGTGTCTACTCTTCTTCGGCGATAATTTCTACAACTTCTTCTACTTTAACCTCATCGCAAGAGCGCGCTTTGCGATCGAGCTGGCCAAGCACAGTGCCGAGATTGCACTCTTTACCCGCTCGAATATCATATCGCGCCAAGTTAATTGCAGATCGGGCCAGATCAAATCCTGTCCCACAATTTGTCAGGTACTCATTTGTGACATGAGTTCTTGATAGTTTACTTTTCATCATTTTTCTCCACTCAAACGGATTAGTTTTTCAATTTGTTCAACTGTTTGGTCTAAGTCGTCATTGACAACGACAAAATCGGCCAGTTGGTGCCCTTTTTTCATCTCTTCTTCTACTTCAGCAAGCCTACTTGCGATCGACTGCTCGCTATCGGTCTTTCTCCCCTCAAGCCGCTCTTTCAAAACATCAAATGAGGGAGGGTCAAGAAAAATAGTCAGCGGATTGGCAAGCTGCTTAAGGGTTTCTAGGCCATTTACATCGACCACAACTATAACCTTTTTGCCCTTTTTAATCTGTTCTTCAACAGCCTTTTTCAACGTCCCATAGCGATGCTCATACACCTGGGTCGTCTCTAAAAACTCACCCTCTTGGACCTTTTTTTCAAACTCATCAGGGGTCAAGAAATAGTAGTCCTCTCCCTCTTTTTCATCCCCTCGTGGCGGCCGGGTAGTTGCAGAAATGCTCTGAACAAACTTTCCATCCCCAGCTTCAACCAAGCGGTCGGCAACAGTCGACTTGCCCACACCAGAAGATCCTGAAATCACTATTAAGTTTTCCAATTCACACCCACTACAAAATATTGAGCACTTGCTCTTTAATTTTCTCGAGCTCACCGCGCATCTGCATGATCAGTGCCGTCTCAACAAAGCTACCTGCCTTGGCATTCAATGTATGAATCTCCCTTTGCATCTCAATACAGACAAAATCGAGCCGCTTACCCTTCAAAACTTCCGAGTCGGTCAATGTCTCTTGCATCAAGTCAAAATGGGAAAAGAGTCTAGATACCTCTTCAGAAACATCATATTTTTCCGTATAGAGAACCACCTCTTTAGCCAACCGATCAAAATCTGCTGAAGAGCAAGTAGAGACAGCTTCAATGCGGCGGATGAGCTCATTTCGGTACACCTCTTCAGTCCCCTCCAGTTGGGATGAGATCTGATGCAAAAGTCCCCGCATAGTCTCAACTCGCCCACTCACATCTGCGCATAGCGCTTTCCCCTCTACTCGCCTTGCATCGTCCCACTTCTCAAGCACAGCTCCAATCTCATTTTTCAGCTGATCAAGTCCCTTAGCTTTCTCCTCTTCATCAAGGAGATGAGGCATTCGACTCGCTTGTTCGAGGAGAAAGGCAAATGGAACCTCTTTTTCCTCTTCATAAATCTCGTTACCAATCGCTTGATATTGGGCATGTAGGGCACGAATTGCAGCTAAGTCTGGCACAACGCTTGCTACACCATCATTTTCTTCGAGGGTGATACGCAACGTAACCGTTCCCCGCCGCACATATTGATTCACAACCTCGCGCAATTCCATCTCACTTGCTTGCAAACTCGATGGAAGAATCACATTGAGATCATAGTGTTTGCGATTGACCGAATAGACCTGAATAGATAGATCTCCCCAAATAGAGCTTACATGGGCATAATGAGAAGCTGTCATACTTCTTAAATCACTTGTTTCCACTTGGTTCTCCTCGGTTCACTTCGACATACTGATTCAGAGGGGAAAAGCTCATCCGATGAATAGGGGTAGGGCCATGCATCCGAATCGCTTCCATATGCGCTTTTGTTGGGTATCCCATATGCTTATCCAATGCGTAGTTTGGGTAGCGCTCAGCAAGCTCCCTCATTATGCCGTCTCGCTCTTCTTTAGCTACAATCGATGCAGCAGCAATCGAAAGACTCTTTGCATCCCCTTTGACAATTGCAGCTGAAGGCTGACGGGTTCTAGGCAAAGTATTCCCATCAATGAGGAGGAAATCGGGCTCTACTTTGAGGTTTGCCACAGCGAGAATCATTGCCTTCAGGCTTGCTTGGAGAATGTTTATCTGGTCTATCTCTTTTGGGGAGACAATTCCCACACCAATGTGTATTGCTGAATCAGAATAGAGCTGCTCGTAAATCCGTTTTCGCTTTGCTTTTGTCAGTTTCTTACTATCGTTGATGTCGGAATTTTGATACCCCCGGGGAAGAATGCACGCTGCTGCCACAACCGGACCTGCGAGCGGTCCCCGCCCAGCCTCATCAACCCCCGCAACGATTTGGTAACCCCGCCTATGAGCTTCTTGCTCAAGGTGATCATCCATGCTGCTATTCTCGCTTTCGGTTTTCAAGGGGCAATTGAATGCCCCTTCTCTCCCATCTCAAATAACCAGACTCCCCAAACTGCCTGGCGGGCTCTCTTACTCAGAATCAGCTTGTGGCTTCTCTTCTGATTCAGATTTTGGCTCTGCCTTTGGAGCAGGCGCCTCTTTGGTGACTGCAACCACTTCTTCTTTTGCTTTCTTTGGTGTCATAAAGCGCTCTTGAACCCGAATCGCCTTACCAACTTTACCAACAAATCGGCGCAAGCTCGCTTTTCTTGCCACACCGCGCTTGGTCACTTCAAGCTGAATCTTTGGGCTGTGAACAAGGAATGTCTTCTCTGTTCCATGTCCATGGTGAACCCGATAAACGCGCACTGTTTCACCAATTCCTCGCCCTTTCTTTTTCACAACAGTGCCTTCGTACACCTGTACACGCTCTTTGCCCCCTTCAGAAATGGTAATGGACACTTTAAGCGTATCACCCACCTTAAAGGATGGGATCAGAGGCTTCATTTGCTTTGCCTCAATTTTCTCAATTAGTTGATTCTGAGTCATCTTCACTCCTTTCGAATTAATTCTGGGCGCAGTCTACTGGTCTTTTCATATGAGACTTCATCTCGCCAATTTCTAATCTTCTTATGATCGCCCGACATCAACACATCGGGAACCATCTGACCTCTAAACTCCTTTGGTCGAGTGTATAAAGGTCCTTTAAACCCCTCCCATCGATGAAACGAGTCATCGTAGGGGGAGTCTTGTGACCCCAAAACACCTGGGACAAATCGACAGACACTATCGAGCAAGACAAGGGCCGCTGCGCATCCCGAGGTCAAAACATAATCCCCTATGCTAATCTCCTCATCGACCACCTCATCGATGGCTCGCTGATCAATTCCCTCATAATGGCCACAAATGATCACCAAATGATCTTCACGCGCTAGCTCCTCACACTTGGAGGCTGTCAACTTTGTCCCCTGTGGGGTCAAATAAATTACTTTTTTGCCCTCATCCTTGATGCTTTCTACTGCATCAACAACAGGACCTGGCATCATCACCATCCCGCACCCACCACCATAAGGGGGATCATCAACCCTTCTGTGTTTGTCGGTGGCAAAATCGCGGATATTGACCAAGTCAACATCAATCAGCCCATTCTCTCTTGCTCTCCCAATAATTGAGCAGTCGAGCGGCCCATCGAAGTATTCGGGAAATAGTGAGAGTATATCAAATTTCAAAGAAATCCTATGCTGTTTTCGCCGCTGCCTTTTTCTTTGGCTTATCTGCTCTTTCTTTCAAGAATTTCTTAAGTTCAGGCGAGCCACGCTTAATCAAAGCTTCTACTTTCTCGCTAATCTGCGCCCCATTAGTCACCCACTTCTTCACCGCCTCATCCATGATAACAAGTCCTTTGCTCTGATCTGGGTTGTGTGGGTCGTAATGTCCCAAATTCTCAAGGAATTTCCCATCTCTGGGTGATCGGGAATCAGCTGCTACGATTCTAAAATGCTCGCGATTCTTGCGTCCCTGACGTCTTAGTCGAATTTTAACTGCCATGTAAATTGATCTCCATAATTCAAATTCGATTGAAAGTTTAATCCAAAGGATCAAAATTTTCAATCTATTCATTCTCATTCACTAAAAATTGAGGTGTTTAGCCATGTCTCCAAAGCCCATTCCCTCTAATTTCTTCATTTTCTTTTTGAATTTCGGCAACTCCTTAGCCATTTTCCGAAGTTGCTTGAAATTTTTCACTAATTTATGCACCTCGTGGATATCACACCCACTCCCCATTGCAATACGTCGCCTGCGGCTGGGCTCCATCTCCACCAGACATCCCCTCTCCTTCGGAGTCATCGACTGGATCATCGCCTTCATCGACTGAAAATCCCTCGTTGACTCTTCCAAATCCGGAATCTGATCAGCTCCGGGCATCATTTTTAAAAGCCCCTTCAACGGGCCCATCTTCTGCAATTTGCCCATCTGGGACAAGAAATCATCATAAGTGAACTGCGCCTTCAAAAACTTCTTTTCTAACGCCTTGTTCTCCTCTTCATCCATGTGCTCTTGAGCTTTTTTGACCAGATTGATCACATCGCCCATCCCCAAAATTCGATCAGCCATCGATTGGGGATTGAACACCTGCAAATCTGAAATCTTCTCCCCCACCCCTTCATACATAAGCGGCTTACCTGTCACGTGACAAATCGAAAGCGCAGCACCAGCTCTTGCAGACCCATCCAACATGGTCAAAATCGATCCTGTAATCCCCACTTGCTTATCAAACTCACACGCTGTATTGACAGCATCTTGCCCCATCGCACACGATGCTACAAAAATAACGGCATCTACACTCACCGCTTTTTGGATGTCCGATAATTGCTTCATTAACACTTCATCAATCGCAAGACGCCCGGCTGTATCGAGCAAGACGACATCATACCCATTTGCCCGGGCATATTCCACACCACGAGAAGCCACCTTGGCAGGGTTGTTCTCACTCCTATCCCCAAAAAAACCAATTTCATTCTGACTTGCAAGCGCTTCTAACTGATCAATTGCTGCAGGTCTCTGCAAATCACATGCAACGACAAGTGGCCGCTTCCCAAACTCTTTCTTCTTAAGCAAGTAGGCGAGCTTCGCTGTCTGTGTCGTCTTTCCCGCACCCTGCAATCCCACAAGCATCACCACATTGAGCCCCGACTTAAGGGTGAGCGGAGCCTCCTCGGTTCCCATCAAATCGATCAACTCTTCGTGAATAATCGAGGTAAATTGATCTTGTGGAGAGATTGAACCCAGCACCTTCTCGCCAAGCGCCTTCTCTTTCACTCGTTTAACAAACGTAGTTGCAAGCTTATAGTTCACATCGGCGTCGAGCAAGGCTAAGCGCACCGCGCGCACTGCATCAGAGATATTTTTCTCGGTCAGCGATCGCTCTTTCCCAAGCGAAGAAAATAACCCTTGAAATTTTTCGGTCAACGCGCCAAACATCGCTAGTCCTCTCCCCTCTTTTCAAAGAAAAAGAATCGATCATGTCCCGCCCAATCCTGCAAGCAGCGTTGGTTTGTCCATACAGGACTTGAGAAAATTGCATCCACCAACTCACCCTGGTCAAAGCCAATTTCCAAAAAGACCTTCGCCCCAGGTGCCAGCACCTCTGGCAACTCAAGAGCCAGTCGGGCATAGTAGTCGATTCCCTTCGGACCCGCCAAAAGAGCCTCAGGGGGCTCGTGGTTGCGCACACTTGGGCTTAGGTTAAGATAAGAAGTCGTCGAGATATAGGGGGGATTACACACTAGATAGTTAAGCTGCTTTCCTCGAATTGTTGTCAAAAGATCGCCCAGCAAGCAATTGACATCAACCTCATTGAGCTTAACATTCTCTTTGGCAAGCTCCACACAATTGGGGCTAATATCTGATAGATAGACATCCAAATGAGGAAGATGCTTCTTTAGTGAGATACCCAGACAACCAGTCCCAGAACACAAATCGAGCAAAATCTCCCCAGGCTTTGAGTCGGCTAATAGTTCGGCAACTTGGACAGCGAGAATCTCCGTCTCAGGCCGCGGGATAAGGGCATCTCTTGTCACCCGAATTTCACAATCAAAGAAGTCGACAGTGCCCAAGACATATTCAGCTGGCTCCCCTTGCCGCAAACGGCTGAGGCCACTTTCGAGGTCTTGCATTTGAGATAGTGAGAGCTTAATTTCGGGCTGGAGGTGAAAAACTCCATAGGGAAGCTTGAGCAGCGACGTGGCAAAGCGGAGTTCACTCTCACTTTGCAGATCATAGTTGTGCACCAAACGCTTCATCAAATCTATCCTTCACCCGTCTCAAATTGTTTCTGGTAATAGTGCTTAATCAATGCAGATGTAAGCTCTTCCATATCCCCTTCAATAATTTGATCGAGCTTATAGAGGGTTAAGTTAATCCTGTGATCGGTCACCCGATTCTGAGGGAAGTTGTAGGTGCGAATCCTTTCACTCCGATCTCCACTCCCCACTTGTCCTTTGCGCGTTTCAGCCTGTTCTGCTTGCTTGCGCAACCGCTCTTCTTCAGCAATCTTTGCCCGCAGAAGACGCATCGCCTTTTCTCGGTTCTTAATCTGTGAGCGCTCCTGTTGACAGCTCACCACAATTCCAGTCGGTTCGTGGGTAATCCGCACAGCAGAATCGGTTGTATTGACGTGCTGCCCACCAGCACCGGATGAGCGAAACGTATCAATTCGCAAATCCTTTTCCTCAATGTGAACATCCACATCATCATCTGCTTCAGGAATCACCGCCACAGTAATCGCTGAAGTGTGCACCCTTCCACTCGATTCAGTCGCCGGAATCCGCTGGACCCGGTGGGTGCCAGCCTCATATTTCAACGTCCGGAAGACATTCGACCCTGTAAAGACACACATATACTCCTTAAAGCCACCTGCCTCAGAAGGGCTGCAGGAGAGCATTTCCATGCTCCACCCCTTGCTATTGGCAAAGTTAGAGTACATGCGCACGCAATCGCCTACGAATAACGCCGCTTCATCGCCCCCAGTTCCCGCTCTCACCTCTACAATTGTATTGCAGTTATCCAAAGCGTCGGGAGGGACAATTAGCACCTCAATCTGCGCCTTGAGTTCAGGCACTAACTTTTCAAGCTCGCCATTTTCTTCTTCGATCACTTCGATAAATTCAGGATCGGTTTCGCTTTTCAGAAGGTCTTTATTCGATTCGAGCTGCGATGACTTGGCTTCATACTCAAGCCATGCGTCGCGTAAACTGCTCAAGTAGGAGTGACGCTGCGTCAACTCTTTATACCGTTTCCGATCATTGACAATCTCCGGATTGCCCAAATCAGACTCTAACTGCTCAAACTCAGCTAAAAGCTCTTTTACCTTATCTTCCATTCACTCAAACTCGGCGAAAATGGCCCGCGAGGATGGGGCCATTTATAATCACACTACTTTGCAGCCTTCTTGGTTGCTGCTTTCTTAGCTGCCACTTTCTTGACGGCAGGCTTCTTCTCGGCAGTTTTTGCTGCAGCTTTGGTGGCTGCCTTTTTAGGAGCTGCCTTCTTTTCATCCGCCTTAGCCTCCACCTTCTTGACTTCAGGCTCTTGCACAGGCTTTTTTGCAAAGCGCTGATTAAACTTCTGAATCCGTCCTGCAGAGTCAACGTGTGACTTCGCTCCAGTGAAGAATGGGTGTGATTTAGAGGAGATTGACACCTTGTGAAGGGGGTACTCTTTACCCTTTACGGTACATGTCTCTTTCGTTTGAATTGTGCTCTTGATGATAAACTGATCACCAGTCGATGTGTCCTGGAATACGACTTCTCTGTATTCTGGGTGAATATCCTGTTTCATATTTGCTCCGGTAGAATGTCCATAGTGGGCATAAGGATAGCCGGTGTAAGTGATTATTCACAAGAGCTTTTTGTTGGTTGTTAAAGGAATTTTGTTGTATAATGGTCGTGACACAATAATCAGTGCTGCGAAAAAAGCGGAGAGATATGAATTATTCAGGATATGCCAGCCCCTTTGCCATCACCCCCAAGCCGATAAAAGTAATTTTATTTTTGATTCTCCTGCAGAGCATTGTATTCAATATCTTCGATCGGGTGTGGAACCTCTCCATTGGCCTCACAGGCCTGACTGCCATGTCGAGCTGGGGACTTAAACACGGCCTCATCTTTCAAGTATTGACTAATATGTTTCTCTACCCCCTCCCCTACGGAGGCCTCTCCTTCACCTATCTCCTCTTCTTTGCCCTCAACCTTTACCTCATCTGGAAGCTCTCAAGCCTTGTCTACCATCAGCAGGGAAAAGGTTCCTTCTTTGCCCTCTTCTTCGGAAGTGGAATTGCCGCCTCCCTTGCAGTTGCCGCCTGCCTCCTCACCTTCGACTCTCACACCATTTATGCAGGCCTCATGCCCATCATCTACGCCTTCCTCACCTCCTGGATTATCCTCTTCCCCGACATTGAGATCCTCCTTTTCATGACCCTTCCCGTCAAGGCGCGGTGGGCCATCACCCTAATTTTGGGCTCCACAATCCTGATCGAACTCTCAAATAGAAACTTCACATATGTGATCGCCTATATGGCATCAGCCGCATTTGGTTATTTATTTGCCGTAGGACACTGGAAGCGGCATAGCCCATTTATCACCCTCAGAGGGCTCGAAACGACCTGGATCACCCTATATAGCCGTGTAGAAGGGGTTTTCAGACGCAATCGCCCAACCCAGGTGCAACCCGAGACCAAAATTTACGATTTTCGCAGCGGGAAGCCAATTATGAGGGATGAAGAGTTTATCAACTGGTGCCTGGACAAGATGGCCCGCGATGGGAAAAACTCTCTTAGCCTTGCCGCTCGCCTCAAACTCTGGATCATCACCCGCAAACTCCAACTCAAAAATAAATTACACGGTCGCTAAACCTTTGAGCGAAGCGCTGTCTGTGCGGCCAACATCCCAGCCAACACCCCTTCCTCATATCGAAAGGTAGGGCTCATTTCGAGCTCGGGGTAGTCGAAGGGCTGAAGGACATCCTCTGCTGTGATATTGGGGATAATTGACTCGGCTTCTTTCATCACCCGTTTTTGTTGGTAAGCAATGAGATCTTCTAGGACTTTTTCAATGTCTGCTTGCATGCTTTTCCTTCTTTTCGCTTTTCTCTAAAGAATTGTTTCATTAAGGATTCGATTTCGGCAAAGTGAGTGGCATCTTGCTCGACTGCAACCCTGTGAATGGGATGTGGGGTTTCATAGAGGGTGTGGAGGGAGCAGATAGCTCCATGACGGATGTCGGGGCAGCACCATACAATTTTTTTCACGCGAAAGAGGGTGGCTGCGCCAGCACACATGACACATGGCTCGAGGGTTGTGTAAAGGGTGCATCCTTCGAGACGCCAGTTGTGAGTCGCGCTGGCTGCCTGCTTGAGGGCGAGCATTTCTGCGTGGGCAGAAGCGTCGTTATGGGACTCGACTAGGTTGTGAGCGCGAGCAATCACTTGGTCATCTCTGACGATGAGGGCGCCAACGGGAAACTCATCTTTTTGGTAGGCTTTTTTTGCCTCCAACATTGCCTCAAACATAAAGTCGGTATTTGAACGCACGGTCTCTCTCAAAATTTTGCTCTCTTGAGAGTATGTAGGTTGTGTAGGCTTTTTTTCCAGCTAAATCTGTTGTGCAATATCCTTTTATTTGATACAATCCGAAACATCATCCGAGACTACCCCTTGTGAAGGTTTTTGGGTTAAAAACTGTGAATTAATGTCTGTTTACTCATCAGACTAAACAACCAATAATCCACAATTTTTTCCCAAGATTTCGGTATAACCAACAACTCTCTGGGAGCAAATTATGTCACTTGATAAAGGCACTAAAGAAGAAATCACCAAAAAATTCCAACTCCACCAAAAAGATACTGGATCTGCTGATGTTCAAATCGCGATCATGACGGAGAAGGTGACTGAGCTAACCGAGCATCTTAAGCGCAATCCTAAGGATCACGCGACTCGCCTTGCTCTTCTCAAGCTTGTTGGACAAAGACGTCGTCTTCTTGATTATCTCAATAAGACTGACACACACCGCTACACGGTGCTACTCAACAAGCTCAACCTACGTAAGTAAAACAGATTTGGGTGGCTGGGCCAAGCCTAGCCACCACTTCGAAATACCTCTTCGAGCGAATCGATTTTGTTTCCGCTCTTGACGTCCCCATATGTTTGCAAGTATCGTGCCCGATTCATCTCATCCATTGGATTGAGGCTGCGAGGTGGCAACTCAGCATGGAATCCCTTCCAAATCGGCTCACCCTGCCATGCGACACATAAGCTCGTCGCTGTCAACGCCTGCTCCCCTCTCTGATTAGCAACCACCCGCTTAATGAGATCGGATGTCATCGCACGATAACGCCCTTCATCTTCGCTTTGACTAGCTGAGGGTTCCAACATTTTTTCTTCAAGCGCAACTGCTTCTTCAACCGTTTTTTGATCGGGTGCACTAAAGCCTGATTTAATAATTCCGGAAAGATCAATCGCACTCAATGAAAGAACTGCGTCTAAACATTGCTCTTCTGTCGACTCACTTCCAAGCTTAAAGGCTTCATTGAATGCTGCTTTTTTAGACTGAGAAACATTCTGTCTAAAAATTCCAGATGTTGAGTAGAAGCTTCCTTCGTGGAAGTTAGCCAAAAAATCAGTGATCTCTAGAACCGCAAGTTGTCTTTTGAGTTGGGAGTCAGCCCCTTTCATCTTTTGACTAAGTGCTGCAATCGCATGCATGAGCGCATCCATTTTCTTGTCGTAGGCTTCTACTCGGAGCCTCGCAGGGTGGCCGGCTGGCAGCTTCTCAAGCATTGGCTCCAACCTGGTTCTACGACCTTTCATATCCTCTCGAAGATCCCTGCTTCCAAGTTGCCCCATTGTCTTAAGCTCTGCTTCAAGCCCTCCCATCATATCATCAATGCGAGTTTCGTATGCCTGCAGCTGCTTTTCTCTCACTTCGACAAGAATGCGTGGCTCAGCATCTATTAGTTTTGCAATTTGTTCCCCGAGATCAACAACCTGGGCAAATTCATGAAATTCAATCGCTCCTACGTTGCGGTAAAGCTTGCAATACTCCTGAGCAAATTGATCCTTTTCTACCTGAACAAACTTCTTAATCCTATCAAGCTCTGGGAAACGCATGGACTTATCTGAACAGTCTTCTGCAAATGCGATAAACCGCTCAAACGACTCAACCTCTCCCGCCCTTCGAAATAGACGCGCTTTATCATCACCAGATTCCATGGGAGTACTAATGATATCCAAGATATCTGCGTATTCAGCCATTTTTTGCTTAGGGATAGAAGGCAATTTTTCAATGGTTGCTTTCACTTCAACCGCTTTCGAGTCGATTGTACGCTCTTGTTCAAGGGTTAGAACAAAAAGCTTATCCACTTCTTGAATCAACCCTGTTAGATCTTCAGAAGTATAACCTGGGCGCAACATTCCAGCAACGGTATGCTCATCGCAAACCGGAGATTCTATCAATTCTCGAGCGATTGTTGAGAGCCGTTCTGCACGTACCTCTTCAGGACTAGGGCTGCGTTGTGTTGGGGAAGTCCCTGTCACACTTCGAAGAAAACCTACTACTGCACCAGCCATGCTAAACCTCAAATATATTGTTAATTACATACACATCACCACATTATTATACATTAAACCCAAATGAGTGTAAATAAAATAAATTATTACTGATATAAACGCAATTGAATTAACTACTTGCACACAAAACTTATTTGAAATCAGTAACAGGAGTATTTTTGACATAAGCGGATAGCCAGGGCTTTTTTGGGTGCCATAAATCCCTGGCTTCGATATCATTACAACTTATCGAAATATGTTTAGGAGAATATCGATTAATGACAAATCAATCTACTGACCAAGACCTGCTGCAGCCCAAGCAACACTCTGTTTCCTTCAACGGCCATACATTTGTCCTTGAAACCGGGAAAATTGCCAGGCAAGCCAATGGCGCTGTGACACTTACATGTAAAAATAATGTTTTACTCGCCACTGCCTGTAGCTCAAAAGCCCCAAGTAGTGAAGTGGACTTTTTGCCACTCACTGTGAATTATATGGAAAACCTCTCGTCTAACGGGAAAACAGCCGGAGGCTTTATCAAACAGCCAGGCCGGCAAAATAAGGGTGACACCCTCACATCAAGAATGATTGACCGCCCGATTCGCCCCCTATTTCCTAAGGGATTCTATGATGAGGTGCAGGTGATTATCTCATTGTTCTCATATGATGAGACCTATGACCCCAATCCCCTTTCAATTTGCGCAGCATCTGCTGCCCTTGCCATCTCTAGCATCCCGATGACTAAAACTGTGGGTGCTGTTCGTGTTGGCTTTGTCGATGGAGAGTTTATCATCAACCCCACACCAGAACAAAAGGCTGCATCGAAACTCGACCTACTCCTTGCTGGAACACACGAAGCGGTTTTGATGATCGAGGGATATTGCGACTTTTTGACTGAAGATCAGGTGATTCAGGCAATCACTGAGGGGCACGAAGCGATTAAGCTCATTTGCGAAGGGATTGATGACTTCGCCCGAATGGTTGGCAAAGAAAAAGACCTTACTACCATCGACTACCCAAGTGATGAGATGTTTGACAAGATGAGAGCCTTTATCGGCAATCAACTCGTTGAAGCATATCAGATTCGGGAAAAAGAAAAACGCAACGACGCGATCAGCGCAGTTAAAGAGGCGCTTGCCGAAGAGCTGAAGATTGGTCAGGAAGAGTGCGATTACACAGCACGAAACTTCGGAGTTGCCTTCAAGGAAATTCGAGCACAAACTGTGCGTGGTGACATGCTCAAAACCAGACGCCGCATCGATGGCCGAACACCTGAGTGTATCCGCCCAATCGTTGCTGAGGCACGTCCCCTACCTACTCCTCACGGATCAGCCCTCTTTACACGGGGTGAAACGCAAGCTCTCTGTATCTCTGTTCTCGGAAATGAGAACATGGTTCAGCGGGGTGAAAATGTGGATGGGGAGATTAGCGAAAAGTTCTACCTACACTACGCATTCCCAGGTTACTCTGTGGGTGAGTGCCGCAGACTCTCTGCTCCTGGCAGACGGGAAGTGGGACATGGAATGCTCGCTCAGCGCGCATTGACCCCAACGCTTCCTTCTAGCGAGAAGTTCCCCTATGTCATCCGCATCGAGACACATGTGACCGAGTCAAATGGATCGTCTTCTATGGCCTCTGTTTGTGGTGGATGTCTATCACTTATGGACGCTGGTGTCCCGATTCGCGCCCCAATTGCTGGAATTGCGATGGGACTCATTTTGGAAGATGATTCATCGATTATCTTATCTGATATCCTTGGAGATGAAGATGCCCTTGGCGACATGGACTTTAAGATTGCCGGATCTGACTTTGGAATTACTGCGTTCCAAATGGATATTAAGGTTGAAGGAATTACTCCAGAGATTATGGAAGCTGCCCTTCGACAGGCAAAAGATGGTCGCCTACACATTTTGAAGAAGATGGCCCTTGCCCTTGAGGCTCCACGGGCAAGCCTTGCTCAAAATGCACCTCGCATCCACTCGATCAAGATTAATCCAAGTAAGATTGGAACCTTGATTGGCCCTGGAGGTAAAAACATTAAGAACATCCAGGAAACCACTGGGGTGGATATCAACATCGATGACGATGGAACTGTCAATGTCAGCTGCGTCAATGGCGATTCAATTGACCAAGCACTGACGATGATTGAAGACCTCACAGGTGAGCTCAAAGTGGGCGAAATCTACGAAGGGGTTGTCGATGGGATTAAAGAGTTTGGCTGCTTTGTCTCTCTCCCCTACCAAAGCTCAGCCCTTGTTCACATCTCAGAGCTTGCTCATGAGCGTGTCGCTGATGTGAATGATGTGGTTAAGGTGGGTGATAAGATCAAGGTGAAGATCATCGGATCAAAAATGGGTAAGATTTCAGCAAGTATGAAAGCGGCCCAAAAGAAAGAGAAGAGCGAAGTCTAAACTTCGTTTAGAAAACGCCTTACGAAAAAAGCCCCGTGTAGACGGGGCTTTTTTTTTATGTGGCATGAAGGATATCGCCATCGCCTTGCATGGGCTTTCCTCGATAGGGAGGAGGCTGTTTCTTGGAGGAATCTGACTGCAGACCTGACTTAAGCTTTTTGTGCTTCTCGTTCTTATCCCAGGTTCCGTCCATTATCCGTTTAGCATCTTCGAGATCAAGCGTTTCAAACTCGACAAGCATTTCTGCCATCAGCTCTACTTCTGCCTTCTTCTCAATCATAATTGCCTTAGCCTTTTCATATCCCTCATCGAGATATTTCTTCACCGCTTCATCAATCAGGCGATGGGTTTCATCTGAAACGCTCTTTTCTGACCCTGGCTGTGCATAGGGGCTACTTGACCCTGATGGAGTCATCTCAATGGGGCCTAGCTCACTCATTCCCCACTTACACACCATATCGTATGCGATTCCAGTGGCCATCTGAAGATCTCCTGTCACTCCACTTGAAAAGTCCTCACAGTAAACCTCTTCAGCAGCACGTCCTCCCATGAGAACGACAATCTTAACGAGCGCCTCTTTCTTCCAGTAGCTAAACTTATTGTCCTTATTCACAAAGTGGGTCGCACCAAGTGACATCCCACGGGGGATAATGGTGATTTTCTCGACGGTGTCATCTTCAAGGACAAGCGAGCAAATGGCATGGCCCGCCTCATGGTAAGCAGTTGAGAGCTTATCCTTATCGGTTAGGCGGATGCTTTTGCGCTGTTTTCCATGGCTTTCTTTATCAGCAGCCTCGAGGAAATCGAGCATATTAATGATTGTTCGGGCAGCCCTAGCAGCTAAGATGGCCGCTTCATTACATAAGTTGGCGAGCTCAGCCCCACTCAAGCCTGCTGTTTTGGCTGCAATTTGCTCGACATCCACATCTTCGGCCAGCTTGAGCTTACGGGTATGCACATTTAATATCTTCACACGCGCTTGGATATCAGGTGGGTTGATCATCACCTTTCGATCAAATCGGCCCGGTCTCAGAAGCGCTTTATCGAGGATATCGACACGGTTTGTCGCGGCGATCACAATCACACATCCATCTCCAGAGGTGGAATGTGAGCTATCGAGACCATCCATCTCAACAAGGAGTTGGTTTAGCGTTTGTTCACGCTCATCATGCCCTCCGCCAACACCAGCACCCCGGTGGCGACCGACAGCGTCAATCTCATCGATGAAGATGATACATGGGGCGTTTTTCTTGGCCTGGTCGAACATATCTCGCACCCGACTTGCCCCTACTCCCACAAACATTTCCACAAAATCTGATCCAGAAATTGAGAAGAAGGGGCGAGACGCCTCTCCAGCGACTGCTTTAGCAAGCAAGGTCTTCCCCGTTCCTGGAGGTCCAACAAGTAGGCACCCCTTAGGAATTTTAGCTCCTACTGCCTTGTATCGGGTGGGATTTTTCAAAAAGTCGACAAGCTCTTCGAGCTCTTCTTTTGCCTCATCGATTCCCGCAACATCCTTAAAAGTCACATTGTTCTTCATCGGATTAACTAATCGCGCAGTCGACTTTCCAAAGGTCATGGCAGAAGAGCCTACACCCTTTGATTGACGAGAGAATAGGAACCACAAGAGCATGACAATCAATGCAATTGGCAAAAGGGTAAAAATATAGCTAAAGTAGTTTGCAGGGGGCTCTTCACTCTTAAATTTCTTCTCTAGCACCGGATTGAGCTTCTGATCAACTGCATAAAACGAGCGCCCCTGATTGGCTTGGAAATTCTTAAGCTCGGTCTTATGTCCCGCATACCAAGCGAGATAGACCTCTGGGTCGAGCTGTTCGAGCTTGCTAGAGGAGTATTCCTGCCCATTGACAAACCAGGTGACATGCTTAACTGTTTGGTAGTGCTTTTCCAGCTGAGCTTCATTTTGCGCCAGATCAGAAACTGTAGCGCTATATGCCTTTAGATCATCAGTATATTTGCGCACTGAGCGTAGGCCAGCTACCCGAGTTCCGTTTTGCTTCTTATCAAGGGTTACCATCACATCGTGGATTTGCTCCATCGCCCCGTGATAGTTTTTTCTTTCATACTCAGTTTGAGCGCTTCTCAGCTGTTCTTTAAGCCCTTCGGCACTCACACCAATGCTGCTTGACTGCATGGCGCTTAAAAAGGGCCCCATATTCTCATTGAGAGCGTCAGTATTTTTTTGATTAGGCTCTTTTTGGTAGGCGACGTAAAGCTGCTTCAGGTGGACATAATTATAGGCTGGCGATTCATTAATCGAATGGACGGTCACCGCAAAATCCTGATCGGGAGCATCATAAGATTGATCGACAATCGAGACCCCATTTTGCCCCACCTGGGCACCGCGAAGCGAAAGGTAATTTGCCGCCTGACGCGAGACATCCCCTTTCCCCTTCTTTAATTCAGTAGCGAGTCGCTCTTTTTGAATGAGTAAGTCATCTTTTTTGCTCAAATATTCAAGGAATTTTTCCCGCCTCAAGCTCTCTTCTGTCCGGCTCTCTCTAAATTCACCCGAAGCCGTTACCAAGCTATCATTGGAGGAAGCTACTTTCTTACTCTTTTCAGGATTAATCAAATCGAGGTTAACGAGAGGTTCAAACTGATGGCTGAACGAGACGTTGGCGGTTTTTGCCTCCGACTGTTGATAGAGGGTCAAAAGAATTAAAATTCCAGCAAGAATTACAAGTATAAAGCTTCCAGGAAATTTTCTCTTGGGCCCTTGATTCCCATTTCTCTCATCATTCATCATAATAGACTTATATCCCTAACTATTTAAGCAAAAGTTAAACTCATATTTCATACCTACACACTGCAGGGATGAAATACAATAAAAATATTATTTAATTTTTCTATTTTCGAAACTCAATATTACCCTACAAGGGGTAAAGAAACAACACTTGCGTAACCCACTAAACGCCCGCCATGTGTACCACTCTCACTATAGCTGGATCATATCAAAATCCCCCAATTAATACGACCCATCTTTACCGAATATTCAAAAAATCGATCACCTGCTCTTCGGCCTGCCAGACCGCGGGCAACATCTCCTTGGCGAAGGCGGGAACCCCCTCTCTCACCCGACCTGTTCGAGGTCTCACCTCATAGTCTCCATCACCGAGCCAAACCACCACCTCTCCGAGCAAAGCCGCTTTCCAGTCCCCACTGACAGCACCCTCATCGACACTCTCGCCATACGAATTCACCCATCCCCCACTCACTCGATCTGAGCGACTCCAGGACAAATCTCCCTTCTTCACCACAACCACGACTCCTCGATGGAAAAAGAGCTTGATCTCACAAGAAATCAGCTCCTTACCACCTGACCGATCGACTACCCACCTCACCAAATTTGTCCATTCAACATGGGATAGCGCCACATTGAGCTGATTCTTAAAAAAGTGTTCAACTTCCACTGGCTCAAGCCCCTCCTCGTGTGAAAAGTCGAATATCGTACAAATCTTCCCCTGCTTCACCAACCCATTCCACCTCTCTACCCTGCGAGATAAGTAGTGATCGAGCTCCCCCATTTTTATCCCCAATCGGACCAAATTCCCTCTCACCCCTTTGCCAAAGTGCTCTTCCAAAATAGGGATTAGCTCAAGGCGCATGCGCGCCCGCAAATACTTTGGGTCCCGGTTAGTGGGGTCATCAAAAAATTCAAGCCCAAGCGCGAGAATTTCCTCCTTTTTCATTCCTAACAACGGACGACAGATGGTCATCCCCCACTGAACAGACTCGAATTTGGGGGAATTGATATGGGGGAAATAAGCCCCTTCAAACACCCTTTTGAGCACCGTTTCAGCATAATCATCTAACTGATGGCCAAGAAATAGAGCCTTGGCGCCTATTTCATCATAGACTTGTTTGAAGTGGCGAATTCTTTCATTGCGACACCAATTTTCTAAATTCCCCTTTTTGGGCGGCTCTAACCGAAAGATGTGGACCGAAAGATTTTGCCGCCGGGCCATCTCTTTAATTTGCACCGCTTCTCTTTGGCTCTCTTCACGCCAGCCATGATCAATATGCACCAGGTGAATTTGGTTAAACCCACTGGTTTGCAGAGTGTGCAGGAGGGCAACAGAATCAGGCCCTCCCGAAAATCCAATGAGAACAGGCTCATTTTTTAGCTCTTCATTAATCACTTTACCGTTGAAACATCTTTTCATATCGAGTATATTGTAGCCTGATTCGAGCATTTGAGAAAAGCATGATTCCCAAAATTTGGCACTATTTGATGAGACACTTTCTCATCTATTTTTCCCTCTCACTCTTCACGCTTGTCGCCTCCCTGCTCTCACTCCGCATTGAAGAAATCGCTCAATTTGCAAGCCTTGGCACTTCACTTGGCTCAACACTTGCTTACATGGCCTATCAAGTCCCTTACTTTCTTCCTCAGGCGATTTGTGTTTCCTTACTTATTGCAAGCTATTTGCTCGCAGTCAGAATCTCAGAAAGTAGCGAGCTCACCGCTCTTTTCACTTTTGGCCTCAAGCTCAACCAAATCTTTTTTCCCATTTATTTTCTCGCCCTCTGTTTTGCCTCGATTAACTTCTATCTAATCAATGAGATTAAGCCCAAAAGTCGCCTTGCATCAACAGAGCTAATCGCCAATCCACAGTTGATCAATCCCCTTCAACTGCTGAAAATCAATGGGGTTGAAAATAGCTTTGCCCAGGTGGAGCTCGATCGGGATAAGCAAAATGCCCATGATGCCCTAATCGCCTATTACCACAAAGATAAAGAGCGAATTTCCCTATTACTAGCCGATCACATTCACTTTGATCAAAAGCAGCTCGTTGGCGAAGGGATTTGTACCATTTCAACTCTACCGGCTGATCATTTTGATCACCTGGTGATTGACAATGAAAAAAGAATTTCTGTCCCCTTTTCTCAAGCTGTGATGCCAAAAAAGTATATGAAAAAGCCCCGCCCATTTGATGTTGCTTCCTTTAAGGAGCTTTGCCAAAGTCTATACGCCCCCTTTGGCGATCGGTCGCAGGCAAAGTATTATCGAAGGGAACTCGGGCAGCGTCTCTCCCTCTCATTCCTCCCGATTAGCTTTGTCATCTTGGGGCTTTGTTTTGGAATAGACCTTCAACGGGAGAAAAAAGCCCGAGCGATTTGGCAAATCGGGCTGATTGTCCTCTTGACTTTTGGCCTCCTCCTTGCTGCAAAGTCGCTGCTCAATTTGCCCGTTGTTATGGCCTTTTGCTATCTCATCCCTCACACTTTGATCATTGGCCTATCCACTCATCGCATAAAACAACTCAAGCTCGGGAGTGTTTAATTGATTCGGTATCGCTATCTATTCAGCCGCACCCTCTTTGCCCTTTCTAGTACCATTTTGGCAATCTACTTTTTTTATATGGTTGTCGACTACTCAGCGCATATGCAAGACTTTTGGAGAGGGGGCTCGTTTGCCTTTGCCCAATTTGCCACCTACTACGCAAACTACTTTATCGTTCGACTCGAATTTCTCCTCCCCCTTGCTTTTTTGATCAGCATCACTTTTGTGTTGGGACGGATGAATCGCCACCGAGAGATTACAGCTTTTCAGGCAGCTGGCATTCGGAGCATTGTTATTCTCAAACCAATGATTCATATTGCATTCGCCATTAGTGTTTTTCTCCTTTTTTCAAGCGAGTATCTCTACCCGCAAGCGCGGGAAGCGATTCGGAATGAAAAACACTTGATGCAAAGTGAACCCAACAGACACCCCATCTCCGCTCTTCAATTGCCCAATGGATCAAAAGCCATCTACCATAAGAAAAATGAAAATAATGTCTTCGAAAATCTTTTCTGGATTCATGCGAAGAAAAGGATATATGCCATTGGGCGATTCGATTCTCAAGGAATAGCCCACAACGTGGATGTCATTACTCTCGATAAACAGACTCAAACTTGGTCCAAGGAAGAGTCTTTTGAAAAACTTGAAATGCCTGTCTTATTGCATTTAATAGAAAAAGGACGAGACCTTAATCAGATTGATTTAGCCCACCATCGGCTCTCGACACTTTTGAAAGAGGGTGTGAGCACCCACCTCTTGCAAAAGCTTGTCATGCCTTTTTTGAGTCTATTGCTCCTCTTTTGCCTCTCTCCCTATTTGATGGCCTTTAGCTACAAGGAAAAAATTCTCCCTATCTTTGCCATTTCTTTGTTTGCTTTTATCATTTTCTTCTCGATAATGAGTGGATGTTTAATTTTGGGAGCAGGCGAGATCGGCTCTGCATGGATATTAATGGGTGTCCCTTTTGGCACCCTTTTTCTCTTCGCTCTTTTCAATTGGATAAAAATCGATCGCACGCAAATCGGTTCCATGTTAAACAGAAATTTATTGCACAGAATTCGTGCAATAGGTCGACCCAGATTGAAGGAGATGATTGGTAAATAATGACTAGATGGCAAACTGATACTGACTTTCGAGTGATTTCAAAACTGCTGCTCACCATTGCAATCCTTTTTAGCTCATGGTTTCTTCCCCCCTTTTCCCATTTTTGGGCATGGCTCGATATCAAGGGCTTTTTATTGCTCAATTCGTGGATTCGGGAAAGTGACGTTTGGCAGTCATTCTGGGGAATTGGCAACTGCCCCATTACTGACTGGATGTATGACATTGTCATGGCTGGATTTTTCATTCATTATATCTTCAATGAAAAAGGTAAGAGAGGGTACCGATTCGCTCAATTCTTCTCAGCCCTTATCCTCGTCTCCTGCGTGCTTATGTTTGTGAATAGACATCTCTTTTCAACCATTTTAGATATTCCCAGACTTAGCCCTTCCAATGTGATTGAAGGGTGTGTGAGACTCTCTCAAGAAATTCACTGGATGCATATTAAAGACTCCTCAGGCCACTGTTATCCAGGTGATCACGGAACAACCATTTTGCTCTTCTGCTCGAGTGTTCACTTTCTCGCTGGGCGCAAAAGGGGGCTTTTTGCCCTGTTCTGCAGCATCCCCTTCCTCCTCCCCCGTTTGATTGTTGGGGCTCACTGGCTCACTGATGTGATCATGGGTTCATTCCTCATCGCCCTCCTCTACCAGGCGATTTTCTACTACACACCCATCTTTGCGATGCTTGCAGACTCACTCTATGCTGGTGGGGCGCGAATTGGATCTCTATTCAAACAAGGTAAGGTAAAAGAGCAAGTGTATGAGTAAGCAGTCTGCCTACGATCAACTGATTGAACGTTCCAAACATTGGAAATGTCTAGAGTCGATTAGCGCTCTCCTTGAGTGGGATCAAGAAACGGTCATGCCGCCGGCAGGCTCTGACTATCGAGGGGAGCAGAAAGCAGCCCTTGCTGAGGAAATCTATAAGCTCAAAGCTTCAAAAGAGGTGGGCGCTCTTCTAAAAGACCTTTTTGACGCAAAGCGTGGAGTGACTGATGAGATCACAAACCCCGACCAACGAGTGATTGTTGAGCGGATTGCCCAAGATTATGATGAGCTCATCAAGCTTCCCATTGAGCTGGTTAAAAAGAAAAGTAGCCTCACTTCCCATGCTGTAAGCAAGTGGGCTCAAGCAAAAAAAGAGGGGAAGTTTTCAATCTTTGCCCCCCAGCTTAAAGAGCTCTTCGACCTTGCTCGAGAAGAAGCAGAGCACCTGGGATATGAAAAGAGCCCCTACGACGCCCTCCTCAACCAATACGACCACGGACTCACCTCAGAAAAAGTAGCAGCCCTTTTCAACCCATTGCGCGAATCCCTCTCACCCTTCATCGAAACCCTGTCGGCAAGAGAGTGTCCCCTAATCGATTTCGGCCCGAATAGCTTCAGTGAGCCAGAACAAATCAAGCTTTGCAAGGAGCTCTTGCAAAAGATGGGGCTTTGCCCCACCCGCCACAATTTCCATACGACTAACCACCCCTTCTGTCTCTCCATTTGCCCAAATGATGTGCGCCCCACTTCCCATTTCCTCACCGACAACCTCTTAGGAGGCGTATTAGCCGCATGTCATGAAGGGGGGCACGCTCTCTATGAGGCAAACCTCAATACAAAATTTCGGGGCACCCCACTCTGTGAATTTGCCTCATTGAGCATTCACGAGAGCCAATCCCTTTTCTGGGAAAACTGCATCGGCACCTCTCGCCCCTTTTGGGAACATCTCTACCCCCAGTTAAAAGAGCAGTTTAAAACCCCATTTGAAGCGATTAGCCTCGATCAATTTTACGCTCACATTGTTAAGGTGTGCCCGTCAACGATCCGCATCTATGCCGACAGGGTCACCTACCCTCTCCACATCGTGCTCCGATTTGAACTTGAAAAGATGCTCATTGAAAAAGAGATCGAGACAGAAGACCTCCCCGCCCTCTGGGATGAGAAGATGCAATCCTATCTCGGCATTACCCCGCCTAACATCTCAGAGGGAGTGCTTCAAGATATCCACTGGAGTGCTGGGCTGATCGGCTACTTCCCCACCTACACCCTGGGCCTGCTCTACGCAACCCAGCTCTTTGACACCTTCACCCGTAAATTCCCCGACTGGGAAACCCAAGTTGCCGCCGGCAACTGGGCCTTCATCAACGAGTGGCTAAAAGAGACAATCCACACCCATGGCCGCCGCTTTGACTCGGATGCCCTCATCACACATGCAACGGGCACCGCTCCGTCAGCAAACTACTACCTCAATTACATTAAGACTCACTACAATCTGTAGTCAGGCACCTGAGACACCCTGCCCCCCTCTCCGAGCATAAATGGGGCGGCGGGAAAAAGAAGGGCTCCAAGCAAAAGGACTGCGGGAAAAAATGGGGCGGCGGGAAAAGGGGTTGCGGGCAAAAAGAAAGCCTGGGAGCAAAAAAAAGGCCTGGCAGGAATCTCCCGCAAGGCCTTTTGCAAAACTTGGACCAGGCCCAAATTAACGTTTTGAGAACTGGAACTTCTTACGTGCACCAGGCTGACCGTATTTCTTACGCTCTTTCATACGTGGGTCACGAGTAAGGTATCCGGCTTCTTTCAAAGGTCCACGAAGCTCTTCTACCTTGGCAACAAGAGCACGGGCAATCGCATGGCGCAGAGCACCAGCTTGTCCCTTCAGACCTCCACCCTTAATACTTACAACGAGATCACACTCTCCCTCATAGTGGCTAAGAGGCGATAGAGCTGTTTTCTGATCGGTTGGGTGTGGGAAGTAAGTTTCAAACGGCTTACCGTTGACAGTCACCTTTCCATTCCCCTTTCTAAGACGAACGCTTGCAACAGATGTCTTTCTTCGTCCAACGGCAACAGTTTCTTCTAGTTTCTTGCTCATATAAATTGTGTCCTAAATTAACATTCGACTTTGAGTGGTTTTTGCGCATCAAGAGTATGCTCACCTTCAGCGAAGATTCGCAATTTCTTCAATTGAGCACGTGCCTGCTTGGTTCTGGGCATCATCTTAGTCACCGCGGTGCGAAGGATTCGATCGGGGTGTCTGTTCATGACAAATTCGAAGGGGAGCCTTCTCAATCCGCTCATAAACCCAGTGTAATGAAAATATTCTTTTTGCGTGGCTTTGTTCCCTGTTGTGTGGATCGCTTTAGCGTTGATTACGATCACGCCATCGCCACAGTCTACATGGGGAGTATAAGTCGGCTTGTGCTTGCCGCGAAGAACTTTTGCAATCTCAGAGGCAAGTCTTCCGAGGGTCTTTCCCTTAGCATCGATCAGCAGCCAGTTCGCTTTCTCCGTCTTTTTCGCCATGAATGTCTTTTGTTTGCGCATTTCAGCCATATTTATTCCTTAAGATCAAAACATTTTTGCACTAGAATACCCCATAAACACATTTCTGCCAACCCTTTTTCAAGCCGGGGAAAACTTTTTCCATTCCCCTATTGAATATTCAATTGTCATCGTATATACTCGGCTATCAGCAAATATTTTAGGAAGACAAATGAAGCGATCTAACCCCAAAACTTTTTACATCCGTACCTATGGCTGTCAAATGAACGAGCTCGACACCGAAATCATGGTCGGCCTCCTCGAAAAAAAAGGGCTCGTCAAAACAGATGATGAAAAACTCGCTGATATTATAATATTTAATACCTGCTCAATCCGCGACCTAGCAGAGCGCAAAGTGCTCGGAAAGCTCGGCCAGCTCGGCCGCATCAAGAAAAACCGCCCCATAATCGGCGTCACCGGCTGTATGGCCATGGCCAAAAAAGAGGCGCTTTTCAAAAAACTCCCCCACCTCGACTTTGTCGTAGGCACCAATAATATCACCGACCTCTCCGATGCCATCGACCAAGTGATCGAAAAAGAGCAAACAGTTCTCCGTACAGACAACAAATTTGAAGAAAACCTCGACTACCTGGTCGCCTCCCGAGACGACAAGGTGAAAGCCTCCATCTCCATCATCCGAGGGTGTGACAAATACTGCACCTACTGCGTCGTCCCCTACACCCGTGGACGCGAAGTTTCCCGCCCCCTTGAGAACATCGTCCAAGAGGTGAAGATGCTCGCCGATCAAGGGTATAAAGAAGTGACCCTCCTCGGCCAAAATGTCAACAGTTACGGTAAGGACTTTAAGGATAAGCAATTCCTCTTCCACGACCTCCTCTACCACCTCGATGCAATTGAGGGCATCGAGCGCATTCGCTTTCTCACCTCCCACCCCATCGACATTACCCTCGATCTCATGCAAGCAATCCGCGACCTCCCCTCCCTCTGCGAATTTGTCCACTTCCCCATCCAGGCAGGCTCTAGCCGAGTGCTCAAAAAGATGCACAGAATCTATACCAAAGAAGCCTACTTCGAGAAGGTGCACCTCCTCCGCCAAACAGTCCCCAATGTCGCCCTTGGTACCGATATCATCGTAGGATTCCCCACTGAGACCGAAGAAGAGTTTTGTGAAACGCTTGATGTCTTCAAACAACTCCGCTACGAATGTGCCTTCCTCTTTGCCTACAGTGAGCGGAAAGGGACCCCCTCTTCTCGCTGGAAAGACGATATCCCCGAAGAGGTAAAGGCCGACCGCCTCCACCGCCTAATGGATTTGCACAACCAGATTGTAGGTGAAATTATGACCGATTTCATCGGCAATACAGTCGAGGTACTTGTCGATGCGGTGAATGAAAAAGGGCAACTCAAAGGGCGAAGTCGCTGCTGGAAAAAAGTGGTATTCGATGCCCCATCTGATAACCCCCATCAATTTATTGGAACTCTTCAACAAGTCAAAGTGACTGGTTTCAATCACCAAACGTTAAAAGGGGAAGTACTGGCTAGAGAACTGGTCGGCTGCTAAACTTCTTGCAATACTTGGCCTGATCGGGAGCGTGCGATAATCAGCTTTTCGAAGTACTGTTTGTACTGCTTTTGGCTAATTCCCGCGGCATTCCCGCCATTCTTTCGAATGCGATAGGCATGCGCGCGACTGCGCACATTGTATTCACACACAAACAGGTAGGTCTTTGTGGGATCTGCATCCTCTACCTTTCCAAATTGGGAAAGCTGAATATCGGTAAAGAGGGGGAAGTTGGATTGGGAGAATTGATAGCGCATATCGACAACGATCAACTCATTGAGGCTTGAAAGCTGGGGGAGCTGGTTGTTGATCTCGGGGAGTTCCACTTCGCCCACAAACCGGGAGATGTTTTCGATACACATCTGCACATATGGCTCTAAATCGCCAAGTCGCTCCATATGATGGGGTTTTGGCAATGTGATAACTGGCCCCTCTGAAAGGTTACATACCTCTTTGACATGTTTTGAGTAATCGGCTGTCCCGATTTTCTCTGCAATGGCAGTGATTTCATCCTTATTCATGCCGACGAGTGGGCGCATAACGGGAATATCTACCTGCTTTTCAATGAAACATAGGCTCTGGAGGGTTTGACTCGACTTCTGATTCGCTGACTCACCGGTTAACAAGGCCATATGGGAGGAGCGCTCACAAATCTTTTGGGCTACCTGGTAAAAGATGATCTTGAGGGCCAACTGTCTCATATTAGAGGGGATTTCTTCTCGTAGCTTTTCAACCATTTCTTTTGCCTCAACCACGAACAAAACGGGCTTATACCCATGGGCATAATTCGAGATGAGGTAGTTATAGACTGAGAGTGCTTCTGAAAAGGTGACATCGCCTTCCATATTAAAAAAGAGGCTATTGACACACACTCCCCGCTTTAACATCTGATAGAAAGCGACGGGACTGTCAAGACCACCTGAAAAAAGGCTCAATACCTTTCCCCCCGAAGCAATGGGCAAGCCCCCCATTCCGGCATAGTTGTCGTAAAAGAGGTAGCAAACATCATCTCTCACCTCTAGATAGACAGTCTTTTCGGGCTTGGAGAGGTTTACCCAGTTGGTCTCACTTTTCAGCGCCCCACCCACGCGCGCGCCCACATCCATCGATCGGAAGGGGTGCTCGCCCGATCGCTTCACACGCACTGCATAGCTACAATCAGCGACATAATCGAGACACTCCTGGGGAAGGCTTTCTACGATTTCATCAAGTGTTTTAAACGGGATTTTTAACACGGGGGAAACGCTATGGATCCCCGGTATTCTCTGAAATAGAGGGATGAGCTCTTCTGCGCTATCGGTATGAACAATCAGCCGATTGTCGCACAACTCTAGGCGGTAATCTTCAATCCCGGTCTTTTTCAAAGCGCTGACAACGCTCCGCTTAAAGCACAGGTTAAAAAAGCGCCGTTTCCGTCGGCTCTTCAATGTCATCTCATCATATCGAATAAGTAGGCGATCCATGCCGAAGAGTATACACAAAGCCCACAAAAAGCTACAGCGCTTTTTTGAACTCTTCTTCGCTCAAAATTTTTACCCCAAGCTTTTGTGCTTTATCATACTTGGCCCCTGCCGCCTCACCTGCGAGTACATAGTCGGTCTTTTTTGAAACCGACCCGGACACCTTCCCCCCCCGCTCTTTAATCAGATGGGTTGCTTCAGACCGGGTAAGCTCCTCGAGTGTTCCGGTTAAAACAAAAGTTTTACCCGCAAATGGATGATCGCTCGCCGCCACTTTTTCCGCTTTTTGAGGCCGCACCCCCCTTTCCAAAAGGGTCTTTATCTCCTCCTGATTGCGTGGGGTTGCAAAAAATTCGACTAGAGACTCAGCTACCTTCGGCCCCACCCCCTCAATTGTCACAAACTGCTCAAACGGCGCCTCCATTAGCGCTTCAAGGGTACCAAACTCCTGAGCAAGTAATTCTGCTGTCTGCGTTCCTACAAATGGAATTCCCAAAGCAAAGACCAATCGGGCCAGTGGAACATCTTTTGATTTTTCAATATTGTCGAGCAAGTTGTTGATCGACTTATCCTTGAACCCTTCGAGCCCCTCGAGATCTTCTCTACGAATGGCATAGATATCGGCAAAATTGGCAATAATCCCTTTCTCGACCAACTTCGCCACAATTTTTTCACCCAGCGTATCAATATCCATCGCATTTTTGGCTACAAAGAAGTTGATCCGCCTCAGGTGTTGTCCACCACACGTGTCCCGGTTGGGACAGCGCACCGCTACCTGTCCAGGCACCCGTTCAACAGGGGTGCCACAGATGGGGCAATGAGTATCCATCTCCCACGCGACTGATCCGTCTGGGCGCTTTGAGAGGTCTACCCGCACCACTTTGGGAATGACATCCCCCCCCTTTTCAATAATCACCGTATCCTGTGCGCGGATATCTTTTCGCTTCACCTCATCTTGGTTATGAAGTGTGGCCCGTGCAATCGTACTTCCCGCAAGCAAAACTGGCTCAAGCTCTGCAACAGGGGTAATCACACCGGTCCTTCCCACCTGCGTTGTAATTTCTTTCACCACCGTCACCGCTTGCTCAGGGGCAAACTTATAGGCTGTTGCCCACCTGGGGCACTTTCCAGTTGAGCCGATAAACTTGTGCTCGCTGAGTTGATCGAGCTTAATCACAATCCCATCAATTTCAAAGGGAAAGTCATCGCGCACTTTTTCAATTTGGTGGGCAAACTCCATCACCTCTTGTTCAGTATGGCAAACTGCCACATGCTCTTTAGCAAAAACAGGCAGATCAAACTGCTTTAAAAACTCCCGAGTATCTGACTGCTTTTTTAGTTTCCCACTCGTCTCTTCAGCGACATTATAGAGGACAATATCGAGTCCTCGTCTGCCACTCTCCTCCGAATCGAGCAACTTTAAGCTTCCCGCAGCCGCATTGCGTGGATTGGCCCACCCCTCTTCTCCATTTTCTTCCCGCTCTGTGTTGAGTGCCAAAAAGGTCTTCTTCGGGATAAAGATTTCTCCCCTGAGCTCGAGCCGCTCTGGGATATCGCTCCCCTTCAGCTCTTTGGGAAGGGAGGCTATTTTTCTCACATTGGCTGTGATATCATCTCCCACCTTTCCATTACCCCGTGTCACTCCGCTTTTTAACCGACCGTTGATATAGGTAATGCCCACAGCTACGCCATCCATCTTTAACTCACAAGAAAGGGGTGATTTCTCATTTCCTGTCAGTTTATGAATCCGATCGATAAACCCTTTCACCTCTTCTTCTGAGTAGGTGTTGCTCAGTGATAGCATTGGATGCTTATGTTTGACTTGCTTGAAACCAGCAGTTGGAGCATCGCCAAGCGTGCGTGTGGGCGAATCTGCAACCACCCATTCAGGATGGTCCTGCTCGATTGCCTCTAGCTCTTTTAAGAGCTGATCGTATTCGTAGTCTGTAATTTCAGGCTTTGCCTGCTCGTAATACTTTTCATCGTGGCGCCGAATGGTTTCAAGTAGCGCCTCATACTCTGATTTGGTCACCTTCATACACGCATTGTAGTACATGTTCTATTTGGATGAAACCTCAAAAATTGCAATTGAGAGAGGGGCAAGTTGCAAGGTTGTGATCGCCCCTGTATTGAGCCTTCCCCTTCCCCCATAGCGAAACCCATCACTATTGATCACCTCTTTTAAACGGTGTTTTTTTGCAAAGGCAAGGGGATACCTTGGATAGTGATTGGCCGAAAAATTTAAGACCGCAAGAAGGGTTTGATCGCCCCCCTTTCGCAAGAGAGCAAAGACTGAGTGTTCTTTATCGCTCACCTCAACCCACTCGAATCCATTTGGGGTAAAATCATCTTGCCATAGCGCTTCATTTGAGCAATAAAGATGATTGAGCTCTTTGACAAATATATGGATACCGTGGTGTTCTTGCTCCTCTAGCAATTGCCAGTCAAGCTCCCCTTTGCAATTCCACTCTTTGAGTTGTCCAAACTCAGCTCCCATAAAAAAGAGCTTCTTCCCCGGGCAACACATAGCATATCCATACAACAACTTGTGAGTCGCGCATTTTTCAAATATCGTTCCAGATGGCTTATTAAACAAGCTTCTCTTCTCATGCACTACTTCATCATGAGAGAGGGGCATCACATACTTTTCCTTGAAGACATACATGAACAAGAAGGTGATATCGTCGTGATGGAATTTGCGCTGAGCTGGGTCTCGACTAATAAAGCGCAAGGTGTCATTCATCCACCCTAAACACCACTTGAGATCAAACCCCAATCCCCCCTTGAAAACTGGGCGGGTTACCCCTGGATAGCTGCTCGATTCTTCGGCAATCATCATCGCCTGTGGATACCGCTCTTTGACAGCGCAGTTGAGCTTTTTGATAAACTCAACCGCCTCCAGGTTTTCCTCACCACCCATTCTATTGGGTTTCCACATCCCCTTTTCTCGCCCAAAGCTTAGGTAAATCAGCGATGAGACCGCATCGACCCGAATCCCATCAACATGCATTTCTTCAATCCAGAAAAGGGCACTTCCAATGAGGAAGTTGACCACTTCTGGCCGGCGAAAATCGAAAATGAGCGTTTGCCAATGAGGGTGTTCAGCCATTACAGGGTCATCACACTCATAAAGAGGCTTACCGTTAAATTCGGCCAAAGCATGAGGATCTTTTGGAAAGTGGGAAGGGACCCAGTCGAGAATAACACCCACATTGTGCTGGTGGAGGTAGTTGACAAAGTATTTAAAGTCCTCGGGAGAGCCATATCTTGAGGAGGGGGCATAATAGCCCGTACATTGATATCCCCACGACTCATCAAGAGGATGCTCAGAAATGGGGAGAATCTCAACATGAGTATACCCCATCTCATGGATGTAAGGCACTAGCTCGTGCGCAATAGCCCGATAATTGCCAATATAGCGCCACGAGCCGAGATGAATCTCGTAAATGTTAATTGGCCGATTGAGCCTATCACTTTCCTTTTGCCTTTGTAGCCACTCTCTATCGCCCCAATTAAAGGAATCCACGCGAGTGATTCGCGAAGCATCTTTTGGCCGCAGCTCAAATTCCCTCCCAAATGGATCACTTTTGAGCAACACCTTCCCTTCTTGGGTCAGAATCGCAAACTTGTAGTGGTTTTGGCAGAAAATCGCTTGCTTGCCCGGAATAAAAAGCTCCCAAACCGTTCCCCCTTTGCACCGGCGCATTGGGTTAAGCTTGTGATTCCATCCGTTGAAATCGCCCACCACACTCACCCCCAGCACATCAGGAGCCCAAACAGCAAACTTCACTCCCTTACACCCTTCATGGGTGACAAAGTGGGCGCCAAATTTCTTGTGAATATCAAAGAGCATCCCTTTTGAAAATAAAAAGAGGTCTGTCTCAGATAGGGTGGGGGCAAAAACATAAGGGTCATATACCCGCATCCGATGAGGAGTGATGATTTTATAATCTAAACTGGTTGTTTCAGGTGGTACCTTCAACTCAAAGATCCCTTTGGGATCAATCTGATCGAGTTGGCTGACTTGTCCAAAAAGTTCGACATGAGCCTCAGTCTCATGGGGAGACCAGAGTCGAATGACCTTCGATCCATTTTTGAGTGGATGTAGGCCAAGGTATTCATGGGGCGCTGTGTGGTGTCCCAAATCCAACATGGTCTGATGTGATAAACTGTCATCTGGCATGCACTACCCCTAAAGCTCCTATATAGCGAGCTGGGGTTTATTTTTCAAACCTCTCAAGAATGAGCGTTTGATTCTTGCCGATCGCAAGAGGCTTACCTACCGGCACCACCTCCTTTTTGCGCTCCCCCTTCACCCTCAAACGAAACGACTGAATTCCCTTAGGAAGGCGCAAATTGACCCTATCTTCGCGGCTCGACTTAACAGTCATCCGGCGCAATTTTTTCTTAGACCACTCTATTCCGATGACAAAAGGTCCCGCCTGCAGATTAGTCAACTTCCCAAAAACAAACCCCTTCAGAAGATGAGGTAAGATAACAAGCTCTCCCTTTTCCTCGCGGAAAAACAGATCGCGAATCAATTGGTAGCCTCGACGCAAAATGAAAGGAGAAGGCCTTCCCAACTTTGCTTCATCAACTGGCACTACCCCTTGAAACCGATCATCTTCTCCCAAAGGAAGCATCAACGATCGAAATCCAGTTTCAAACACCTCGACAAGTGATGCAAAATCGCCAGTCAAATGATTTTCCAGGTGCTTTTCCAGATGCATCCCAGAATCGACAGGATCGACAACTTGCTGCCCGGTAGAAAACCAGAGGGGAAAATACTCCCGCGGATCGCTCCGCCGAAAAATCTGGGCCATGTCTTGCTTCTTATCGCACCCGAGATAAAGCCGCTCATAAGAAGCAACTTCTCCCATCTTATCAATTGAAAAAGCGCAATCAAGATCGATCCCTTTTTGTCCTTTAACTATGACCTGACCTGCATATGCATAGACATGGTAAACAAAGTAGCCATCTCGGTGGCGACCAAAGACACGGATTCTTTGCCGCTCCAAATCGAGCTCCGAGGTAAATCCTTTGACCGGTCCCCGAAGGGGAATATCCACAATTTGATCAAAGGAAAAGTGGAGTCTGGTGGGGTAAATCCACACCGCATGATTGGTGAGAGGAATGAGGGCAAAGGCCTGCTTTTCGTGCGAAAATGGCCTCATACGAGGTGAAATTAGAATTTGATCTTTCAATGAATTGCCCTCCAGTTGCCACAAAGCATACCCCATCACTTCTCTATCGTCTAGCCAAAAAAACGAAAGTTTAGTATGGTATAGCACAAATTTATGAGGCCTCATGTCAGTATTTGCCGTCGCAATTTCAATCTTCTTTATCTACAATGTGCTGGGAAACATTCCTCTCTACCTCGCCCTGCTCGGCAAGTACCCCGTGGCAAGACAGCGAATGATTCTCTTTCGAGAGATGTGTATTGCCCTTGTAATCCTCCTTCTCTTTGGGTTCTTTGGCAATGGCATTTTGAATTTGATTGGAATTAGCTCAGGAGCCGTAGGGGTAGCAGGAGGGCTCTTACTAGTGATTATTTCACTCACCATGATCTTCCCTAACCACGACCGAGATGCCGACTCCATGCCTCAGCACGAGCCTTATGTCGTCCCACTCGCTATTCCGGTCATGGCAGGACCGGGAAGTATTGCCACGGTGATGATCTACTCGCATGAATTGCCCGATGGGATGATAGCCGTCGCCCTACTCCTCGCATGGCTCCCCTCTGTCCTTATCGCCCTTGCCGCGTGTCAAATCAAGTATTTGCTCGGTGAAAAGGGGCTGATGGCCTTGGAGCGGTTTGGGGGGCTATTGGTCGCTTTAATCGCGATTCAGATGATGTCCATTGGGGTAGTTAATGTGGTTCATGACAACTTCAATGTCACGCTTAAGAAAGGCTCACCCGTTGAAAGGCTAGAGCAGCTTGAAAAAGAGGCTGAACAAAAGCAAAGAAGCACTAAGAAGTAAATACCCCAAGCTCTTTTAGTGATGCAAAGCAATTTTTTCCCACAATGATATGATCGCGTATGGAAATCCCCATCACATTGCCCGATTGAATGAGCACTTTTGTGATTTGGATGTCTGCATCGGATGGAGAAGGATCGCCGCTGGGATGGTTGTGGACTAAGACCAAGCTCTTTGCAGACCGGCGCACCGCCTCGGCGAAAATCTCCCGCGGGTGGACAACCACTTCAGTGAGTGAGCCAATGCCGATCAGCTCAGTGTGAAAGGCTCGCTGGCGTGTATCGAGTAGGACTACAAGCGCCTTTTCCCGCTTTTCGCCAAAAAAATGGCGCTCGACGTGGTTATAGAGGTCTTCTGGAGAGCGTATCGCCACTGGGTCAAACGCCGACTCCTCTTTTAATCGCATCGAGAGCGAAAGGGCTGACTTAATCCCAATTGCTTTTGCCTGCCCCATCCCCCGAATTTGTTGCAGCTCATGAACGGAGGCTTGGTAGAGGCCGCTCAATCCACCAAAATGCACTAAGAGCTCCTGGGCAAGCTCTATTGCTGTTTTACCCGTTGTACCGCTGCCCAGCAAGATGGCCAACAGCTCAGCTGTCGATAAGCGATCGGTCCCCAGATGTAACAACCGCTCTCGCGGTCTTTCGGAAACGGGAAAGTTCTTCATTTTTCGATATATTTGGCCACTTTATGCTCGAGGTAGGTGGGAATTTCAACATCCATTAAGACATCATTTTCTTCATATTCTGAACTCTTGACAGTCCCCTCTTCCATCAACTGGGCCACCACAGCATACGATTTCTGCGGGATGCGCAACTTTAGGCTCACCCGACGGCTTGAGAGGAGCTCTTCAATTTTTTCGAGTAGCTCATCAAACCCTTCCCGATTTTGAGCGGAAATGGCGACAGTATTTGAGAAGAGGAGCTTAAGCTGAAAGAGCTTTGACTTCCCTTCCACCTGATCAATTTTGTTAAAAATTGTAATCATCTCCTTAGCAGGGGAGCCGAGTTCTTTCAAAAGCTTTAACGTCACTTTCCCCTGTTCAATTGCCTGCGGATGGGAGGCATCGATCACATGGAGAATAAAGTCGGTGTGGATCGCCTCTTCGAGGGTACTGCGGAATGCCGCAACCAATGTGTGAGGAAGCTTGCGGATAAATCCCACCGTGTCGACCAAAACAATTTGTTGGTGGTTGGGGAGAGTATATTGTCGACTTGAGGTGTCGAGTGTGGCAAACAACTTGTCCTCTGCTAACACCTCTGCATCAGTGAGTGCATTGAGAAGGGTGGATTTCCCAGCATTAGTATACCCAATAATCGCAAAAGTGGGCACCCCCGTCCGCTCGCGCAATTTTCTCTGAGTCAGGCGGGTAGATTTGACCTTTTTGATCTCTTTTTGGATAAGAGCAATACGCGATTTTAACAAGCGGCGATCAATCTCAATTTGCTTTTCCCCCTCCCCTTTTGTCGCACCACCCCCACCAGCGGTTTGTCTAGAGTGGTGAGTCCACATCCCCTTCAAGCGGGGCAGCTGATAGCGGGAACGGGCAAGTTCAATTTGCAACCGCGCTTCTTTCGACTGAGCTCGCTGGGCAAATACCTCGAGAATAAGCTCTGTCCGATCAAGGACTGGTCGACCGATGATCCCCTCAAGGTTTCTCTGCTGATTGGGTGAAATTTCATCATCAAAGATCACCAAGTCAATCCCCGACTCGCGACATGCTTCGGCAATTTCCTCTACCTTTCCCTTTCCAATGTAGGTGCGGGCATCAAATTTGCGAATCACACACGGCACCTTTCCAACCACCTCAAAACCATAGGTGTTGGCAAGGTCTTCAAGCTCTGTCAAAAACTCCATGCACTTTTCTTTCGACTCACAAGACTCATACGCTCCCACCAAAATAGCCCGTTTAAGCTGGCTAACGTCATACCGCTCTTCCTGAATCTTATTCTTCTTTGCCTCGTTGCCCGTCATATACTACTTTTCCTATTATCAATATTCAAATTCTAAGCGCAATCCATCATATGCACAAAATACCCCATCTGGCAGCTTTTGTGAAGTTGTCTCGTGGCCAAGACGGTGGGACAAATGTGACAAATAGGTTCTTTTTGCCTTCACCCTCTTGCTAAATTCAATCGCTTGCTTCACCGATAGGTGGACAGGATGGTTATCATCTTCGCCAATCGCAGAAATCACCAATGTCTTCACCCCTTCTAAAATCTCGAAAATCGACTCACTATACAGCTTGATATCGATTATATAGGCAAAATCCCCAATCCGAAATCCCAGAACATCAATGCCCGCATGCTGATAAATCATCCCCGTCATCTCCACCCCCAGCAAGTGGATATGCTCTTTTGTCCGCCCAACAATCTCCGCTTGAAAAAGGGGAGGATCCACTTCAAATAAATACCCATACCGCTTTTTCATCTCAGTAAACGTTGACTCAAGACAAATGATCGGCATCTTCCCCCCTGCCTGGTAGGATGGGATGCGCAAATCATCAAATCCCCCACAATGATCATAGTGGTGGTGGGTAACAATCACCCCATCGATATCCCTTATCCCCTCACGCAAACAAGTGTAGCGCAAATCGGGTGGGACATCGACCAAAATTGTCTTCCCCCCAGCATAAATCACCCCCGAAGAGCGGTTTCGAAAATCGCGTGGATCCTCACTCTTGCACACCTGACAATCGCAACCAATTTCCGGAGTCCCACGAGAGGACCCGGTCCCCATGAACACAAACTCACCGCTTAACTTAGACACATCTTCACCGCTTGTTTAGCATAATACGGGGCATATAATAGCCCCCTCGATCCAAATCCATAAATTGCCACATTCTTCTCATCCAACTGCTCGAGTATAGGCAAATATCCCGATCGAATCCCCACGCGCACACCAGACCTCACATCCAAAATTTCTAGCTCATCAAATCGGGGAAACTTCTCAATCCACATTGCTCTCAGCTCAGAGCGAGCCCTTTCGAGTGAAGAGGGTCCCCAAATATCCTCTTTTTCATAGGTTGACCCTACCACATACACCCCTTTCTCATCTGTTGGAACAAAGTGCCCTCCATTGACGTACGCATGCTTGCCTCCCACTACCCCCTCGGGCAACCGCACATAGAGGGCATGTCCCTTACGATACCGGAGCTGATGCTTTTTGGAAAACTCAAAGTGATGCACCCCACTTCCAAGCGCCCAAACCACCCGGTCATACTCGCCCAATGCATCGATCGAATCGATCCGCTGATCGACAAAATTCACCCCCCTCTTTTTCAACACACCCTCAATCGCCTTCAAATAGAGCTTGGAAAAGAGCACCACCCCTTCTGGAATCCACCACCCCATCTTCTCTTGCACATCATACGCCTTGAGATCCCCCTCAATTGCTTGTGTCTGATTGGGATGCCCTTCGGCCATAATTCGCAACACACCTGATTGCTGAAATATGGGCTCTCCCCACTCAGCTTGCACCTCTTTAAACAGCTTAAGTGTCGTATCAAACGCCTCTAACCCGTTCTCATTGAGCTTGCCCCGCCTTCCGTGGTATGGATGACACATTCCAGAAGCTGCACATGAGGCCCGATCCCCTACCGCAAACACATCCAGCTGACAGTCGGGGAGTTGGCGCAGGAATTCATAAGCAACCGAACTCCCTCCAAAACCAAAACCAACAACTGCGACTTTCAAAATACACCTTCCTATGCTACTTATAATAGATATGGACCAGTTAATAAAAAATTACAAAAAATCCCTAATTAAATTTCATAAAAACCTAACGTCACATCTACTTGGAATTGAGCAAGACATTTGCCCTGGCCACAAGCATCCAGACACGAGCATTGTATTCAATGGAAGCATATTTTTACACCAAAAAGCACAAGAATTTGTTGAAACCACCCTTCAACTCGATCAAACTCTAAAAAACACTCCTCCCCCAACACCCCTCGCCCAAAAAGAGTATGACAAAATTGCCAAACGGGCAAAAGCTTTCGAAACAATCAACTGGGACACAACCAATAGCTGGCTCCCCACCGTTGCTAAGCAAGTGCTCATTAACTATCCTCAATACGAAAACTCAATCAATTACTGCGTTAAGCACTATCCCACCTCCACGACCTACACCACAAAGCCTGAAAAAGAATATAAGCCCGTGATTGAAACCGTTTACAACCGCCTCCTCACCCATAAAGCTACCCTCCACTCCTTAAGCACCCCCTTCATCCTCTCAATGCACGCCATCACAGTCAACTGGCTCCCCGGCCTCCCCTATCCAGCCAATAACCCCGACTTCACCTTTAAAGGAATCCGCGGACTCTACCTCAAAACTCGAAGAACAGTGCGAGCAAGCCGCACCCAATTTAAAGAACTTGAAAAAGATATCGCCACCTTCCCCGCCGAACTCTTCACCGATCACCCCTACCTCAGGCTCGCCTATGAAAAAGAAAAGGCCAAGAACAATGCCTTACAAACCCTCGAATGGGAAGAGACCAAAGACTGGCTCCCTCAACTCTGCTCCATTCTCGTTCAGTGCACCTCACTTAACGACAAGCAAATTGAACATATTCTAGAAAAGTATCCCCGCATCGAAGATTACGAGTAGGACTCCTTCAAGTCGGCTGCATCCTCCAGCTCACCTGCCGGCTGCTCCCCATCTACTTCCATCTTCATCTTCTTATGCATCAAGGCATACCCCTCAGTTGCGAAGTTAAAGAAGAACAAAATGGCCGGCGTCAAAATCGCACAGAATGGAACCATGATAAAGAACCACTGCAATCCGACAGAGAGAACATCAACCCCCTGCAAATAGTTTGCCCCCGTCATCACAGCAGAGCCAATGAGCACCCCTACACAAAGGGCAACCGGCAGCGTTCCAATCAAAAACAAGATCAAGTTAGAGAAAACCGAGGCCTTCATCCGCTTGTAGACATCTTCAGCAAGCTTCATGCTCACCCCATTTTTCAACGCCACTTCAGGAGTGACAAAAAATAGCGCCACCAAGCACCCCACACTCAACACAATTGAGCCAAATACCAGCAAAAATGGGGCAAAGGAAAAGAGCGTCGCGAGGACTGGGCCCACCGTTGGAATCTCCCGCATCAAGTAAAAGACCCCCATCAACGTCCAGAGCAACAAGTAAGAAAGCATCAAAGGAAGCGTCAAATAGGAAATCCCCACCAACACTTGCACAGACTGGCTAAACAACCGCTTATAGTCCACCTTATGTCCCTTCACCTCATGGTAATAGAGCCTCACCAAAATCACCCCGGCAGAAAGCAACACCCCCGAACACAAAAAGACCGGCAAAAAGGCCAAGCTAAGAGAAAGCCAACTATTGGCATTCACAGCAAGCGCTCGGCAAAAAACGATGAGCAATCCGCAAACCAAAACAACTGGCAAAACAAAGACAAACTTCATCTTTGTAAACGAATATCTCAAAGCCCGGTTGAATACATTCTCAATCTCAGCAAATGTCATAACAATAAACCCCTTGTGAAAGCCCCATTGTATACCAACTCACAAATTATTTCAAATACTCAAATACAGCTTTTCGCTCTTCAACCAACTCCTCTTCACTCGCCCGAATTTTCTCAGCAATAAATGGATCAAACTCACCCATATCCACCACCTCCTGCACCAATTTTCCATCCCTTTCCACACTCCGTAAAGGCATTGAAAAGACCAAGTCCTCATCCCACCCAAATCGATTCCCCCTCGTATACATTCCCGCGCTAAACACCCCATTCGGCCGTATCAAATCCTCAACGCAATCTGTGATTGCCCAAGCAGCAGAAAGAGCCGATGAGCGCTTACGCGCCTTCAACACCGCCCCACCCCGCTCGGCCACACTCTGGAAAAATTCCCCCTCCAACCAATCCCGATCAATAAATGCTTCTACTCCCTCCCCCCCAATCGTTGCCTGCGTAAAATCGGGCACTTGAGTCGTCGAGTGATTCCCCCATACAATCACATTTTTCACCTCATCCAAATGACGCCCTGCCTTATTGGCTAGCTGAAATTGGGCCCGATTTTGATCAAGCCGCGTCAGGGCAAAAAAGTTGCCCACTGGAATAGAAGGGGCATTCCTAAGCGTAATCAAACAATTGGTGTTTGCCGGATTCCCCACAACAAGCACCTTCACATTCTTTTTTGCCACTTGATCAAGTGCGCGCCCTTGCTCGTAAAAAATTCTTGCATTTGTTTCCAACAAGTCTTTCCGCTCCATCCCCGGATGCCTGGCGACTGCCCCCACCAAAATGGCCCAGTCGATATCCTGAAAAATCACATTTGGATCACTCCCCACTTCAATGGAGTCAATCGTCCCAAACCCACTATCTTCGAGCTCCATCACCAACCCTTTCAAATTCGATACACTCTGCGGGATTTCAAGTAACTTTAAGCGCACCTTCACCCCACGGCCAAATACCTCTCGCTGTAACAACATTGGAATCAAGCTATAGCCAATTTGCCCTGCCGCACCCGTAATTGCCACACTTATAACCTTAGTTCCGCCTGTCATACCCATCGCCTCTTCAAAAGATTTCTCACTTCTCGATTCTATCATGGACATCTGAATGCGTCCATGGTAGAATACACGAAATTTATGAGGCACCTATGGAATCGACACACTACATCATTACCGCAATATGCGATGACCAAATAGGCATCGTTGCCGCCCTCTGCCAGGCAATTGCAGAGATGCAAGGCGATATTCACGAACTGCAGCAACACAGCGAGTACACCACGGGGAAATTCTTTGTCCGAATTGCATTTGAAACCTCGGTGCCAAAAGGAGAAGTTGAAAAACAGTTTTCCCCCATTATCCAAAAATTTTCTATGGATCACAAGCTTACCCGCCAAGGTGAGCGGGTCAAGACAGTGGTGCTCGTCTCTAAAGAGTCCCATTGCCTCAACCACCTCCTCTACCTCTTTAGTGAAAATGAGCTCAACATTGAAATCACGGCCATTATCAGCAACCACAACATCCTTGAAAAGATGGCAAAGATGTACGACCTCCCCTTCCACCATCTCCCCATTACAATAGAGACCAAGCCCGAGCAAGAAGCCCAAATCGGCACGATTATCAAAGAGACTGGGGCTGAGCTGATCATTTTAGCAAAATATATGCAAATCATGTCAGAAGATTTTTGCCGCACATATGAAGGGCAAGTGATCAACATCCACCATTCCTGCCTGCCTTCATTTAAAGGTGCCAAGCCCTACAAACAGGCATATGACCGGGGGGTTAAACTCATTGGAGCCACAGGCCACTTAGTCACAGCTGACCTTGATGAGGGACCCATTATCCACCAGGCGGTCAAGCCGGTGACCCACTGTCATACCGATAAGGACATGGTGCGCATTGGACGCGAGGTTGAGGCAGCAGTCCTCTCCCACACGGTCCGTTTATTTAGCGAAAACAGGGTTTTGCGCTCTGGAAATAAAACTATCGTTTTTTCCAAGTAAGGAGTAGAATTTTAGATCATGGAAACGATTGAAACACAAATTAAGCAGGTAATTCAAGGTGAGTTGCCCGATGCAAGCATCACCATCCTCGATCCGAGAGAAGATGGGCGCCATCTTGAAGCGGTTGTCATCTCAGATGACTTTGAAGGGAAGGCTCCTCTTGCGCGACAAAGAGGGATTATGAGCGCTCTTCGCCCCCTCTTTGCAGATGCACTCCACGCCCTTGCTTTACATACCTACACACCAACTGAATGGGAGACATATGGAAAAGACAGACACCCTCTTTAAACAAGTAAAGACCCTCATCGATCAAAACCACATTGTCCTCTTCATCAAAGGGACTAAGCTGATGCCCGTTTGCGGCTTTTCGGCCCGAGTGGTTGATGTATTTATGCAGCTCGATGTCCCCTTTGAAACGGTGAATATTTTAGAAAGCGATGAGTTACGCGCTGGGATGAAAGAGTTTTCGGACTGGCCCACCTTTCCCCAAATCTATATTAGAGGGGAATTTGTCGGGGGATGCGATATTTGTATGCAACTATTTGAATCGGGCGAACTGGCGAGGATGTGTCAAACCCAATGAGCAACGAACTCATCTTTGTCTTGCACATTCTCCTCCTCCTTGGCTTTATCTTTGGCGCCCTCCGCCTCGGCAAAGAAGCGCTAACCACCATCTGCTGTTTGCAAGTGGTGCTTGCCAACCTATTTGTCATCAAGGAAATAGAGCTCTTTTCCTTTATTGTCACAACAACTGACGCATACGCAATTGGAAGTATCCTCGCTCTTAACCTGCTGCAAGAATACTTTGGAAGAAGCTATGCCAAGAAGGTGATCTGGATTAACTTTGCCATGCTTGCCTTCTTAAGCGTGATGATTCATGTCCTCCTCTCCTACCAACCCTCTACTGTGGATGCGGCGCATGGGGCGTTTGCCGCCATCTTTAGCCCTACACCCAGAATCGTCGTCGCCTCCTTTATTAGCTACTTCATCGTCCAAAAAGTAGACGTTCGCCTCTTTGCTTTCTTGCGCAAATCAATTTTTCCCAATTCCCTCCCCCTCACCATCTTCACCTCCCTTCTTGTCACCCAGCTCCTGGACACAGTCCTTTTCTCATACCTCGGTCTCTATGGGATTGTTTCTCACATCTTTGACATTATGATTCTCAGTTATGTCATCAAAGTGGCAGTGATGGTGGTGATGGCCCCCTTCACACGCTTTGCAAGCCGGATCTACAGGCCGATTGCGGTAGGAGGGTCCATATGAGTCAGTCAGCCACACAAACCTTTGGCTTCGAGCTAATCCACCAATCGAAAAAGTCGCGAGCGCGCGTCGGACGCATCCATACCCCGCACGGCATTATTGACACCCCTAACTTTGTTGCCGTTGGGACCAATGGAACCATCAAGGCACTCGACAACGTATTGATTGACCAGATTGGTATTCAGCTCATGTTTTGCAATACCTACCACCTCCTCCTGCAGCCAGGACCCGATGTAGTGGCAAAAGGGGGTGGGCTCCATCAATTTATCAATCGAAAAGGTCCTATTATCACTGACTCAGGAGGCTTTCAAGTCTTTAGTCTCGCCTATGGATCTGTTGCAAGCGAGTTGAAAAGTCAGGGGTCAAAAAAAATTGATGGGTCCGTGATCAAGATTAATGAAGAAGGGGTCTTATTCCGCTCCTACCGAGATGGATCCAAAGTGCTCCTCACCCCTGAGACCTCTATTGAGGCGCAGAAAAAACTGGGCGCAGACATTATCATTCCGTTTGATGAGCTCCCCCCCTACCATATTGACCGGAACAAGCTGAAAAACTCCCTTATGCGTACCCATAGATGGGAAAAACGCTCTCTCGAAACCCACCTGAAAAACCCGCAAAATCAAGCCATGTATGCTGTGATTCACGGCGGAGTTGACAAGCAATTGCGAGAGATGAGCTGTGACTATTTGGCTAAACTCCCCTTTGACGGATATGCAGTTGGCGGAAGTGTGGGCAAGAACAAAGAAGAAATGGTTCAGATGCTCATCGATATTATGCCCCGAATACCCGAAGACAAGCCCAACCACCTCCTTGGAATTGCAGACATTGACTCACTCGATGCCACTATTCCACTTGGTATAGACACCTTTGATAGCTCCTACCCTACCAAGGCAGCCCGCCACGGCCTCCTATTTACTTGGGGTCGACACGTGCGGATCAAACAATCGATCTACAAAGAGCATTATGGCCCCATCGATGACACATGTAGCTGCTATACATGTAAAAATTATTCGATGGCCTATCTCCACCACCTCTTCAAAGCACATGAGGTAACCGCTCTATCCCTCTCATCGATCCACAACCTCCACTTTGTGGTTGAGTATATGCGCACCGCTCGCAATCAAATATTAAATGATATGATTTAAACATTGGTCTTTTTTAGCCCAGCCGTGATACACTTTGCCCATGCACTTAATACTGATCCCACTCCTCTATGCCCTTTGGTCGACATCGTTTCCCATTGGCAAATTTTTGGTTAACATCAGCCCTCCCATCTTCCTAACCGGATTTCGAATGGCTTTTGCGGGAGTGCTCCTTCTAGGCTACCTCTTAATCCGACGCAAGCTCACCTTCAAAATGCCGCTGCGCGTATGGATCAGCTTCATGATCCTTGCACTATTTAGTATCTACCTAACAAATATTTTAGAGTTTTGGGGGCTTCAATACCTCTCCTCTGCAAAAGTTTGCTTTATATACAGCCTCTCCCCCTTCATTACGGCCCTCCTCTCCTACATCCACTTTAAAGAAAAAATGACACCTGCCAAGTGGGTGGGAATGTGCATTGGATTTCTCGGGTTTATCCCCGTTATCCTTGCCAAATCATCTTTAGAAGATGTTGTGATGGCGTTTGGTGTCTTCTCCTGGGCAGAGCTTGCCGTTGCAGGAGCCGCCTTTTTTGCTGTCTATGGGTGGGTGATCCTCCGCTTAGTGGTGAAAGACTATGAAGTCTCCCCCATTAAAGCCAATGGGTGGAGTATGCTGATGGGTGGATTTTTGGCCCTATTTACTTCCCTTTTTGTCGACAACTACTCCCCCATCCCAGTTGCAGCAGGAGCAATGACTCCTTTCCTCAAAGGGGTGCTGGCCATGACCATCATTTCCAATGTCATCTGCTTTAACCTTTATGGGTACTTGCTCCGCAAATATACAGCCACCCTCCTCTCCTTCTTCGGCCTGCTCAGCCCCATCTTTGCATCTCTCAATGCCTGGCTAATCATTGGTGAGCCCATCTCTCTTACAATTTTCCTCTCCACGGCAATCGTCGGATTTGGACTGTGGATTTTCTATCGAGCAGAGCTCAAGCAAGGATATGTGCAAAAAGACTCAGAAGTGGTCAACGACTAAAAATCGATCATGAGAGCATCAAAATCGATTTCAAAGTCAAATGAACGGCCGCAGTGATTACGCATCTTCTCTGCATGTTCAAGGGGCCTGATTGCATGAGAATACTTTTGCATCTCTTTGACAAATTGATGGAAAAATTGTCCCGATTCACACCCTTCCATCTTCTTGGCACATCCCTCTAATACGTTTAGGCATGAACGACGTGAATGTCCAAGCAAAAAGGCTTGAGAAGCATCTAACTCCTCTTTTTCAAAAGTAGGTGCGAATTCAGATTGTTCTAAGCTCACAGCCCAAGCTGCCAAGTGGCCTCCCGCATTGCGTAAATGCTCACTTGCCTTTTCAATGAGTGTTGCATACTTTTTCTTTTTAGGAAGCAGCCCTCTTCTATCTTCATGAAACTCACTTATTGCCCCATCAATATTAATGAGAAAGCGCCTAGCAAATTCATACCGATAATTGCTGAGATCGATCAGCTTTTTTGAAAAGTCCTTTAAAAGCTCGACAGCTTCAGGTTGTCCGAGTTGATCAATTACCTTCACCAAGTTTTCTTGTGAAGCCACAACATCATGCGTGAGCTCTTTTGCATCGGTACAAGGAAGTGAGTCAAAGGCCTTCTCAAGCCAGATAATTTCTGATTTTTTCATATATTTTCTCTGCAATTTCTACCCCAGAATAGCCCATCTTCAGATAGATTTGAAAAACTTTTCCTTAACATATTCTAAATAAAGGTGTTATACTCCGGGCCCAAATAAAAATAATAGCTCAAGGAGATTTCGTATGGCCCAACCAGCAGGAAGAACAGCACCAACAACACCAACTGGAGGGCTCTTTCAGCCCTGTTGTGAAGACGATAAAGACCTCATGACAACACTTGCTAATGGGATTTGTGGACTCATTTGCACGCATCCTATCGTAGTCGAGATGCCCCGCTCCCCCGTCAGTCAGTTCCTACGAGGAGTAGTCAAGTGGATCGAGCCTAAACATCCCGGCACCTTTGATCTCCAAAACCGACTCCCCAATCTCCCTCTACCTTCACTAGACCATGTACGTACTCTCTACCTTCGCACTGTGCGCCCCCTCTTGACAGACCCTGAATACGCAGCAACCGAAAGAGCTGTCAATACCTACTGCGATGGACAGGGAAAGATCACCCATGCAAGACTTGAAGCAGAGAGAAAATTACGTCCTAACTGGCTCACCCCTTACTGGGATAAAATGTACCTCGCTAATCGTTCCCCCCTTTCGATGAGTAGCAATATTTGGGGACTAGGTCCAATCATCCCACGCCGCGTAGAAGGAGAACACCCACAAGCTGCTCGCGCAGCCTATATCCTTCACGGCCTGGCACAATTTCGCGAAGCAGTCGTCCACGGCACCCTTAAGCCAGATCAACCAGGGGGCACACCCTTCTGCATGGAGCAATTTAAGCATATCTTAGGAATGTATCGAGTTCCGGGCAAAGGAATGGATCGTCTTCAACATTCCCCTGACAATACCTATGTCATCATTATCCAAGCAGGGCGCTACTGGCCAATCAACCTCTATGGTGACGACCACACCCCTCTTTCCATTGAAGATATCTACACACAAATCGTCTACATCAAAGAGCAGCGCTATCCTGAAGATCCCTATTCAGTCGGTATCTACTCCCTCCAAAATCGGGATACCTGGGCAACTGATTTTGAAACACTCAATGCCAACTCCGCAAACCAACTCCCACTGAAAACCCTTACCTCTGCTCTCGGCTATATTGTCCTCGCTACAGATTCATGGGGAAGTGATACAGAAGCGGTTGCAGCCACAATGCTCAGCGCGTCGAATAAACTCCCAGATGCCTGCGTTCTAATGCACATCTCAAAAGATGGAAACGACCTTGTTGCAGATATGGATCATACCCCAGCCGATGGTATCGCTACACAGCGTATGCTCTCTGAAGTCCTTCTCTCAGAGGTCCCACATGGGCAAAAGGATGCCACACAAACCCTTGTTCTCCCCTGCCCCACCGCAAATGCCCACCTCCCAAACCCACCGACACCACTCAAATTTGAAGTTCCAGACCTCATGAAGCTCCGTGCACCCAAAATTCAAGCGAACTATATTAAAACCCACAAAGGAAGAACTGTAGAAGTGCGCGCTTTCGAGAAATTTGGAGCAAGCTTCATACAACGCCACAACTTGAGTCCAGATAGCTTCATGCAAGTAGCCCTCTCACTCGCAGCACGATACATGCTTCCCCGTCAAAAAGAGCTCTCTCAAATCTACGAAACTGCTACCACCCGTGCATTCTTCGAGGCGAGAACAGAAACCATTCGCTCAGCTCTTCCTGAAGTGCTCACCTTCATTAACTCCCTAGAAGAAGCTACACACTCCCCAGAAGAAAAAAGAGCCCTACTCAAGCAAGCAGTTGAAGCCCACCGCAACTACAAAATTCTCGCCATGGCCGGGCAAGGGGTTGATCGAGTACTCCTCGCCCACCAAATGATAGCCCAAGAGGGAGGAGGCCCCCCCCCTTCCATTTTTACAGACACTGCCTGGAATAAGCCATGGTACATTGCATCAAGCCAAGTCCCAACCAAAGTGACAAAAGCTGGAGGCTTTTGGCCCATCGACCCAAATGGCGTTGGCATCTGCTACAACATCCTCCCCGAACTAATCATCATGAACATCTCCTCATGCCAAAGCACGCAAAATAAAAGCGCAGCAGCCTTTGCAAACGCGGTCACTCGCGCCCTCATGACTCTTAAAGACTTACTCACCTCCTAAGCATCATCCAGGCCTGGCATCCCCTGCCAGGCCTCCCTCCTTAGGCCTGCTTGGCCGCTCACGCGGACCCGAGCGGCCTTTCGGTGACACTCAGCCTAGCCGGTACCTGCCCTGGCCACGAGGGCCAGTTACAGGAGGCCCGCAGACTTCGCTAGCACTGGTTTGGGACAAAAAAGCACCGCCAAAGTTTCCCTTGCGGTGCAGAATGAAAAAAAGGCGGCGTTCTACCCTTCCAAACTCTTGTATTCAGTACCATCGGCGCCTAGCCAATCGGCAGTTGATAGCTCGTGAGTTTTCTCTTAGGCCTGCTGGCCGCATGCGCGTGCCAGGGCGGCCTTTCGGTGAGGCTCAGCCAAGCCGGCCTTCCTGCACTGGCCGCTCGCGCGGACCAGTGGCCAGGAGGCCGGCTGGCTTCGCGGGGGTTGGATTTGGGCAAAAAAAAGCACCGCTAAGGTTTCCCTTGCGGTGCAGAATGAAAAAAAGGCGGCGTCCTACTCTTCCGAACTCTTGTGTCCAGTACCATCGGCGCTGAGGGGCTTAACT